>JAYPEA010000022.1:0-27578 GCA_038125525.1 Burkholderiaceae bacterium | reverse complement strand
TGGTGCACCGTTGCCTTAAGGCCTTGGTGCTTGAGCAGGGGCAGCCGGTGTGGCCCTTAGTTGCTGATGCGCAGGGCGGCTCACACGCTGGCCGTAAGCCGTCGCGTAAAGCGCAAACCCAGGCCTGGGAAGCCGCGGGGTTACGCTGCAGCATGCAAGAGCGGCGGGCCGATGAGGCCAGCCGCGACGTCCAGGCGTGGCTCAAGTGCTGGTACATGCGCGGGCACTTGGGTGAGGAATTTGATGGGCAAATCACCGGGGTCACTGGGTTTGGCTTGTTTGTGGTGCTGCAGTCGGTGTATGTTGAGGGCTTGGTGCACATCACCGAGTTGGGCGGCGAGTATTTTCATTTTGATGAGGTGCGTCAAGAGCTGCGTGGCGAGCGCACTGGGGTGCGTTACCAAATTGGTGCCAAGGTAAGGGTTCAAGTCAGCCGGGTTGATCTGGATGGTCGACGCATTGACTTTCGGTTGGTGCGTGACGCAGGCCTAAACGCCGCTGCCGTACCCCCTGTGCCACGTAAAAACGGTAAGGGGGCAGGGCAACCTAGGGCGGCGTCTGGCAACAAACGAGCCGCCGGAGCGACCTCGAGCAAGAGCCGTGGCAAGCGGGGCGCTGCGGGTAAACCAGGCCGGTAGGGTTTTTGGCGCAAACGACAAGCAGGAGGTAAGGGTGCAGGCGTTGCTGATGATTTTGGAGACGGTCGCTTTCTTTTTAATTGGCGCGGCCTTGCTGCGCACATGGTTGGCGTGGGTTGGGCTGTCCTTGGTGGTGCAGCCAGGGCGGTTTGTGGTGGCGCTTACCGATTGGCTGGTGAACCCGCTGCGGCGTGTGCTACCGGCCTCGATGGGGCGTGGCCGGCTTGATGGCGTGAGTTTGATGGCTGCGGTGGTGTTGGCGTTGGCTTACGCCGGGCTGTGGTACGCGGCTTTGCTGCAGGCCGGTGTCATCACCGGTGGGGCGGGGTGGGTGTTGAGCATTCCGGTGTTGGCCGCGCGCATGATACTGAAGGTGTTGCTGCAAGGCATTTTTTATTTGGTGTTGGGCTATGCCGTGCTGTCTTGGGTGCAGCCGCAAAACGGCGTCATGTATACCTTGGCCCGGTTACTCGAACCGTTGCTGGGGCCTATCAGGCGCTGGATTCCCTTATTGGGCGGCGTCGACTTGTCGCCGGTGGCGCTGATGGTGGCCACCCAGGTGCTGCAAATGTTGCTGCTTTGATACGACGCTAAGCCGTTTGCGTCACGGCCGCTAAGGCCTGCTCCACCTCGGCGGATACAGCCAAAACCTGAGCGTCGTGGTGCGCGTGGTGCCACACCATCAGTCCAACCGGCAATTCGTGCGGCGCGTGGCAGGGCAGTGATAACGCGCAGCCATCGAGCAAATTGATGGCCGATGGATTGCGCAACAGCGTAAGGTTAACGCGGTTGAACGCGGCGTCGCGCTCGGCCCCGGGTGCGATGTCGGCCAGCACCGGCGCCACCAAGGGTGTGGTCGGTGAAATCATGGCGTCCACCCCAGCCAGTGCGGCTTGCATTCGGTTGATCCACTCGGCTCGGGCGCGCTGCAGTTCAAGGTAATCGGCTGCCAGCATGTGCTCGCCGCCCAAAATGCGGGCCAACACGCGTGGGTCGTAAGCTTCGCGGTGTAAGGCCAGCCAAGGCCGATGCAGCGCGTAGCTCTCGGCTGCCGATAACGTGCCCTTGGCGTTGAGTTCGGCAATCTCGTCTAACTCGGGCAGTTCAAGTTCAACCAATTCGTGGCCTGCGGCCCGCAGCAAGCGCAGCGCACGGGTCCAGGCCTCGCTGACCCCGTCGTCCATGTTGTCTTGAAAGTATCTCCGTGCAATACCCAGTCGCCGCGCGGCAGTTGGCGGCAGCGGGGTAGGGGCCTGCGCCATGACGCGGTGCACGGCAATGGCATCGGCAACGTTACGCGTGATGGCACCCACCGTGTCTAGCGTGGTTGAAAGCGGCAGGCAGCCGTCTCGCGGCACAAGGCCAGCCGTGGCCTTGAACCCGACCAGCCCACAAAGTGCTGCAGGTATTCGAAGCGACCCCCCAGTGTCTGTGCCCAGGCCAATGTCGGCAATACCTAAGGCCACCGAAACCGCTGCGCCGCTGGACGAGCCGCCCGGCACTCGGTGCACCGCGGGGTCAGCCGGGTTGATGGGTGTGCCGTGGTGGGGGTTGATGCCAACCCCAGAGTAGGCAAATTCGCTCATGTTGCTGCGCCCCATCAGTACCGTGCCGGCCTGGCGTAGCCGTGCCACCACGGTGGCGTCGTGAGGCGCCGGCTTAACCGGCACCCGGGCCTCGCCCAACAGCACCGAGCCGGCGGCCGTAACCTGGCCGGCCACGTCAAACAGGTCTTTGACTGAAACCCGTTGCCCACGAAGGGGCAGGGCGGCACTCTCGGGGTGGCCAAGCACGTGCTCAAGCTGTAACCGGGCGTCGTCCGCGTCCAAACGCAGCATGGTGGCCTGAGCGTTGGGTTGTTGCGCCGTCGCCAGCGCCAATTCAAGGTGTTGTCGTAAGGGGTGTTCGCGCATGCCTAGATGTTGGCACACTCCTGCGGCGGCGTCCATGGGTGGCGGCGGTTGCGCTACAATACCGGGCTTGACAATGCATCTGTTGCGACCGCTGGGCCGACGGCCCCGGGGCCGCAGGAGTGGGCGGTCAAAATCGCGGGCGCTTTTGCACAGGTGCCGCACTTCGGTGTGGTGGTAAGGCGACCTAAGACCCAACCTCGTGAACAAGGAATCAGTATGTCCGTTTCCATGCGTGAAATGTTAGAAGCCGGCGTCCATTTTGGGCACCAAACGCGCTTTTGGAACCCCAAGATGGCCCCCTATATTTACGGCCATCGCAACAAAATCCACATCATCAACCTCGAGGCGTCGCTGCCCAAGTTTGAAGAGGCGCTCAAGTTCGTTAAGCAACTCTCGGCCAACGGCGGCACGCTGTTGCTCGTGGGCACCAAGCGCCAGTCGCGGGACATCATTGCCAACGAGGCAATGCGCGGCGGCCTGCCCTATGTGACCCAGCGGTGGTTGGGCGGCATGATGACGAACTTCAAAACCGTCAAAACCTCCATCAAGCGGCTCAAAGATCTCAAGGCGCAGCAAGAGGCTGGTTTGGATCACATGAGCAAAAAAGAACAGCTCACCCTAGGGCGTGAGGTGGACAAACTCGAGCGCGACATCGGCGGCATTCAGGACATGACGGCATTGCCCGACGCCATGTTTGTGGTGGACGTGGGTTATCACAAAATCGCCATCGCTGAGGCGCAAAAACTCGGCGTGCCGCTGATTGGCGTGGTGGACACCAACCACTCGCCCGAGGGCATCGACTACGTCATTCCGGGCAACGACGACTCGGCGCGCGCCGTTGAGCTGTACGTGCGCGCGGTGGTGGACGCGGTCATTGAAGGGCGCAACCAGTCGGTCGACCAACTGGTGCGCAGCGTCACCGGCGAAGACGAGTACGTTGAAGTCGAAGAGGGCGACGCCAACGCCTGAAGCCAACGCAGGCACCGCGGGGCTGAAAGGCCCCTTTTTTACAACCGCGCTCGAGCCAAAGGTTGGAGCGCCAGTGGAGAGATAAGACCATGACAATCACTGCCAGCATGGTGGGCGAACTACGGGCCAAGACCGACGCGCCCATGATGGAATGCAAAAAGGCTCTAACCGAGGCCAACGGCGACATGGACAAAGCGGTTGAGATTTTGCGTGTCAAACTGGGTAACAAGGCGGGCAAGGCCGCAGGCCGCATCACCGCCGAAGGTGTGGTGGCGTGCGCCATCGTGGGCAACGAGGCGGCGATGGTTGAGGTGAACTGCGAGACCGATTTTGTCAGCAAGAACGACAGCTTCATGGCGTTTTGCCAGGGCGTGGCTGATTTGGCTGTGCAGCACGGGCAGGCCGATATTGACGCGTTGGCGAGCCTGCCCCTTACCGTGGATGGTTTTGGACCCACGGTGGAGGATGCGCGCAAAGGGCTGATTGGCAAGATTGGCGAAAACATGAGCATTCGGCGTGTGGCGCGCAGCCAGGGGCACGCCGTAACCAGCTACTTGCACGGCACCCGCATTGGCGTAACGGTGCAATACGAAGGCAGCGAGCAGGCCGCGCGCGACGTCGCCATGCACGTTGCGGCGATGAAACCGGTTGCCCTCTCCAGCGCCGATGTGCCTGCCGCGTTGGTCGAGCAAGAGCGTGCGGTGGCCAAGGCCAAGGCCCAAGAGGCGGGCAAACCAGCTGATATTGCCGCCAAAATGATCGATGGGGCCGTGGCTAAGTACCTCAAGGAAGTCAGTTTGTTGGATCAGCCATTTGTTAAAAACGACAAGCAAACCGTGGCCCAAATGCTCAAAGCTGAAAACACCACTGTGTACGGATTTACGTTGTACGTGGTGGGTGAGGGTATTGAGAAAAAAGCCGACGACTTCGCCGCTGAAGTAGCCGCTCAGGTCGCTGCGGCCCGCCAAGGGTAAAAACGCCACGTACGTCTTCACACCATCGCACCCAACCATGGCTCGATACAACCGCATTTTGCTCAAGCTCTCTGGTGAGGCCCTAATGGGCGACGACGCGTTCGGTATCAACCCGGGCACCATTGGGCGCATGGTCAGCGAAATCGGTGACGTGGTGCGCGGTGGTACACAGGTGGCGATTGTGATTGGTGGGGGCAACATTTTTCGCGGCGTCGCCGGTGGGTCGGTGGGTATGGACCGGGCCACCGCCGATTACATGGGCATGTTGGCTACGGTGATGAATGCCCTGGCTTTGTCCGATGCCCTAGACAAGCAAGGCGTCATGGCGCGGGTCATGTCGGCCATTAGCATTGAGCAGGTGGTGGAACCCTATGTGCGCCCCAAGGCCTTGCAATACCTCGAAGAGGGCAAAGTGGTGGTGTTTGCGGCGGGTACCGGCAACCCGTTCTTTACCACCGACACGGCAGCGGCGTTGCGCGGGGCTGAAATTGGCGCGCAGGTGGTACTTAAGGCCACCCGGGTTGAAGGGGTGTACTCGGCTGACCCGGAGAAAGACCCGACCGCGGTTCGTTTTGACCGCATCACCTTTGACGACGCCATGCATCGCAATTTGCAAGTCATGGACGCCACGGCGTTCGCCTTATGTCGCGATCGGGAACTGCCGATTCGCGTGTTCTCCATCAACAAGCCTGGGGCGCTGCACCGGGTGGTTGATGGCCAGGATGAGGGCACGCTGGTGCATGTGTAACTCCAACGCCTTGGGGGCTTTATGAGCGAGACCGCAACAATCAGCAGCAACGCGTCGTCCAAAATGGACAACACCTTGGCGTTGCTCAAGCAAAGCCTGCAAAAAGTGCGAACCGGGCGGGCCAACCCAGGGCTGCTTGATACCGTCGAAGTGGAGTACTACGGCGCCAAGCTGCCCATCTCGCAGGTGGCCAACGTCTCACTGCTTGATGCACGCACCATCGGCGTTTCGCCCTGGGAGAAGGACATGGCCGCCAAAATTGAAAAGGCCATTCGTGACTCCGATTTGGGGTTGAACCCGGCGGCACAGGGCGAGTTGATTCGCGTGCCCATGCCGCCCATGACAGAAGAGCGGCGGCGTGAACTCACCAAGGTGGTGCGCGGTGAAGGCGAGCAGGCCAAGGTGGCGGTGCGCAATTTGCGCCGCGACGCCAACGACGCCTTTAAACGGTTGGTGAAAGACAAAGTCATCTCCGAAGACGAGGAGCGCCGCGCGCAAGATGAGATACAAAAACTCACCGATCGTCATATCGCCGAGATCGACAAAATCGTTGCCAGCAAAGAGCAGGACATCATGGCGGTCTAGCGGCCGTTGCTGCCATGCTTAGGCAACGTGTCATCACCGCTGGCGTGTTGTTGGCGGTCGCCCTTCCTGCTTTGTTTGCTGCTGCGCCGTGGCTGTTTGCCGCCTTGGCGTTGTTTCTCATGGCCGGGGCCTTTTGGGAATGGGGCAAGCTCAATGGCTTACGCTGGCGTGCCTCTGCGGTTTCCGCCGTGTTGTTGTGTGTGGCGGCTTGGTGGGTGGTCAGGCCGTTGCCTGCAGAGCCCGTTGGCGTGGGTGTTGTGGCCGGGCTGTGGCTGTTGGCATTGATTGCTGGTTTGCGTTGGGGACCCGGACATTGGGTGCGCGTTGCGCCCACGTGGCGCCTAGGTGGGGGGTGGCTGCTGTTGTTAACCAGTTGGTGGAGCTTGTTGCAGTTGCACCAGCGAGGGCCAGCGTTTTTGCTTTCGGTGCTCACCATTGCTTGGGTGGCCGACAGCTTGGCTTACGGTGGCGGGCGCCTGTGGGGTAGGCGCAAGCTGGCGCCCCGCATCAGCCCAGGTAAAACATGGGAAGGCGTGGCGTGTGGCGCCGTAGGGGTGTGCCTGTGGGGTTGGGCATGGTTGGTGTGGTTTGACCCGCAAGGCCAGTGGGGTCCAACGGTTTACGCGCAGGCCGCCGAGCGGGGCGTGGTGTGGGCGGTACTGGTGTGGCTGGGGCTGGCCGCGGTGACGGTGATGGGCGACTTATTTGAGTCCATGGTCAAGCGCAGTGCCGGCGTCAAAGACGCAAGCGCGTTGTTGCCGGGCCACGGTGGCGTACTCGACCGGCTGGACGCGCTGCTGCCACTGATGCCCGTGGCGCTTTGGCTGGTGCTATAAATCGGCTGATGCAAACCCTCCCTGCTCATGCCCAAATAACCGTCCTCGGATCCACCGGTTCGATTGGGCAAAACACGCTGGACGTGGTGGCCAGGCACTCCCAACGCTTTGGTGTTTATGCCCTTACGGCGGCCACCCAAGTGGAGCGCATGGTGCAGCAATGCGCGCAGTTTCGCCCAACGTGGGCGGTCATGGCCGATGAGGCCGCCGCCGCCACGCTGACCGAGCAACTCCGCGCCCGGCGGCTGCCCACCCGTGTGGCGCACGGGCCTGAGGCCCTGTGTCAGGTGGCCAGCGCTGAACCGGTGGACGCGGTGATGGCGGCGATTGTGGGGTTCGCGGGTATGGCGCCATGCTTGGCCGCGGCCGAGTCCGGCAAACGGTTGTTGCTTGCCAATAAAGAAGCGCTGGTGGTGGGTGGGCGTTGGTTCATGGACGCCGTGGCGCGGGGCGGTGCCACGCTGTTGCCCATCGACAGTGAGCATTCGGCGGTGTTTCAGTCTTTACCCGACGACGCGACCACATGGGCCGAACGCGTGGAAAAAATTATCCTGACCGCATCGGGGGGACCGTTTCGACAACGCGACCCGGCCACTTTAGCGGCAGTGACCCCGGCCGAGGCCGTGGCGCACCCCAATTGGGTCATGGGGCAAAAGATTTCAGTGGACTCGGCAACCATGATGAACAAGGCGCTGGAGGTGATTGAGGCGCATCACCTGTTTGCCATGCCACCAGAGCGAATCGAGGTGGTGATTCATCCGCAAAGTGTGGTGCACTCCATGGTGCAGTACCACGACGGCTCGGTGGTGGCCCAATTGGGCACACCCGATATGCGCGTGCCCATCGCCTACGGCCTGTCGTGGCCGCAACGCATGGCCTCGGGCGCCGCACCGCTTGATTTTTCGGCCTTGGGCAGTTTGACCTTTGAGCCGCCTGATGCCAAGCGCTTTCCTTGCCTGCCGCTGGCGTGGCAGGCCCTTGCCATGCCCGAGGGCGCCACGGCCGTGCTTAACGCCGCCAACGAGGTGGCAGTGGCTGCGTTTTTGCAGCAGCGCTTGGGCTTTGCCCACATCGCGCGCGTCAATCAAGAGACGCTGGACGCTTTGGCGTATCAGCCCCCGGACAGTCTTGAGGCCTTGCGAGCCCTTGATGCCCGCGCCCGTGAGCTGGCGCAAACCTGGGTGATGCGGCTGGGGAGTGCGGGGTGACGGTGCTGGCCTTTATTTTTGGTGTGGGTTTGCTCATCACCATCCATGAGTACGGTCACTATCGCGTCGCCAAATGGCTTGGTGTGAAGGTGCTGCGGTTTTCGGTCGGATTCGGGCGGCCGTTGTGGCGACGCAAGTTAGGCGCCGACGGTACCGAGTGGGTGATTGGCTGGATTCCGTTGGGTGGCTACGTGCGCATGCTGGATGAGGCAGACGGCCCGGTGTCGGTAGCCGAGCAACCGCGTGCGTTCAACCGTCAACCCTTGGCGGCTCGAGCTGCGATTGTGGCCGCTGGCCCGCTGGCCAATGGACTTTTGGCCGTGCTGCTGTATGCCGCTGTGGCTTGGGGTGGGCTGCAGGGCTGGGCCCCAGTGCTGGCGACACCACCACCAGGTAGCGTGGCGCAGCAAGCTGGCTTGCAGGCGCGAGATCGGGTAACCATGGCTGCGATTCAAGGTGGCGCGCCCGAAGCTGTAAACAGTTTGGCAGAGTTGCGCTTGCTGGTGGTCGATGCGCTGGTGCAAGGTCGCGACATGGACTGGTGGGTGCAACGAGCCGATGGGGAAACCCAGCAGCTGCGGTTGCGCGTGAGCCGCTTACATGGTGCTGAGCCTAACGCCGCCACGCTTGGCCAGGTGGGGGTGGCTTTGCCTTACGCCTCGGCCACGGTGCAGCAGGTTTTGCCTGATGGAGCTGCCGCGCGCGCTGGCGTGCAAGTGGGCGACCGTGTGATACGGGTAGACGGCCAACCGGTGGCCGATGCTGCGGACTTACGCCAGCGCATCGTGCGCAGCAACGGCACCATGCAGTGGCAGATTGAGCGCGGTGAGCAGAATCTTGAGTTGGTGCTGCGCCCCGAGGTGATGCCTGATGCACAGGGGCAGCCGGTGCCGCGCGCGGGCATTATGTTGGGGGCTGACCAGGCAAGGCAGACGCTGCACCACGGTGGGTGGGAGGGTTTGGCCTATGGCGTGCAACGAACGGTGCACATGGCTGCGTTGTCTGTGCGCATGTTGGGCAACATGTTGCTGGGCGACTTGTCGTGGCGCAACCTAAGCGGGCCAGTCACGGTGGCGCAGGTGGCCGGTCAAACCGCCAGCGCTGGCTGGCAGCCTTACGTGGCGTTTTTGGGGTTAATGAGCACGAGCTTGGCGGTGCTTAACTTGCTGCCCATTCCCATGCTAGACGGCGGGCACCTCATGTATTATTTGATTGAGGCGGTGCGCGGGCGGCCGCTGCCCCCCCGTTGGATGCAACGCCTGCAACAGGTGGGCTTGGCGGTGGTGGGCACGCTAATGGGCTTGGCGATTTTCAACGATTTGTGGCGCCTCGCGCTGTAAACACATTTGCAACTTCTTATGCATCAAACAAACGTATCTTGGGTTCAGCGGCTGGCATGGTCTGTGCGCCGCGCCTTGCTTGGGTTGTTGGCCGTGGTTATGGTGGCCACGGCCGCCGAGCCCTTTGTGATTGAGGACATCAAAGTTCAAGGCTTGCAGCGGGTAGAACCCGGCACGGTATTTGCCACCTTACCCTTTCGAGTGGGCGACACCTTCACTGAAGACAAGTCTACGGCAGCAATTTCGGCGCTGTTTGCCACGGGGTTGTTTACTGACGTCAAAGTCAACGTGCTGCAACGTCAGGTGGTGGTTCAGTTGCAGGAGCGGCCGCTGGTGGGCGAGGTATCGTTTACCGGGCTCAAAGAGTTTAAAGACGATGTGATACTGAAGGCACTGCGTGACATCGGCATGGCCGAGGGGCGGCCTTACGACCAAGCCTTGGCTGAGCGTGCCGAGCAAGAACTCAAGCGTCAGTACCTCACCCGAAGCATGTACGCGGTACAGGTGCAGCGTACCGTCACCCCAACGCGGGGTAACCGCGTCAACGTGCGCTTTGACGTGATCGAGGGCGAAACGGCCACCATCACCTCCATTCGAATGGTGGGCAACCAAGCCTTTGACACCGACACCTTACTCGATGAGATGCAGCTCAACACGGGGGGATGGCTAAGCTGGTACACCAAGAGCAACCGCTACGCTCAGCCCAAGTTTGCTGCCGACTTGGAAGCCCTTAAAAACTTTTATCTCACCCGCGGGTACATCAATTTTTCGGTTGAGTCCACGCAGGTCGGCATCAGTCCAGACAAGCAGTCCATTACGCTGACCATTAACTTGCACGAGGGACGCCAGTACCGGGTGGCCGAAGTCAAGTTATCGGGCGACTATCTCGGCAAACAGGCGGCGTTTTCGCGGCTGTCGGCGATTCGCGTGGGCGAGCCCTACAACGCCTTAACGGTGGAGGAGACCGCGCAAGCCATGCGCAATTATTTTGGCGAATTTGGCTACGCTTTTGCGCAAGTTAACACCGTGCCCCAAACCGACGACGCCAAAGGGCTGGTAACGCTGGAGCTTGTGGGCGTGCCGTCGCGCCGGGTGTATGTGAGGCGCATTGAAATTGAAGGCAACGAGCGCACGCGCGACGAAGTGATTCGGCGCGAATTTCGTCAAAGTGAGGCGGCATGGTACGACGGCGCCCGCATTCGTTTGTCGCGTGACCGCGTGGATCGATTGGGTTACTTTACCAACGTCGACGTACAAACCCGTGCGGTGACCGGCACACCTGACCAAGTTGATTTGGTGGTGCGTGTGGTCGAGCGCCCAACGGGCAACATCTCGCTTGGCGCGGCGTACTCGCAGGAGGAAAAAATTTCGCTGGTCTTGGGGATGCAGCTTGAAAACGTGCTGGGGTCGGGTAATTACTTGGGCTTGGAGGTTAACACCAGCAAGTACAACCGCACATTTTCGTTGTCGCACACCGACCCGTATTTCACACAGAATGGCATTTCCCGCTCCATTGACGTGTACAGCCGAACCCAGCGCCCGTACGACTCGCAGCTCACCGATGCCAATACCAACTACAGCGTGGTCACCAATGGGGGGGCATTGCGCTTTGGGTTGCCTTTTAGCGAGACCGACACGGTTTACGTGGGCCTAGGGGTGGAGTCCATTCGCATCAAAGACGGTGCGTCGTTGCCCGATGCATACCGAGAGTTTCGCACCTTGTATGGCGCGCCGGCCTCAGGTTACCCGCTGACGGTGGGATGGCGGCGCGATGGGCGCGACAGCTTTTTGGCGCCGACCGAGGGGCGCCTGCAGCGTGTGAACTTTGAAGCCGGGCTGGGTACGCTTAGGTACACCCGGTTGGATTACCAATTTCAGCAATACTGGCCATTGACCAAACGCTACACACTGGCACTGAACACCGAATTGGGGTTGGGGCAGGGCAGCGGTGGGCGGCCATTGCCGGTATTTAAGAACTTTTATGGCGGTGGTTTGGGCTCGGTGCGGGGCTTCGAGCAAGGCACCTTTGGCGGTAAGTCCAAGGTGGATGGCTCGGCGAGCAACCTACTCAATGTTGGGGGCGACCGTAAAGTGTTGGCCAACATGGAGTTCATCACCCCCTTTCCTGGCGCGGGCACCGACCGTACCTTGCGTATGTTTGGCTTTGTCGACGTAGGTAACGTTTACTGTTCAGCCGGTGCAGGCATTGACTGCCCCGATACCGCCAATAAGTTGCGTGCCTCTGGCGGCGTGGGCATCAGTTGGATTTCGCCGGTTGGCCCGTTGCGCCTGGCCTGGGCTAAGCCGCTATCCAAGCAGGACGGCGATAAAATGCAAACTTTACAGTTTTCGATTGGAACAAGCTTTTGATGAATCTCTCACTCCACGCGCGCGCGCTGTCGCTGGCCTTGGCGTTGTGTGTCTCCACGGCGGCTTGGGCTGAGTTCAAGGTGGGCTTTGTGAACACCGATCGAATCATTCGCGAGTCGGCGCTAGCCAAGGCCGCCGAGACCAAGCTCAAGGCTGAGTTCGCGCAACGTGAAGCGGTTTTGCGCGAGTTGGCAGAGAAAGAGCGTGAGGCGCGCACGCGGTATGACAAAGACCGGTTGACGCTGGCTGAATCGGCGAGGCTACAGCGCGAACGCGGTATCGTGCAGTTGCGCCAAGACCTTGAGCGTAAGCAGCGTGAGTTTCAAGAGGACCTCTCACTGCGGCAAAACGAAGAGCTGCAAAAACTGCTTGAGCAAGCCAACCGCGTGGTGCGCGCTTTGGCTAAGGCCGAAAAGTACGACATGATCGTTCAAGAGGCCGTGTACATGGATGCCAAGCACGACATCACGGAGCGGGTGTTGCGCGGCATGGCCGCGGCCAAGCAGTAAGTCGCCGCGCGTGATGACGATCCGCCTGGGCGACATCGTGGCCGCGCTGGGCGGCCAGTTGCAGGGTGACCCGGATACCCAGGTTACGTCCTTGGCGCCCGCCTATCGTGCCAAGGCGGGCGAGATGACTTTTTTGACCCCACAAAAAACCGCCGCCGATTTGGCGCAAATTCGTGCCTCGGTGGTGGTGTTACCGCCGTTCTTGGCGCAGTTAGGTGCCCCCGTGGGGGTTAGTTGCGTGGTCACCGAACAGCCCTATTTGTATCACGCGCGTCTGAGTCAATGGTGGGCTTCGCGAGTCAGGCCGCCGGTGGCCCCCGGTGTGCACCCCACGGCGTACGTGGCCCCCGGGGTCAAGTTGCCGGCCTCGGTGCACGTGGGGCCGTTTGTCGTCATTGAGGATGGCGCTCAAGTCGGCGCGCATGGCGTGCTGGGCGCGCACAGCGTGGTGGGCGAGGGTGCGGTGCTGGGCGAGCACGCGCGATTGGCCGCGCACGTGACGCTGGGCCAGGGCTGTGTGGTGGGCGCACGCGCCGTGATGCACGCTGGTGTGGTGTTGGGGGCCGATGGGTTTGGCTTTGCGCCCGATGGACCACGGTGGGAAAAAATAGCGCAACTGGGTGTGGTGCGGGTGGGTGACGACGTGGAGCTCGGCGCCAATACCTGTATTGATCGTGGCGCGCTGGACGACACGGTGCTGGGCCACGGCGTCAAACTCGACAACCTGGTGCAAATTGGGCACAACGTGCAGGTAGGCAACCACACCGCCATGGCCGGTTGCGTTGGGGTGGCCGGCAGCGCGGTGATAGGCGCGCGCTGCACGCTGGGTGGTGGGGCGATTGTGCTGGGGCATTTGCGCGTGGCCGACGATGTGCATGTCTCTGCAGCCAGCGTGGTGACTCGGTCAATTGACAGGGCGGGGCGATACAGCGGTGTGTTTCCACTGGATGCGCACGACAGGTGGGAGAAGAACGCCGCAACCCTGCGACAATTGCACCGACTGCGCGAGCGATTGCGCAAGCTTGAGACCCCTCGTAAGGACTGAGTATGGACATTCACCAAATACTGCAAAAACTACCCCATCGCTACCCGTTTTTGTTGGTGGATCGGGTGGAGTCTTTGCAAAAAGGCGAGCGCATCGTGGCGCTCAAAAACGTCACCATGAACGAGCCTTTTTTTGGTGGGCATTTTCCACATCGACCGGTCATGCCGGGCGTGCTTATGTTGGAGGCTTTGGCCCAGGCCGCCGCGTTGCTGGCGTTTGAAACGCTGGATGTGGTGCCCGACGACCAAACCGTGTATTACTTTGCCGGTATCGATGGGGCTCGCTTTAAGCGCCCGGTTGAGCCTGGCGACCAGTTGCGACTCGAAGTGACCTTGGCTCGCATGAAGGCCGGCATCTTCAAGTTTTCTGCGGTGGCTCGGGTGGAACAAGACGTGGCGGTAGAGGCCGAGTTGATGTGCACCATGCGGCGCATCGCTTAAGCCATGGCCACACGCATTCACCCCACCGCATTGGTGGACCCTGGCGCCCAACTCGACCACGATGTGTGCGTGGGCCCCTACACCGTAATTGGCCCCCACGTGCGTATTGGCGCGCGCACCGAGGTGGGGGCCCACAGCATGCTCGACGGGCATACCACCATAGGCGCGGACAATCGCATTGCTTCGCACAACGTACTCGGTTGCGCACCACAAGACGTGAAATATGCGGGTGAGCCGTGCGAGCTGGTGATAGGCGCACGCAACCAAATTCGCGAGTTTTGTACCTTTAGCATCGGCTCGGCCACCGGGCGTGGCCGCACCGAGCTGGGTGACGACAATTTCATCATGGCCTATGTGCACTTGGCCCACGACTGCGTGGTGGGCAGTCACACCATTTTTGCCAACAACAGTCAACTGGCGGGCCACGTCAGCGTGGGTGACTGGTGCGTGCTGGGTGGGTTTACCGTGGTTCGACAGTTTTTGCGTATTGGGCCGCACGCCATGACGGCCATGAGCAGCCTGCTGTTTGCCGACGTACCGCCCTTTGTCATGACACAGGGGCAGCCAGCTGACGCACGCGGGGTCAACAGTGTTGGGCTCAAGCGCCGGGGGTTTTCTCAATCGCGTTTGGCGGCCGTGAAAGCCATGCACCGGTTGTTGTATCGCGACGGCTTGTCGTTGCAGGACGCGATGTTGCAACTGCCCCAGGTTGCCACGCGTTACCCCGAGGCCAGTGCCGAGGTGCAGATGATGCAAACCTTTTTGCAAGGGGTGGACGCGCGGCGCGGCATCGTGCGCTAGCGCAGTCACGGCCATGAAGATTGGCTTGGTCACGGCCGAGGCATCGGGTGATGTTCTCGCCGCTGATTTGTTGCGCTGTGCGCAAGCGCATCGGGCGGGCTGGCAGGTGCAAGGCATTGGTGGTGACGCGCTGCGCGCGCTGGGCATGCAGACGTGGTGGTCGTCACAGGCACTTGGGGTTCGCGGTTATGTCGAGGTGTTGCGGCACTACCGGCGCATTGTGGCCATGCGCCGTGAGTTGCTGCGGCGTTGGCTGGCTCAGCCCCCTCAGGTGTTTGTAGGGGTGGACGCGCCTGACTTTAATTTAACCTTAGCCAACGGGTTGCGCCGCGCTGGTGTGCCGACGGTGCAGTACGTTTGCCCGTCGGTTTGGGCTTGGCGCCCGCAGCGGCTTGCGCTGATGCGCGAGGCACTAGACCACGTGCTGTGTTTGTTTCCGTTTGAGGTGCCGCTGCTGGCACAAGCTGGTATACCCGCTACCTATGTTGGGCACCCGCTGGCCCAGCATTTGCCGGTCCGGCCCGACCGTGCCGCGGCACGCCGCGCGCTTGGGGTAGACGACGCGGCTGGGGCCTGTGTGGCGCTGTTGCCCGGCAGTCGCGTCGCCGAGGTGGACGCGTTGCTGCCAGTGATGCTGAACGCCCTGCGCCACATGGCGCAAAGCCGACGCGTGCAGGCTTGGCTGCCGGTCGCCCCTGGGTTACGCCCGCTTGTCGCCCGCGGGGTAAAGCGGTTTGGCCAGGGCCTCACCGTGCAACTGTGCGAGGGTCAAGCGCATCGCGTGCTCAGCGCCTGCGATGTGGCCTGCGTGGCCAGCGGCACCGCCACGTTGGAGGCGGCGCTGTGCCAGGCTCCCACCGTGGTGGCGTACCGCATGCCGCGGCTGAGTTGGTGGATGACGCAACGCAAGCGGCTGCAGCCATGGGTGGCCTTGCCCAACATCTTGCTCGAGCGCGAGGTTTACCCTGAGCGGTTGCAAGAGGCCTGCACCGCCGAGGCCTTGGCGCAGGCCGCGCTTGACTGGCTCAACCAACCCGAGGCGTGCGCCGCGATGCGCCAAGCCACGGCCGCCTTGCACGCGCAATTGATTCCGCCTCACCCTAATGTGGCCTATGAAGCAATCCAACAAGTGGTCTAAGCCCACCGAGCAGCAAGGTTTTGTGTGGCATCCGCCGGGCTTGATTGCGGGGGTGGACGAAGCTGGCCGTGGCCCGTTGGCTGGGCCGGTGGTTGCCGCGGCAGTTATTTTGGATGACCAACGCCCCATTGCCGGGGTGGACGATTCCAAGCGTTTAAGTGCGCGTGCGCGTGAGCGGTTGTTTGACGTCATCATGGGGCAGGCCTTGTGTGTTTCGGTGGGGCAGGCATCGGTGGCCGAGGTGGACACGCTTAACGTGCTGCAAGCCACGTTGTTGGCCATGACGCGAGCGGTGAACGGCCTTCGGCTGGCCCCTGTTAAGGTATGGGTAGACGGCAACCAACTGCCGCGCTTGCCGATGTTGGCCGAGGCGATGGTGGGTGGCGATGCCCGCGTGGCCTGCATCGCCGCGGCGTCGATTGTGGCCAAGGTAACGCGCGACCGCCTCATGGTGGAACTGGATCGGTGCCACCCTGGGTATGGGTTTGCCCAGCACAAGGGCTACGGTACCGAGCAACACCTTGAGGCCTTACAGCGCTTAGGCGCCAGTGCCGTGCATCGGCGCAGTTTTGCCCCGGTGGTGGCGGCTGACCGCACGGCCCAGGCATGGCGGGGGCAGGTGTGATGTCCGCATCTTGGCCGCGCATTGAATCGGCGAGCAACTCGGTGCTCAAGCAGTGGCGCCGACTGCACGGGCATGGCTCGGCGTATCGCAACGAGGGGGTGTGCTGGCTTGAGGGCGAGCACCTGATAGAAGCCGCCCTGCAGCAGGGTGTACGGCTGCTAAGGGTGATTTGGCGTGATGCACCCGGTGCCCTGGCGTTACCGCCGGACGTGCCGCAGGCAATCATGGCCAGTGCGTTGTGGCGGCAGGTCAGCCAACTCGATCAGCCGCCCACGGTGGCTGCCCAAATGGCCTGGCCTGGCTCGGGTGAGTTGCGTCCCGATGTGGCCACCGTGGTGCTGGACGCCGTGCAAGACCCAGGCAACGTGGGGGCGGTGTTACGCAGCGCCGCAGCGTTTGGTTACCAACAAGTGGTGGCTTTGCGTGGCAGCGCGGGGCTGTGGTCGCCCAAAGTCTTGCGCGCGGCCATGGGCGCGCACTTTGCCCTTCATTTGGTCGAAGATCAGCCTGCAGACACGTTAGCGGATTTGCGCGTGCCGCTGTGGGCCACCAGTTCGCATCGGGGGCAATGGCTGCACCAGATGCCCAGGGTGTGGCCCTGTGCATGGTTGATTGGTAACGAGGGTAAGGGCTTGTCAGACCAGGCCGCAGGGCACGCCGCGCAGTGGGTACGAATCGCCCAGCCTGGTGGGCAGGAGTCGCTTAATGCAGCCGTTGCCGCGGGCATTTGCCTGTACAGCACGCGCGCTGGTCGGGCAAAAAAGGCCCCGCACTAAGATATACTCAGGGGGTTTTGCCATCTAGGAGTGATTTGTGCTGTCGGACTTTTCCCAAGCGGTATTGGTTTTAGCAGACGGCACAAGTTTTTCAGGTATTTCAGTTGGCGCTTCGGGCAGTGCAGTGGGGGAGGTGGTCTTCAATACGGCGCTTACCGGCTACCAAGAAATCCTAACCGACCCGAGCTACGCGCAACAAATTGTGACGTTAACCTACCCCCACATTGGCAACGTGGGTAGCAACGACGAAGACGCCGAATCGGCCCGGGTCCACGCCGCTGGTTTGGTGGTGCGCGATGTTTCGCCCGTGGCATCCAATTTTCGCAACCAGGTCACGTTGCCCGATTACCTTAAGCACCACGGCACCGTGGCCATTGCGCAGATCGATACCCGCGCCTTAACCCGTCACCTGCGCACCCACGGCGTGCAAAACGGCTGCGTGCTGGCGCTTGATGCCGGCCAAGCCATGACTCAGGCCGTGGTGGATGAGGCCCATGGCATGGCCCAACGCGCGCCCGCCATGACGGGCGCCAATCTTGCTCAGAGGGTGAGCACGGCGACTCCCTACATCTGGGACGAAGGCGAGTGGCAGCTTGGTCAGGGCTTTGGCAAGCCGCCCCAACCACGTTTTCACGTGGTGGCTGTGGACTTGGGCGTCAAGCGCAACATTTTGCGTATGCTGGTGCAGCGCGGCTGCCGTGTCACGGTACTGCCGGCCAACACCACGGCGGACGAGGTCTGGGCCCATCAACCCGACGGGGTGTTTTTATCTAATGGCCCGGGTGACCCCGAGCCCTGCGTCGCAGCCATTGCAGTGGCCAAGTCAGCCATGGCGCGGAAAGTCCCGTTGTTTGGTATTTGCTTGGGCCATCAAATCATGGCCTTGGCCAGCGGTGCCTGCACGTACAAGATGAAGTTTGGCCATCACGGGGCCAACCACCCGGTGCAAGAAATCGCGACCGGGCGGGTTGGCATCACCAGCCAAAACCACGGGTTTGCGGTAGCCGCCGAAGGTCTGCCGGCGAATTTGCGGGTCACGCACGTGAGCTTATTTGACCAATCGGTGCAAGGCATTGCCCGCACCGACGTGCCAGCCATGGGGTTTCAGGGGCACCCCGAGGCCTCTCCTGGGCCGCACGACGTGGCGTATGTGTTCGATCAATTTGTGGCCATGATGGAGGCCGCGTAATGCCAAAGCGTCAAGACATTCATACCATTTTGATTATTGGCGCCGGCCCGATCGTGATTGGCCAGGCGTGCGAGTTTGATTACTCGGGGGTGCAGGCCTGTCGCGCGCTGCGCGCCGAAGGGTACCGCGTGGTGCTAATCAACAGCAACCCAGCGACCATCATGACCGACCCCGAGACCGCGGATGCGACCTACATCGAGCCCATTCAGTGGCAAACCGTGGCGCGCATCATCGAAAAAGAGCGGCCAGACGCAATTTTGCCCACCATGGGTGGTCAAACAGCGCTCAACTGCGCGCTGGACCTATGGCGGCACGGGGTGTTAGAGCAGCATGCCGTTGAGCTGATTGGTGCACGCCCCGAGGCCATCGATAAGGCCGAAGACCGGCTGAAGTTTAAAGATGCCATGACCCGAATCGGCCTGGATTCGGCGCGCTCGGGCATTGCGCACAGCATGGACGAAGCCTGGGCGGTACAGGCCACCGTAGGCTTTCCGGTGGTGATACGCCCGAGCTTCACGCTGGGCGGCACGGGCGGGGGCATTGCCTACAACGCAGAAGAATTCGAATCGATTTGCAAACGCGGACTCGAGGCTTCTCCGACCAACGAACTGTTGATCGAAGAGTCGCTGCTGGGCTGGAAAGAATTTGAAATGGAGGTGGTGCGCGACCGCGCGGACAACTGCATCATCGTATGCTCCATTGAAAACCTTGACCCCATGGGGGTGCACACGGGTGATTCGATTACGGTAGCGCCCGCCCAAACCCTAACGGACAAAGAATATCAACGCATGCGTAACGCCAGCCTGGCGGTGCTGCGCGAAATTGGCGTAGACACGGGCGGCTCCAATGTGCAGTTTGCGGTGAATCCACGGGACGGACGCATGATCGTCATTGAGATGAACCCCCGGGTTTCGCGCTCGTCGGCTCTGGCGTCTAAAGCCACGGGTTTCCCCATTGCCAAGGTGGCAGCCAAGTTGGCCGTGGGTTTTACCCTAGACGAGCTGCGCAACGACATCACCGGCGGTGCCACCCCGGCCAGCTTTGAGCCCAGCATTGATTACGTGGTGACCAAGGTGCCACGTTTTGCGTTTGAAAAGTTTCCTGGCGCCGATGCCCGCCTAACCACCCAAATGAAGTCGGTGGGCGAGGTGATGGCCATTGGACGAACCTTTGCCGAGAGCTTTCAAAAAGCACTGCGCGGCCTTGAGGTGGGCGTGGACGGCATGAACGAAAAAACGGTGGACCGTGAGTTGCTCAAGCGCGAGTTGGGCGAGCCGGGGCCGGAGCGCATTTGGTATGTGGGTGACGCCTTCGCGCAGGGTTGGACGGTGGACGAGGTACACGCGATTACGCGTATTGACCCCTGGTTTTTGGTGCAGATACACAACATTGTGCGTACCGAATTGGCTCTTGAGCAAACCACCTTGGAGGCCATTGATGCCCCGGCCTTGTTTGCTCTGAAGCGACAGGGTTTTGGCGACCGGCGCCTGGCCAAGTTACTCAAAACCACCGAGCAAGCGGTGCGACAACGACGCCACGCCCACGGCATTCGGCCGGTCTTTAAGCGGGTGGATACTTGTGCGGCCGAATTTGCTACCCACACGGCTTACATGTATTCCACTTACGAAACGGTATGCGAAGCCGAGCCCAGCGACAAAAAGAAAATCATGGTGCTCGGTGGCGGCCCAAACCGCATCGGTCAAGGCATTGAGTTTGACTATTGTTGCGTACACGCGGCCATGGCCATGCGCGACGATGGCTACGAGACCATCATGGTCAACTGCAACCCCGAGACGGTATCAACCGATTACGACACGTCCGACCGGCTGTACTTTGAACCGCTTACCCTTGAAGACGTGCTGGAAGTGGTGGACAAAGAGCAGCCGGTGGGTGTGATTGTGCAGTACGGCGGGCAAACGCCGCTGAAGCTGGCCCTCGGTTTGGAGGCTGCCGGCGTACCCATCATCGGCACCAGCCCTGACATGATTGATGCAGCCGAGGACCGCGAGCGGTTCCAGCAATTGCTGCACCAGCTCGGGCTGCGCCAGCCGCCCAACGCCACGGCGCGTACTGAGCACGAGGCGCTACAAAAAGCGCAAGCGTTGGGCTACCCCTTGGTGGTGCGACCCAGTTACGTCTTGGGTGGCCGCGCCATGGAGATCGTGCACGAGCAACAAGACCTTGAGCGTTACATGCGCGAGGCGGTAAGGGTATCGAACGACTCCCCCGTGCTGCTGGACCGCTTTTTAAGCGACGCCATTGAGTGCGACGTGGACGCGTTGGCCGATGGCGAGGCGGTGTTCATTGGCGGCGTCATGGAGCACATTGAACAGGCTGGCGTGCACAGTGGCGATTCGGCCTGTTCCTTGCCGCCTTACTACCTTAAGCCGGCCACGGTTGATGAACTCAAGCGCCAAACCCGGGCCATGGCTCAGGCGTTGCGGGTGGTTGGACTCATGAACGTGCAGTTTGCCATTCAAGAGATTGACGGCGAGGATGTGATTTATGTGCTTGAGGTCAACCCACGTGCCTCGCGCACCGTGCCGTTTGTCTCCAAAGCCACAGGTATCCAGTTGGCCAAGGTGGCCGCCCGTTGCATGGCTGGCCAAAGTTTGGCTCAGCAGGGCGTCATCCACGAGGTCACGCCCTCGTACTTCAGCGTCAAAGAGGCGGTTTTTCCTTTTGTCAAATTCGTTGGGGTGGACACCATCCTTGGACCCGAAATGAAATCCACGGGCGAGGTGATGGGCGTGGGGCGCACCTTTGGTGAGGCCTTCATCAAGTCGCAAATGGCCGCGGGCACGCGCTTGCCGTTGCCCACGGATGTCGTGCGCACGGTGTTTATTTCGGTCAAAAACGACGACAAGCCCCGCGCCGTGGAAGTGGCGCGTGCCCTAGTGGCCATGGGGTTTGACTTGGTGGCCACGCGTGGTACCGCGCTGGCGATTCAGACTGCTGGCCTCGATTGCGCCGAGGTCAACAAGGTTGCGGAGGGACGACCGCATGTGGTGGACATGATGAAGAATGGGCAGATTTGTTTGGTTATCACCACCGTAGAGGAACGCCGTAACGCGATTCATGACTCACGCCAAATTCGCACCACGGCGCTGCAGTGCCGGGTGCCCACCATCACCACGGTGGCTGGTGCTGAGGCGGCGGTTGAAGGCATGCAGCAAAGCGACATGCTACAGGTTTACAGCCTTCAGGCCTTGCACCAGGCGTTACCCAGGCACCATTAACCCCGGGGGGCGCTGGCCTCTTTGGCTTGGGTTAAACTTATGCAATCGACCGCTTTGGCTTTGGCCAAGGCGGTTTTCACTTGGGCGAACGACTGAGGACACCATGAGCACATTTCCCATGACGCGGCGAGG
Organism: Burkholderiaceae bacterium; assembly: GCA_038125525.1. Classification (GTDB taxonomy): domain Bacteria; phylum Pseudomonadota; class Gammaproteobacteria; order Burkholderiales; family Burkholderiaceae_C; genus RS62. The sequence goes on along the minus strand of JAYPEA010000022.1, from coordinate 6,103 downwards.
CGCAGATTTGTTGCGCACCGAGTTACATCGCCTCAAGAGCGAGGACAGGCCAGCCGTGATCGCCGCGATTGCCGAAGCCAGGGCGCAGGGGGATTTGAGTGAAAACGCCGAGTACGATGCGGCGAAAGACCGGCAAGGGTTTATTGAGGGGCGTATTGCTGAGATCGAAGGCAAGCTATCGGCGGCACAAATTATTGATCCCAGCACGTTGCAGGCTGACGGGCGTGTGGTGTTTGGTGCCACGGTGGAGATGGAAAATTTGGACGACGCTGCTGTGGTGCGCTACCAAATTGTGGGCGAAGACGAGGCTGACCTTAAGGCTGGTTTAATCAATGTGAGCAGCCCAATCGCCCGCGCCATGATTGGTAAAGAAGAGGGCGATACGATAGAAGTGCAAACCCCCAGCGGCTTGCGTCACTACGAAATCGTATCGGTGCGTTACAGCTAGGTCTGACGTGAGGCGCGCTTTTGCGTGGTTGGCGGCGCTTTGGTGGGGCGGGGTAACGGCACTGGCCTTTGTCGTACCCCCCGTGTTGTTCACTCAACTGGCGCAGCGAGCTGAAGCAGCGGCTGTAGCCGCCACCTTTTTTGCCATTCAAGGGGGCGCCAGCTTGGTACTGGCGTGCGCTTGCGTGTGGGTGGCACCGCCCGCTGCTGGGCGCCGACGTTGGCAGTGGGCGTGTGCAGGAGCGGCGGTGGCTGCCGCTTTTAATTTGTGGGTAGCAGGGCCGGCTTTGAGTTTGCATGCCAGCGCGGGGCTTGCTACCTGGCCGCTGCGGCCTGACCAGTGGCATGGCGTGGCCAGTATTTTGGTTTTGTTGCAGTGGGGGGTTGCCACGTGGAGCGTGGCACGAGCGCTGCGTTCACCCACGCACACCGACTAGGCCAAGGCGTGCCGCCGCGCCGATTCAACGGTGTTGTGCAACAACATGGCGATGGTCATGGGCCCAACGCCACCCGGCACGGGTGACAGGTGCGCTGCAACCTGCGCCACCGAGGCAGCAACGTCGCCGCACAGTTTGCCTTGGCTGTCTCGGTTGATGCCCACGTCGAGTACCACGGCTGCGGGCTTGACCATGTCAGCGGTGATGATGCCCGCTCGCCCCACCGCAGCAACTAACACATCGGCCTGACGGGTGTGTGCGGCCAGGTCGGGCGTACCGCTGTGGCAAATGGTAACGGTGGCATCACGCGCGAGGAGCATCAGCGCCACCGGTTTACCCACGATGTGGCTGCGTCCTACAACCACGGCGTGTTTGCCGCGCAGTGACTGCATGCCAGGGATGGTGTCGAGCATGCGCATGCAGCCGTGTGGCGTACACGGCCAAAAACCAGGCTGTCCCAGCAACAGGGCACCGGCGTTGACAGCGTGAAAGCCGTCAACGTCTTTGGCGGGGTCAATCGCAGCCATGATGCGTGACTCATCGAGGCCTGGGGGAAGCGGCAGTTGCACCAAAATGCCGTGCACCGTCGGGTCTTGATTCAACTCATGAATACGAGTCAGCAAATCGTCTTGACTGGTCTGTGCCGGCAATTGCAGTAAGGTAGAAGCCACACCCACCTCAGCGCAGGCCTTAACCTTATTGCGCACGTAAACTTGGCTGGCCGCGTCGTCGCCGACCAGCAGCACCGCCAAGCCAGGGCGCGTTGAACCGGCGGCACTGGCCGTGGCTACGGCTTGGGTCAGCTGTTCGCGTATGCGACGCGCCAGCGCGGCGCCGTCAATTAGCTGAGCGGTCATGAACGACCGTCCTAACGGGCCGAAGCGCTTGGCCCTAGCGCCACCTTGAGCAGATCGGCCACGGTGTTGGCGTTGAGCTTTTCCATGATGTTGGCTCTGTGTGCCTCAACCGTTTTGATGCTGATGTTGAGGTCGTCGGCGATTTGCTTGTTTAGCCGACCCGCCACGATTCGCTCAAGGACCTGCGATTCGCGGCTGGTGAGTTTGGCCAAAAGCGCATCACGCGAGGCCGCTTGCTGCGATTGGTCAAACGCCGTGTTCGCAGCGTCCAGCATGCGTTGCACCACATTGACAAGTTCGTTTTCGTCAAACGGTTTTTGAATGAAGTCCAAGGCGCCTTTTTTCATCACGTCCACGGCCATCGGCACATCACCATGGCCAGTAATAAAGGCCAGTGGCAGCGGGCATTGCCGCTCAAGCAGTCGGTCTTGCAGTTCGGGGCCGCTCATGCCTGCCATGCGAATGTCCACCAACAAGCAAGCCACCTCGCGCGGGTCAAACCGGGCCAAAAAAGTTTCGGCTGAATCAAAACAGCGCACTCGAAATTCTTTGCCTTCAAGCAGCCATTGCAACGAATCGCGTACCGCCTCGTCATCGTCTACAACGTATACCAGACCTTTTTTTGAGGCAATGTTCATTGCGTTTCACTTTCCTCAGACATGGGTGGGATAGCCGGGGGTGTGCCAGCGGCCGCCGCTTGCAACGGAAGCCAAAACGTGAAGCAGCACCCGGCAATTTGGCTGTTATTGTAGAGGTTGCTCACTTGCAGCCGTCCGCCGTGCGATTCCACAATGCTGCGGCACAGCTTAAGCCCCAGGCCCAAACCTTCGGCCTTGGTGCTAAAGAAGGCCTCGTAAACCCGGTCCATGTCTTCGCTGGCGATGCCTCCGCCGGTGTCGCGCACCGAAAACTCGACGCCATCTTGCTCGTTGAGCAAACGTCGCCGAACCGCGAGCTCAACTTCGCGCTGGCCCGCTGGGCGCTGCGCCTGTTCAATCGAGTCGGCCCCGTTCTTAATTAAATTAATCAGCACCTGTTCAATCAAAATCGGGTCAACGTGTACCTCGGGCAAACGCGTCGCCACGTAGTGGTTCAGCCGCACCGCATGGCGTCGGGCGTCGATTTCGGCCAGCTCCAGTGCGTTGCTCACCAACGCTTCGACCCGGGTCGCCTGGCGCCTAGGCTCGCTGCGGCGCACAAACGACCGAATGCGGCTAATGATTTGCCCCGCGCGTTGGGCTTGGTGGCTGGTTTTATCCAGTACCTTGAGCAAGTCGCTATCGGCAATTTGGCGCGATTTGACGCGCGCAATCAGACCATTGCAGTAGTTGCTGATGGCGGTGAGGGGTTGGTTGAGCTCGTGCGCCACCGAAGAGGCCATCTCGCCCATGGTGATCAACCGGCTCGCTGCTTGTGCTTGTTCGGCCTGTTGTTCGGCCTGAGTTTGAGCCCGGCGCCGATCAGAAATGTCAGTGGCAATGACGATTTGTGCCAGCCGACCGTCGACCCAGGTGAGGTAGCGCGAGCGCACCTCAAGCCAGCGATTGAGCGGCTGCATGTGCACCTCGGCGCTACCCGTGCCGGACTCGACCAAGGTGTGGGCGGGTATCCCGGCCAAGTCGTCATCGTCCTCGGTGTTTGGGTCTGCGGTTTGCGAGCTTAACTGCGCTTGCATCACCATGCGGTGGTGGCCGTTGGTGTCGTGGCCAAACCACTGCCGGTACAGTCGGTTGGCAAACAGCAATTCTTGGCTACCCAAGTTGGCCACAGAGACCGCGGCGTCTAGGCTCTCGAGCACGGTGGTAAAGCGCTCATGCGCGGCAAACAGTTCTTCACGAATTCGCTTGGGTTCGGTGATATCAGTCACCGAGGTCATCCAGCCGGTTTGCTCACCCGTGGGAGAGACCAAGGGTGAGACGTACATCCGTGTGTAAAACACCGAGCCGTCTTTACGCTGGACACGAATTTCGGAGCCCGCAAGGTTTTGCCCCTGCAGCTCTTCTTTTAGCCGGCTCATGAGCTTGCCCCTGTCCTCTTTGGGCCAATACGGAAACGGCGGCAGGCAGCCCAGTAATTCAGCCTCACTCCAGCCGGTCATGCGGCAAAAGGCGGGGTTGACGTAGGTAATGCGCCCGGCCATGTCCAAGGCGCGCATGCCGGTGGGTAACGAGTCCTCCATGGCACGGCGAAAACTCGATTCCGCCTGCAGTGCGCGCTGCGCCGCCATACGACCGCGATTTTGCCGCCAATTACTAAGCACAAACCAAACCGTAAGCGCACTCAAAATGCCCACCACCCAGACCATGGTCTCGGCAATCACGCCAGGGGACACGCGGTATGCCTGCCCGTGAACCCACACCTGCCCGCCCATGGGCCCAAGTGGCGTGTGGTGCTGAGACACTTGGTAGGTCAACGGCAGCCACGACGTGAGCCTCCGGTTAACCGGTGGCAACGACCCGGCCAAGGCTCGACCATCGGGCGTTGTGAGCGCCAATGCCAGGCGGGTGCTCAGCTCGGACGACGTCCCGAGATAGCGCAGTGTCTCCAAATCAAGGGCCGCTCGTAACACCCCTACCATTTCGCCGTTGCGCTGAATCGGCGCCAGAACCAGCCACAACTGCCCCAGCGAGGGCGCCGGCACGTACGCGGGGCGGCGTTTTTGCAGCAGCAGCGGCAGGCTTTGACTGGTTAGCTGCTGTGCGCTGGCGGTCCACGCCAGCGCCGAGGGCATGCTGTCACGAATGGACAGCACGTGCTGGGCCCTAACGTTTAGGCTGGCGTCCAGCCACTGGACACCTACGAGCTCTTGGCTTTGCGCCAGTAAGGATGCTGCTTCGGCTTTAAATGCTTTAGGCGTGGCCTGAGGCTCGGCCACGGCTTGCGCGGCGCGCATCAAGTGCTCCTCCAGCGTCAGTAAGCGCAGCCGCATGCGTTGCTGGGCGTATTCCACGTCGCGGGTAACGGTTTCTTGTTCGCGTTCTATTTCTTCAAAACGCAAAAACGACATCGCGACTCCCACCGCGGTGAGGAACAACACCACCGTGATAAGCGGCCCGATGCTGAGCAAGCGGTCGGGGTTGGCGAGGTGGCGCACGCGATACCGTAGCGGCAGGCCTGAGCGTTGCGCAGCGGGGACTTCAGGGTGGTGAGAATTCATGAATCTGGCCGCAAGTCTACGCGCTAAATCTCCAAGGGATTTTTGTAAATTTCATAATATAAAAATCAATCGCGCTATTTGAAAAATTCAAAATGTCCTGCATAATCCCGCTATCCTCGGACAACAACGGTTTGGAGACAGCATGGCCAAGACAAATGCAACGACAGCCACGGTTCAACCCGACCCGCAAGAAGTGCGCGAGTGGCAAGATGCGCTGTCGGCGGTGATTGAGCACGCCGGCCCAGAACGCGCCCACGCGCTGCTCGAGGAGTTACTTGAGCACGCACGACAGCACAGCATCGATATGCCGTTTTCGGCCACCACCGGTTACGTCAACACCATTGAGCCCGAAGAAGAGGAGCGTTCACCGGGCAACCTCGAACTCGAAGGGCGACTGCGTGCTTACATGCGATGGAACGCCATGGCCATGGTGGTCAAAGCCAACCGCCTCAACCCCGCGGACGGTGGTGACTTAGGCGGACACATCAGCTCGTTTGCGTCGCTGGCGCACATGCTGGCTGCGGGATTCAACCACTTCTGGCACGCCGACGACACCGACAGTGGCGGTGGGCACGGCGGGGACTTGCTCTACATCCAAGGGCATTCCTCTCCGGGCATATACGCCCGGGCCTACCTGGAAGGGCGTATCACCGAGGAGCAACTGCTCAACTTCAGGCAGGAGGTGGCGGGCAAGGGTTTATCCAGTTACCCACACCCTAAGTTGATGCCTGGGTTTTGGCAGTTTCCGACGGTGTCCATGGGGCTGGGGCCCATCATGGCAATCTATCAGGCGCGCTTTCTTAAATACCTGCACGCGCGGGGCATTGCCGATACCAGTCAGCGCAAGGTTTGGGTGTTTTGTGGTGACGGCGAGATGGACGAGCCCGAGTCACTGGGCGCCATTGGGTTGGCCGCGCGCGAACGGCTGGACAACCTGGTGTTTGTGGTCAATTGCAACTTGCAGCGTCTGGATGGGCCGGTGCGCGGCAATGGCAAGATCGTCCAAGAACTCGAAGGCGAGTTTCGCGGCGCCGGGTGGAACGTCATCAAACTGCTGTGGGGCAGCAATTGGGACCCGCTGTTGGCCCGCGACACGACCGGTGCGCTGCGGCGCATCATGATGGACACGGTGGACGGCGACTATCAGGCTTTTAAGGCCAACGACGGCGCCTTTGTGCGCGAGCACTTTTTTGGCCGCGACCCGG
>JAYPEA010000021.1:0-27784 GCA_038125525.1 Burkholderiaceae bacterium | reverse complement strand
TCATGGCAAATACCACCCCGATGGGCGACAGACCGATCCCCAAAATCCAGTCCTTTAACTCAAACGGCAACGTGGTGAAATTCATGAAATTGGCAAACATCAGCGCGCCCATGAGCAACGCAAAAATCATCGAGGTGGTCCGTGCCGAGTCAGCCAAAATCGTAAACAAAAGACGCCACGACAATTTGCCGCGCAGCCAGGCGAATAAAAAAGCGCCGGTAGCACCAAAGCCAGCGCCCTCGGTGGGCGTAAACACACCACCGTATATACCGCCAAGCACCGACAACGCCAGCACCAATACACCCCAAATGCCGCGCAAGGCGCGCCACCGCTCGGCCCAGGTGTAGCGACGATCGGCTGGCGCATGCTCCGGATCAAGAAAGGCCATGATGCCGATGCCAACCATCAGCAGTGCAGCCGTTAATATGCCTGGCAACACACCCGCGGCAAACAACTCGCCAATGTTGGTCTCGGTGATGATGCCGTATATCACCAAGATTGTTGAGGGAGGAATCATGATCCCCAAGGTGCCCCCGGTTGCCACAACACCAGACGCCATGGCTTCGCTGTAACCCAGCTTTTTCATGGAGGGATAAGCCACCCGACTCATGGTGGCAGCGGTTGCCAGTGATGACCCACAAATCGCACCAAACCCTGCACAAGCCAGCACCGTGGCGTGCGCAAGGCCACCCTTGAGGTGGCCAATCAACGAGTGCGCCGCCTCAAACAACTCGTGCGCCAGCCCAGCTCGCGAGACAAAATTGCCCATGAGAACAAAAAGCGGTACCACCGACAGCGTGTAGGCAAAACCGGTCTCTTGAATCACTTGCTCAGCACTGGCCCACGCCACAGGCCAGCCCCGCATGAGCGCAATGCCGACCGAGGCCGCGATTGCCATTGCAAACGCCAACGGCACCCGCAAAAGGGTGAGCAACACCAAGCCTCCAAAACCCAGTAGTGCCTCAAACATGGCTGCCGCCTTCCAACATCTGCGGATTCTTGATGGCCACCGGAATGAGGGCCAACTCCACCAGCCCGGCAACAAAACAAAAAACGCCCATCAACTGTATGAAGGGCGCCCTCGGAATGAGTAACTGGGCACTGGTCTCACCGGTCTCGCCAACCTCAACACCCGCAAGCCACATGATGTAACCAACCGCCAGCAGGGAGACACCGCAGACGGCCAACACAGCCGCGCGTTGGATGCGCCGCGCACCGGGGCCAACCATCCAATCGAGTGTCGAGAACGTGACGTGCTCTTGACGCAAGGACACCAGGGGTAAGCTTGAAAAAATCACAACCACCATCAACATCTCGGTGAGCTCGAAAGATCCGACGATCGATTGATCAAGAAACTTGCGGCCCATGACATCGAAAAATGTCAACAGCATCATCGCCGCCAGTGACAGTGCACTCAGTCCGCCGCACACGGCAAAGGTAACGTTTTTGAACATAAAAATTTGGCGGTAGGGCAGCTTACGCTGCCACTACCGCCGCAGTTGTGAAGAACGCTTTACTTAACCTTGGCGATTTCGTTGCGGAACTCAGCCAAAACCGCCGACGCATTGGGCAGGCCGGCCTTCTCGGCTTGCGCCGCCCAATCACGCTCCAATTTGCCAATACGGATCGTGATGTCCTGAATCATGGCCGGGCTTGCCCGCAGAATCGACATGTTGCGCTTCTTCGCATCATCCATGGCCAAAGCGTCGTACTTGTCCCAGTAGCGGCCAAACAGGCGAGCAGCGTACTCTCCTGAGAGTTCGTCTACAGCTTTTTTGTCTTGCGCGCTCAAACTGTTGTACTTGTCCGGATTCATCGCAAACACAAAGCTGGTGTTGTACAACCCGCCTGGCACCGTGGTGATGTGCTTGATCAACGTGTTGATCTTGAAGCCCAACATCGACTCGGCTGGGAATAACGTCCCATCCATCACCCCTGTCGAAATCAATTCGTACGACGCTGGCGCTGGCTTCAGCGTAACGTTCATATCCAAGCGTTTGGTGATTTCGTTGATCATGCCTCCACCGATACGAAACTTCAGGCCATTCAAATCGCTAACCGATCGAATGTCTTTCTTGGTGTTCAAAATCATGCCAGGGCCATGGGTGAAGTACGTCAGCACCTTCACACCCTGCTTGTCATGCTCCGCACCAAACCCAGGATATTTGGAAGCAATTTTGTTGAATGCAACCGAAATCGTAGTGGCACTTTCACCCAAAAACGGCACCTCGGCCATTTGAGTCAACACAAAGCGACCAGGCGTGTAACCATGCACGGCAAAAGATACGTCCACCAAACCTTTCTTAATGCCGTCCATCGTGCCCGGCGCGGGCATTGGAGCCTTCGGAAGGATGTTGCAACGAACCCGGTTGCTGGTTTTCTTGGCCAATTCATCGCACCACTCAGCCTGAGCCAGCGAGATCAAATGCTTGGGCGGCACCCAACTGGAGACAGTCAGCACCGTCTGGGCTTGGGCCTGAACACCCCACAAGAGACCGGCCGTTGCCGCCAGAACGCTGATACGTTTCATCGCTACACTCCTACGTCTGTAAAATGATTGTCAAATATAACTAATTTTGCGAGGACGACCTCTGAGGGTAAACCCTGAAAGAGACCGACAAACTGCCTTGAAGGAGTATTGTGTCCGTCGGGAAGCTCATCGCAATAGTCGATAACCCTGACCCAAGCAGGAGCTGAATCATGACTAAACCAGCCTTTAGCCACGTCGGCATTTACGTCCAATCGCTCGAGCGGATGACTGACTTCTACCAACACTTACTGCAACTCACCATCACCGACACCGGCAAGCTCGACACACCCAATGGGCCCGTGGACTTGGTATTTTTGTCCTCAGACCCCACCGAGCACCACCAACTCGTGCTGGCCTCGGGCCGCCCCGAGGCCGTGGCGTTTAACGTCATCAACCAAATGTCTTTTCGCGTGGGTGGCCTTGACGACCTGCGTCAACTCCACCACGCGATGGCCGCACACGGCGCCAGCGACATCCAACCCGTGACCCACGGTAATGCCGTCTCCATTTACTTTCGCGACCCCGAGGGCAACCGCCTTGAGGTGTTTTATGACACGCCCTGGTACGTAGACCAACCCATGCGGCTGCCCATTGACTTGTCTTTACCCAACGACGCCTTAGAAGCACAAATCCACCAACACGCCAGCACGCTGCCAGGCTTTTGCCCGCGCCAAACATGGATTGCGCGGATGCAGCAGCGCATGGGTCACATGCCGTCATGAGCGACGTTGACGTTGCCCTGGTTGGACTGGGCCCAACCGGTGCCACCTTGGCCAACCTGTTGGGTGCTTACGGACTGAGCACCTTGGTGCTCGAGCGCGACACCCAGGTATACCCCTTGCCACGCGCTGTGCACTTTGACGGCGAAACCATGCGCATCCTGCAAAGCCTGGGGCTGCAGCAGGCGGTGCAAGCCATCTCCCGTCCCGGCACGCAAGGCATGCACTTTGTCAGCGGCACCGGCCAAACCCTGCTGGTGCGCCAGGGCAGCGACCAACCCGGGCCACAAGGTCACTACAACAACTGGTATTTTCATCAACCGGAACTCGAAACGCTGCTACGCCAGCGGCTGGCCCAATACCCAAACGTCAAGGTACACCTTGGCGAAGAAGTCCAAGGCATCACGCCGGATACCCGCGGTGTCACGCTTGAAACCATCAACCCCAGCAGTGGGCAAACCTGGCGCCACCGGGCGCACTACGTGGTGGGCTGCGATGGCGCGCGCTCAGCCGTGCGCCACGCCATTGGCAGCGACATGGACGACCGCGGCCTCAAGCAAGCGTGGCTGTGCTTGGACGTACTGACCCACAACGAACTGCCGCTGCCCGCGTACACCGTGCAATGGTGTGACCCGCAGCGCCCAATGACCATTGTTAACAAAACGGGTATGCGGCGACGCTGGGAAATCATGGTGCTGCCAAGCGACGACCCCGAGCAACTCACCCAGCCCGATTTTTACTGGCCGCTGGTTGCCCGGTGGATTTCGCCCGCACAAGCTACGGTTGAGCGCGCCGCCGCTTACACCTTTCACTCGGTGCTGGCGCACACCTGGCAAAACCAACGCCTACTCATTGCCGGCGACGCTGCGCACCAAACCCCACCCTTCTTAGGTCAAGGCATGTGCGCCGGGCTGCGCGATGCGGCCAACCTGGCCTGGAAGCTACACGCCGTGCTCAGCGGTCAAGCCCACTCCGACCTGCTGCTCACTTACGGCAGCGAGCGCGTGCCACATGTGCGCGAATTCATCGATTTGGCCGTGCGCCTCGGGGCCATCATTCAAGAAACCAACCCCGAGCGTGCCCGCCTGCGCGACGCCAACTTTGCCGCCCAAGGGGCCGAGATTTTTGCCTTTCCGCAACCCCGCCTTGGCCCCGGCGCCTACCTTAGCCACCAGCCCCAAGCGGGCAGCGTCGCGCCACAGTTCACGCTGCCCCAGGGGCAGCTCATGGACGACGTCATCGGCCATCGCTTTGCTTTGCTGGTTACAGCCGAGCAAGCCGAGCGGGTTCAGCCCAGCCACTACCCCCGCCTATGTCAAGCCGACGTGGCCCAATTGACCGCCGAACCCGGCAGCCCGATGCATCAGTGGCTTGCCGCCCACCAGGCCTGCGCCGCCTTGCTGCGGCCAGACCGCTACGTGGCCGGACTCGCCCATGAGCCTGCCGAGCTCGCTGAGCTTGAGGCCTGGCTGGCTGCGCTGCTCACCCCCAAGTAGCGCGACCACGCCGCTGGCGGATTAGATAGGCGCAACACCTGCGCCGAATCGTGCGCGCGCACCTGGCCGCCGTCGATCAGCAACACGTCACCACCCAACACCAACGCCTCTTGCGGCAAGTGCGACACCAACACCGTCGTTAACCCCAAGCGATGCGTCACCTCTTGCACCACGTGCAGCATCTCTTCGCGCAAACCCGGGTCCAGCGCAGCAAACGGCTCATCCAACAACAATATCGGTTGCCTCCGTACCAGCACCCGAGCAATGGCTACGCGCTGCATTTGCCCGCCCGACAACGCCTGCGGATACCGCGCCTGCTTGTGCCATAGTTGGGTTTGCTCCAACGCTTGGCGCACGCGCAGGCTTTGCTCAGCATTCAGCCGCAGTGAGGGCGCCAAGCCAATCGCCACGTTTTGCCACACCGTGAGTTGCGGAAACAAGTTGTCGCTTTGAAACAATGCAGTAATCGGCCGCTCGTATGGCGGCAAATGCGCAAACGACTCACCAGCGAAGCTTATGTGGCCCGAGCCATGCAAGTGCCCACCAAGTAAGTGCAGCAGCGTGCTTTTGCCCTCACCACTGCCGCCCAATACCGTGGTCACACCCTGGCGCAGGCTGGCTTGGTAGTGCGCCGTAAAGTCGGCCCACGCGTGATGTACATCAAACGCCAGCATGGCCCTTGCCCCCCACCCCACGCGAACAAGCGTAAAACAGCACCGCACACAACGCCATCAACACCACGGCCACACTTGCCCCCTCCTGCAACCGATACGAGCCAACCAACTGGTACAAATACAGTGGCAGCGACACCAAGCCCTGCGTGCCAAATAAGGCAATCACCCCCATGTCCCCCAGCGACAACAACACCGCATAACCCAGAGCCTGCCCCACGTTACGCCGCAGCAGTGGCCACTCCAGCATCAACCGACTCCAGCCCCATATGCCCAAACTTTGGTGCATACGTCGAAACCGCTTTTCGTGCTGAATCATCGCTGGCATCAACGCGCGCAACACAAACGGCAAAGCCATCACCGCATTCACCCACACCACAATAAGGTAGTTGCCGGTCATGCCCCACCCCGCGTTGCGCAACAACAAAAAAAGTCCGGTTGCCAACACCAACCCAGGCACCAACAAAATCCAATCACCCAACTGCTCAAGCGGTGTCGGCAACCACGCCCAACGGCCATTGTCCAGCGCGGCGCGTGCCAGTGAGCCAAAGGCGTAACCCAAGGCCACACTAAGCACCCCAGCAGGCAGGGCCAAAGCCAACGACACCCCAACGGCGCTTGCCGTCGCCGGGTCGAGCACAGTAGGCACAAACCGCGGCGAAAACACCGGGTCGAAAATCGCCACGAACGGCGGCACCACCCACCACAGGGCAAGTGCCATGACCGATGCATCCAGGCCACGCGCCCATAAGCTGTCGCGCACGTGCGGTGTGCACAGGGGCAGCGCACTCGTATCGGGGCGTACCGCCGGCACCAGGCGGTACGCGGCCAGCGCCACCGCCGTACAAATCACAACCTGCAGCAACGCCAAAAAAGTTGCCTTGCCGATGTCAAAATCAAAGCGCAAGGCCTGATAAATTGCCACCTCTAACGTGCTTGAGCGTGGCCCACCGCCCAAACTCAACACCACCGAGAAGCTAGAAAAACACAACACAAACACCAGCACCCAGGCCCCGGGTAACACCCGGCGCAGGTACGGCCACTCAACCAACCAAAACGCTGCCCAGCGCCCCAACCCCAGCTGCGCAGCCAGCCGCCACTGCCCGCCCGGCACCAAGGCCTGACCCTGAAGCAGCAAACGTACCGCCAAAGGCATATTAAAAAAAACGTGCGCCAGCAAAATACCGCCCAAACCGTACAGCGGAACCTCAACCCCAAACCACTGATTGAGCCATCCTGAACGGCCATAAACCACCACGATGCCCAGCACCGCCACCATGGTAGGCACCACCATGGACAAAGCAAAACCTTGCAACAGCCAAGCCCGACCCCAAAATTGACGATGCCGTAAGCACGACGTGACCGGCACAGCCAGCAGCAAACTGATGAGGCTGCTTAGCGCGGCTTGCCCGAACGAAAACTGCACCAACCGCCACAAATAAGGGTCGGACACATAGCTCGGCCACAAGCCCGGCTCGGACTCGCGCAGCAAGGCAATGAGGCCAGCGGCACCAACCCCAACAAAAAGTGCCACCGCCATGCACGCGGGCACCAGCCGCAGCGCCGGCCTAGCCCGGGCAAGGGCGTGGCGCATCAGCGGGTGGTGGCCTCAAGCCACTCGGCCACCCAGGCCTGACGATTGGCCTGCACTTGTTGCTCGGGCAGCATCAGCACGCGCGTTGGCTTGGCTAGCTCGGCAAATGCCGCCGGCAGGGGTTGTGCCTGATCAACCACTGGGTACATCCAATTGCCGGTGGCCACCTCGCCTTGAAAGCCCGGCTCCAACAGAAAACGTAAAAACCGTTGCGCCAATGCACGGTTGGGTGCGCTTTTTAGCATCGCCGCCACCTCAACCTGAGGGTAGTAACCCTCGCTGGCGGGCGCTGCGCGGTACTGCGTTTTGCCCTCGGCCACCACGTGATACGCCGGTGAAGTGGTGTAGCTCAGCACCACATCGGCCTCGCCCTTCAAGAACAGGCTGTAACCCTCGTACCAACTTTTGGTTACCGTAACCGTATGCGCGGCGAGCTTGGCCCATGCCTGCGCGGCCTCATCGCCGTACACCGCCTTCATCCACAGCAGCAGCCCTAGCCCTGGGGTGCTCGTGCGAGGGTCTTGGTAAATCACCCGTAATTTGGGGTTGTCAACAACCTCTTGCAAACTGCGTGGGGGGTTAGCTAGCTTCGTGGCGTCGTAAATGAAGGCAAAGTACCCATGGTCAAACGGCACAAATACCGGGTCGCTCCATCCCGCGGGCAAATTCACCACGCTGGTATCCACACCCGACTCGGCCAACAACCCCGTTTGCCTGGCCCGGCCCATGAGGTTCAAATCCAACCCCAACACCACGTCGGCGTTGGACGAGGCACCGTCCATTTGCACCCGGGACAAAATGCCCGCCGAGGAATCCACCGCCACCCAGTTCAGTACGCAGCCGCATACTTTTTCAAAATTGGCCTTAATTTTGGGACCCGGCCCGTACTTCGATGCAAACGAATCGTAGGTGTAAACATTAAGTGTGGGCTTGGCCCACACTGCTCCACTGCTGGCCAATGCAAGCGCCACCAACGCCGCTCGCCAAGAAGTCAATATCCATAAACCCTTTTGCATCGCATCGCTCCTAAAAAATGCACAACGCACGAGCGGAAGCGGCAAGGGCAACTTGCAATCTCCATTCCTACGCCAGCATGACCTGGATCAGGTTCAGTGGGTTGGCGCGCCGCGCCTCTCAGCTCTGCGGTTTGCGCCGCAGAACACCCCATGAGAAAAAGTTCCGTGTAATTGTAAGGGCAGCTTGGCCTGGGTTAACGACTGCGCAGGAAGCTCGGCGAAGCAGCCGCTGGTAGGCACAAAAAAACCACCTAGTCGATGGACTGGTGGCTTGACAACAACTGGTGGCGGAGTGGACGGGACTCGAACCCGCGACCCCCGGCGTGACAGGCCGGTATTCTAACCAACTGAACTACCACTCCGCGCAAGTGGCGACCCTACGGGGATTCGAACCCCGGTACTCACCGTGAAAGGGTGATGTCCTAGGCCTCTAGACGATAGGGTCTTAAACCGAAAGCATCGCATTATAGCGATTTGGTGGTGGAGGTAAGCGGGATCGAACCGCTGACCTCTTGCATGCCATGCAAGCGCTCTCCCAGCTGAGCTATACCCCCACGCTTTGCCACACTTATCGTCTGGCAAGCCTCAAATTATAGCGCGGTTTTTTCTCCTCCGGTGGCCACGGCCAGTCGTTGTTGCACGGTGGCCGGTGCGTGCAGGGCCAGGGTTTGGTCCAACGAGGGCGATTGGGCCTGCCCCATCACCAACACGCGCACGGGCATGGCCAGTTGGGGCATTTTTAGGCCGTGCTCGGCCAGCGTGGCCTTAATGGCTTGGGCAATGGTCTCGGCGTGCCAGCGTTGTTCGTTGGCCAGTTGGGCCAGGGCGGTGGCCAGGGTGTGCACGGCCGGTTGCACCGCCGGCGTGAGGTGGGTGGCAAGTTGTTGCGCGTCGGGGGTAACCGAGGCGTAGTAAGGCCGCAGCCAATCGGCCAATGCCACGAGGGTGTCGCAACGGTCTTTAAACAAGTCGCACAGCGCGGGCAAGCGCGCGTCGGGCTGCAAGCCCAGGGCCTGCACAAAGGGGGTAACGGCTTGGGCGAGCTCAGCACCGCTGCTGGCTTTGATGTGCTGGGCGTTAACCCAGCGCAGTTTGGCTTCATCAAACTGTGCGGCGCTGCGGCCAAGGTGCTTCAGGTCAAACCATTGCAGCAGTTGTTGGCGGCTAAATATTTCGTCATCGCCGTGGCTCCAGCCCAACCGCGCCAAGTAATTCACCATCGCCTCTGGCAGGTAGCCTTCGTCGCGGTACGCAGTTACGGCCTTAGCGCCGTTGCGTTTGCTCATTTTTTCGCCGTTGGCATTGAGCACCGTGGGCAAATGCGCATAAACCGGCGGTGTGGCTTGCAGCGCGGCAAATATGTGCAGTTGGCGCGGGGTGTTGTTAACGTGGTCATCGCCACGTATCACGTGGGTAATGGCCATGTCCACGTCGTCTACCACGACGCAAAAGTTATAGGTTGGCGTGCCGTCGGCGCGGGCCACCACCAAGTCGTCGAGTTCGGCGTTGTGTACCTGCACTGGGCCTTTGACTTGGTCGTCCCAACTCACGCTGCCTTCACGCGGGGTGGCAAAGCGCCATACAGGGGCCACGCCTGGCGGCGGCTCGGGCAGGGTTTTGCCCGGCTCGGGGCGCCAGGTGCCGTCGTAGCGGGGCTTTTGCTTGGCGGCCATTTGCCGCTCGCGCATGGCCTCTAACTCGGCCACGCTGGTGTAGCACGGGTACACCCAGCCGCCAGCCTTTAATTGCGCCAACACCTCTTGGTAGCGCGCCATACGCTGCATTTGGTAATGCGGGCCTTCGTCGGGCTGCAGCCCCAGCCATTGCAGGCCCTGCAGGATCACGTCAACGGCGGCTTGGCTGGAGCGTTCCACGTCGGTGTCTTCGATGCGCAGCACAAACTGTCCACCGCGCGATTTGGCAAAGGCCCAGGGGTACAGCGCCGAGCGCACGTTACCCAAGTGAATGAATCCGGTAGGCGAAGGCGCAAACCGAGTGCGCACGGTGGTTGCGTTCATGCCGCGCTCACGCAGTGGGCAGGCCGCGCAGCAAGTCGGCCTTGATGTCGTCCAAATGCTCCAGCCCCACGGCCACACGCAACAAGCCTTGGCCCACGCCAGCGGCTTGGCGCTGGGCCTCGCTTAGGCGGCCGTGCGAGGTGCTGGCGGGGTGGGTAACCAGGGTTTTGGTGTCGCCAATGTTGGTGCTGCGCGAGAGCACGCGCAGCGCGTTGATGACGCCAAAAGCACGCTGGCGTGCTTGCTCGGGGCTGCTGGCGCGCACGTCAAACGACACAATGGGCCCGCCCTGCCCGCTTTGTTGGCGCATGGCCAAGTGGTGCTGGGGGTGGCTGGGCAAGCCGGTGTAGTGCACGTGGGCCACGCCGGGTTGGGTTTGCAGCCACTGCGCCAGTTGCAAGGCTTGGGCCGATTGGGCTTGCAGCCGCAGTTGCAGGGTTTCAAGGCCTTTGAGTACCACCCAGGCGTTAAACGGCGCCAGCGTCATGCCGCCGCTGCGCAGCATGGGCATGAGCTTTTCTTGCACCAGCTCGGCGCTGGCGCATAGGGCGCCGGCCATCACGCGGCCTTGGCCGTCTAGGTACTTGGTGCCTGAGTGCACCACCACGTCAGCGCCCCACTGCGCGGGGCGTTGCAGCGCAGGGGTAACAAAGCAGTTGTCCACCGCCAGCAGGGCACCGGCGCGGTGCGCCATGTCGGCCAGCGTAGCCATGTCGCATACGTCGCCCAGCGGGTTGGTGGGGGTTTCGGCAAACAACAAGCGGGTGTTGGGGGTGATGGCCTTGGCCCATTCGTCGGCGTTGGTTTGCGACACAAAGGTGGACTGCACACCAAAGCGCGCCAGGTCGGAGCCAATAAGCTTGACGGTGGCGCCAAACATGGAGTGCGAGCACACCACGTGGTCGCCAGCCTTGAGCACACCCAAGCACAACATCAAAATCGCCGACATGCCGCTGGCCGTGGCAATGGCAGCTTGTGTGCCTTCCATGGCGGCAAGGCGTTGCTCGAGACTGGCCACGGTGGGGTTGCCGTAGCGGGCGTAGGTAAAGCCTTCTTCGTCGCCGGCAAAGCGCGCGGCGGCGGCCTCGGCGGTGTCTTGTACGTACCCGCTGGTGAGGTACAGGGCCTCTGAATGCTCGCCGTAGGCGCTGCGCGGCATGGCCGTGCGCAGCGCGAGGGTTTGTGGGTGCAAGCCTTCGGGCAAATCTAAGGTGGGCGCGCGGCCCGGGCTTGGGGGTTGGGTCATGTCACGCTTTCGGTTGCGGCAAGCGGACGCGCGGCTTGCATGCGGGCCACCAGTTCGTCGTCCACGTCGCCGGTGCAGTACACGCCGTTAAAGCACGAGGCATCAAAGCCGTCTAGCGTGGGGTTGAGTGGATGCAACGCCGCTTGCATGGCGGCAAGGTCTTGGTAAATCAGCGCGTCGCAGCCAATACGCTGGCGCACTTGCTCAATGGTGCGGTTGTGCGCCACCAGTTCGTGCGCGCTGGGCATGTCAATGCCGTACACGTTGGGGTGGCGCACGGGTGGCGCCGCACTGGCCAGGTACACCTTTTTGGCGCCGGCTTCGCGCGCCATTTGCACAATTTCTTGGCTGGTGGTGCCGCGCACGATCGAGTCGTCCACCAGCAGCACGCGTCGCCCTGCAAATTCGGCACCAATGGCGTTGAGTTTTTGCCGCACTGAGCGCTGGCGCGTGGCTTGCCCAGGCATGATGAAGGTGCGGCCCACGTAACGGTTTTTAACAAAACCTTCGCGGTAGGGCTTGCCCAACAAGTGCGCCAACTGCATGGCGCTGGGGCGAGACGACTCGGGTATGGGCACCACGGCATCTATCAGGTCGGGAGATACGGTAGAGATAACGCGCTTGGCCAAGGCCTCACCCATATTAAGCCGCGCTTGGTACACCGAAATACCGTCCAGCACCGAGTCGGGGCGGGCCAGGTACACGTATTCGAACAAGCACGGCATACGCCGCGGCGTGGGGTGGCACAGCGCGGTGTGCATTTGGCCTTGCAGGTCAAAGTACACGGCTTCGCCGGGGGCCACGTCGCGCTGCACGGCGTGGCCGGTGCCCTCTAAGGCCACCGATTCGCTGGCCACCATAAAGTCGCCATCGCTGCCACCAAAGCATAGGGGGCGGATGCCGTAGGGGTCGCGAAAGGCCAGCAGGCCATGCCCCACAATCAGCACAATCACGGCATAGGAGCCGCGCACACGCTGGTGTACGCCGCGCACGGCAGCAAATAAATCGGTGGGGCTTAAGCTGCCACCGCGCGTGACTTGCTCGAGCTCGTGTGCAAAAACGTTTAGCAGCACCTCGGTGTCGCTTGAGGTGTTGATGTGCCGGTGGTCGGTGCCAAAGAGTTCGCCTTGCAGCGCCGCGGCGTTGGTTAGGTTGCCGTTGTGCGCCAGCACCAAGCCGTAGGGCGCGTTGACGTAAAAAGGCTGCGCCTCGGCCTCGCTGTGGGTGTTGCCAGCGGTGGGGTAGCGCACCTGACCCAAGCCCACCCGCCCCGGCAGAGCGCGCATGTTGCGGGTGCGAAACACGTCGCGCACCATGCCCTGGGCTTTGTGCATGAACACATGACGGCCGTCGTGCGTGGCGATGCCGGCGGCGTCTTGGCCACGGTGTTGCAGCAGCAGCAAGGCGTCGTACACCAACTGGTTAACCGGGGTTTGGGCCAGCGCGCCCACAATGCCGCACATGCGCCTACAGCCTTAACAGTTCAACATCCAAGCCAAGCGCACGGACTTTGGCCGCAGCGGCTTCGGCCTTGGCTTGTTCATCAAATGGGCCCACGCGCACGCGTGTGAGGCGCTGGCCGTTGCGCCGAATGACTTGGGTGTAGGTTTTTAAGCCAGCGCGCTCCAGGCGCTGACGCACGCGCCTGACGCTGCGCGCATCGGTAAAACTGCCCACTTGGACCACAACTCTCACGCTGGCTTGCGGCTGGGGTGGTGCAGGCTTGGCGTTGGCGGCTTGGGCCCCGGGTTGCGTTGCCGCCGGGGCAGCCGCCGCGGCGGGCTCGGCGATGGGCGTAGCCGCAGGCTTGGTAACGGGCTCGGCAGCGGGGGCAGCCGTGGGCTGGCTAACCGCGCCAGCGGGCAGGCTGGTTACTGGGGGCAGCGCCAAGGCGGGCACGCTGTCTTGGTTGGGGATTACGATGGGCATATCCACATCCAGTGGACGGGGGTTGGTGTCAAAGACCAACGGAAAGCCCACCACGCCTAGGCCTACCAGCACCACCGCACCAATAAGACGGTGCTGGGCGCGCCGGCGCATCTCGTCGACCGATTCGTCGGGCTTTGCTTGTGCAGACGGCTTGGCGCCAAACCATTTTTTTAGCATATCAACCTTGTACCAGCACCCCACCACGCGGGGGCAAGGCCACGTCCACCGGGGCATGGGGTGCAGCCAACGCGGGCAAGCCGTGGCGCAGCACCTCGCCCACTGTGACGAACGAACCGAAAACCAAAATTCTATCAGTGGCTTGCGCTGCGCTTAGGGCATGAGACAGCGCCTGTGGCGCCGAAGCGTGGCAGCTTACCGCCGCCGTGGCACCGGCGGCGGCTTGTATCGATTGCGCCAAGTCAGCCGCACGTGCGGCGCGAGGCTCAGGCAGGTTGCAGCACAGCCAGTGCTGCACCAAAGGCTGCAAATGGCGCACCATGGCGCCTATGTCTTTGTCGGCCATGGCGCCAAATACGGCGTAGGTGTTGGCAAAGTAGCCCATGGCGTCGAGGTTTTGCGCCAACGCGGCCGCGGCGTGCGGGTTGTGCGCCACGTCCAGCACCATGGCGGGTTGGCCGGCCAGCATTTGAAAGCGCCCGGGCAACGCCACCTGCGCCAAGCCCTGGCGTACCGCCTGAGCAGGCACGGGCAATTGACTGTGCAACGCCTCAAGCACGGCCAATACGGCCCCGGCGTTAACCAATTGGTTGATGCCGCGCAGCGCCGGGTAAGCCAACCCCGACAGACGCCGCTGCCGCCCGCGCCATTGCCATTGTTGGCCGTCGCCGCCGTAGCCAAAGTCTTGGCCCACCCAGCGCGCATCGGCGCCCAGCTGCACCGCGTAATCGCGCACGCTGGCTGGGGGCACCGGGTCGCCCACCACCGCCACCCGTGCGCGGCGCATGATGCCGGCTTTTTCACGGCCAATGGCCTCGCGGGTGTTGCCCAGCCACTGGGCGTGGTCCACGTCGATGCTGGTAATTAAGCTCACGTCGGGGTCAATGGCGTTGACCGCGTCTAGGCGCCCGCCCAAACCCACTTCCAATATCACCACGTCCAGCGCGAGTTGGCGCAGCGCGTGCCAAATGGCCAGCGTGGTGTGCTCAAAGTAAGTCAACGCCACCACGCCGCGCGCCTGCTCCACCACCTGCAAGGCACTTACCAGTGGGGCGTCCTCCATGTCGACGCCGTGCACGCGGCAGCGCTCGTTAAAGCGCACCAGATGCGGCGAGGTGTACACCCCCACGCGGTAGCCAGCGGCCATGAACATGGCCTCAAGCATGGCGCAACTTGAGCCTTTGCCGTTGGTACCCGCCACGGTTACCACCACCGGCATGGGCTGGGTGCTGGCCGGCAAGCGCTGCAGCACCGCTTGCACCCGCTCCAGCCCAAGCACCATGGCCTGTGGGTGGGCCGCTTGTACGTGGGCCAGCCAGGCGGGTAGGTCAGTTGGCGTGGACATGGGTGGCGCCCCCCTTTGGGCAGGTGTGTTCCGAGCAAAGGGCATTGTCGTGCATCCGCAAAAACGAGCGTTGGCCGTGCCAGTATTCAGGTTGGGTTCATTAAGCCGGGGGTACAGTAAGCTTAAGTTTGGTACCCCAAAGGAGCCCACGCATGAACGCACGCCCCCTACTCTTTGCCCCCGTGGCGCTGGCCTTGGCCACCGCCGCAGCTGCTCAGGCTGAAGTGACCGAAGTGGCCTCGGTGCTCTCGAGCACCGCCATTCTTGAGCAAGTGGGTACGCCACGTTCGGTATGCACCAACGAGCAAGTCACGGTGCCGGGCGAAAAGTCCGGCACCGGCGCCATCATTGGCGCCATTGCCGGCGCTGCCATTGGCAACCAATTTGGCAAGGGTGGCGGCCGCGAGGTGGCCACCGTGGTAGGCGGCGTGATTGGCTCGCAAATAGGCAGCAAGGCCGAGGGGCCTGCTCAGCCACAAACCCGTACCGTACAAAATTGTCGCGAAGAGACGGTGTACAGCACCCGCACCCGGGGTTACCGCGTGTTGTACCAATATGCCGGGCGGCGCTACGAGGTTGAAATGCCCTACGACCCCGGCAGCACGTTGCGTGTGAAGGTGGTGCCCGTCATCAACTAAGGTCAAAGCCGCGCCCCCCGGCCTGCCCAAGCCTGGGGCCTCACCGGCCACCACCTACAATACGCCGCCATGGGCACCATCTTGCAGTCCCTGCCAACCGGGCAAAAGGTTGGCATTGCGTTCTCTGGCGGGCTAGACACCAGCGCGGCGCTGGTGTGGATGCGCCAAAAAGGCGCGCTTCCCTACGCCTACACAGCCAATTTGGGCCAACCCGACGAACCTGACTACGACGCCATTCCGCGTCGCGCCACCGAATACGGTGCGCAGCACGCGCGGCTCGTCGATTGCCGCGCGCCGCTGGCGGCCGAGGGCATCGCCGCGCTGCAATGCGGCGCCTTTCACATCAGCACCGGTGGGCTCACGTACTTCAACACCACCCCGTTGGGGCGCGCCGTCACCGGGACCATGCTGGTGGCCGCCATGAAAGAAGACGACGTGCACATTTGGGGTGACGGCAGCACCTTTAAGGGCAACGACATTGAGCGCTTTTACCGCTACGGCTTGCTCACCAACCCGGCGCTACGCATCTACAAGCCGTGGTTGGATCAGCAATTCATTGACGAACTGGGCGGGCGCGCCGAGATGAGCGCGTTCATGACCGCCGCGGGCTTTGGCTACAAGATGTCGGCTGAAAAAGCCTACTCCACCGACTCCAACATGCTGGGCGCCACGCACGAGGCCAAAGACCTTGAGCACCTCAACAGCGGCATGACGATTGTGCAGCCCATCATGGGCGTGGCGTTTTGGCGCGACGACGTGGCCGTGGCACGCGAGACCGTGAGTGTGCGGTTTGAAGAAGGCCAGCCCGTTGCACTTAACGGACAGCGCTTTGACAACTTGGTCGATCTGATTGTTGAAGCCAACCGAATCGGCGGGCGGCACGGCTTGGGCATGAGTGACCAAATCGAAAACCGCATCATCGAGGCCAAAAGCCGAGGCATTTACGAGGCCCCCGGCATGGCGCTTTTGTTTGTGGCGTACGAGCGGCTTGTCACAGGCATTCACAACGAAGACACGATTGAGCAGTACCGCGACAACGGCCGCCGCCTTGGGCGGCTGTTGTATCAAGGGCGCTGGTTTGACCCGCAAGCGATCATGTTGCGCGAAAGCGCGCAGCGCTGGGTGGCGCGCGCCATTACCGGAGAGGTTACGCTTGAGCTGCGCCGCGGCAACGACTACAGCATTCTCAACACCGAGTCGCCCAACCTAAGCTACCAGCCCGAACGCCTCACCATGGAAAGGGGCGAATCCAGCTTTAGCCCGGCAGACCGCATTGGCCAACTGACCATGCGCAACCTCGATTTGGCCGACACCCGCGACAAGCTCAGCGTCTACGCCCAAACCGGTTTGCTGCGCGGCAGCGACGCCGCCAGCGTGTTGCGCTTAAGCCAAGACAGCAACGACTAAATAATGTCGGGCTCGGGCTCGAGCCGAATACCAAAGCGCTCGTACACGCTGGTTTGTATGGCCCGCGCCAGCGTCATCACCTCGCCACCGGTCACAGGCTGCTCGGCGCTGCCTCGGTTCACCAGCACCAGCGCCTGCCGCTCGTAAACCGCGGCGTTGCCTATCCCTTTGCCGCGCCAGCCGCAGGCGTCAATCAGCCATCCCGCTGCCAGCTTAATTTGCCCATTGGGCAACACGTAGTGCACCACGCCGGGGTCGCGTCCAATGATGTCGGCGCACTGCTCGGGGGAGACAGTGGGGTTTTTAAAAAAACTCCCCGCGTTACCCAGCACGGCGGGGTCGGGCAGCTTGGCCTGGCGAATGGCCACCACCCAGTCGGCAATTTGCTGCGCCGAAGGCTGAGTGATGCCGGTTTCTTGCACCTTACGCTGCAGGTCTTGGTAGCTTAGCTCGGCGCGCCAATCCTTGGGCAGCGCCAAGCGCACCTGGGTAATAAGGGCAACACCTTTTAAGCCCAGGTCGCGCGCGTCGCGCGGGGCACGCTTAAACACCGAATGCCGATAGCCAAAGCCGCACTGCGCGGCGTCCAGCGTAAAGGGTTGCCCGGTACGCAGGTCGATCGCGTCAAGCGAGTCAAAGCGGTCTTGCAGCTCCACGCCGTAGGCACCAATGTTTTGTACCGGGGCCGCGCCCACGGTGCCCGGTATCAGGGCCAAGTTTTCAAGGCCGGGCAGGCCTTGAGCCAGCGTCCACTGCACCAGCGCGTGCCAGCCCACACCCGCACCGGCCTGCACCACCACGTGCCGAGGCGTTTCGTCCACCACGCCCATGCCGCCAATTTCTACCTTAAGCACGGTGGCGGGCACGTCACCGGTGAGAACCAAATTGCTGCCCCCACCCAACACAAACCAGCCGTTGGCAGCCCAATCGGGCCGTTGCAAAGCGTGTTGCACCGCCTCGGACGAGGCAACCGGCACCAACACCCGCGCCCGCGCGGCAATGCCAAACGCGTTGTGCGGCTGCAGCGAGGCGTGGTTGTGGCCTAACATGGGCCCATTGTCGCAGGAGCAACCCAGCCAGGAGCACGTATGCCATCTTTTGACATCAAACTCGAACCCGACACCGTAGAGGTGCGCAACGCGGTAGACCAAACCACCCGTGAAATCGGCACCCGCTTTGACTTTAAAGGCACCGCCGCGGCCATTGAGCTCAGCGACAAGCTTATTACGCTACACGGTGACGCCGATTTTCAGCTGCAACAAATCATGGACGTGTTGCGCAACAAGCTTACCAAGCGCGGCGTGGATGTGCGCTTTTTAGACCCGGGCAACGTAGACAAAGCCGGCGGCGACAAGGTCAAGCAAAATATCACCGTGCGCAGCGGCATTCCCACCGAGGTGGGCAAAAAAATTCAACAAGCCATAAAGGGCAGCAAGCTCAAGGTGCAGGCCGCCCTGCAGGGCGAAACCGTGCGCGTAACGGGTGCCAAACGCGACGATTTGCAAAGCGCCATCGCGCTGGTTAAACAAACGGTAGACGATTTACCGCTGAGTTTTGACAATTTTCGCGACTAGCGCGACTTGGTTGGGCTTTGGCGGTCGGGGTTGCCCAGCTTTCCTTCGGTGCCAGCAAGTAAGCGGCTGATGTTGGTTTGATGCCGCCACACCAGCAAGCCGGCCATCACGGCCAACGCCACCACGGCCATGGGCCGCGTCTGCCACCACACCCCGTTGCCAAACAACAAGTAAAACGGGGCAAACACCGCAGCCACCATCGACGCCAACGACACGTAGCGAAAAAAGAACAAAATCAGGCCAAAGGTAGCCAGCGTGGCCAAGCCCAGCACTGGCTGCAGCGCGAGCAACACGCCAGCGGCGGTGGCCACGCCCTTGCCCCCTTGAAAGCCAAAAAATACCGGGTACAAATGCCCCACAAAGGCGGCTAAGCCCACCGCATACAGCACGGTGCTGCCGGGTGGAACCCACCCCGCAGCCTGCGCCAACCACACCGCCACAGCGCCTTTACTCGCGTCCAGCAGCAGGGTAAGCACAGCCGCGAGCTTGCTGCCCGAGCGCAACATGTTGGTCGCACCAGGGTTTTTGCTGCCGTAGCTGCGCGGGTCGGCCAAGTGCATGGCCCGGCTTACCAATACCGCAAACGCCAACGAACCCAAGCCGTAGCCTACTGCCACCGCCAACGCGGCCATGCCCATGTCCAACGTGTTACCCCTGCTTTATTGCTGTTGCCGCGTATTGTGCGCCAAAGCGGCCTCGCGTTCGCGCAGCACGCGGCGCTGCACTTTGCCCGTGGTGGTCATGGGCAAGGCGTCAATCCATTCAATTTCTTTGGGGTACTCGTAGGGCGCGAGTCGGTCTTTGACGCTGGCTTGCAGCGCCTCGCGTAACGCCTGCTCCCACGCCAGCGTATCGGGGGCGGCCTGGCGCTGGGCCTGTGCCTCGGGCGCCAACACCACGTAAGCCTTTACCACCGCGCCACGCGCGGCATCGGGCTTGGGCACCACCGCCGCATTGGCCACGGCCGGGTGCGCAACCAGGCAGTTTTCAATTTCGCTGGGCCCAATGCGGTAGCCGGCTGACTTAAACATGTCGTCCGCCCGGCCGTGGTACCAAAGGTAACCGTCCTCGTCGGCCACGGCCATGTCGCCGGTGCGGCACCATTGGCCCGTGTACTTGGCCGCGGTGGCCTCGGGGTTGCGCCAGTAGCCCAAAAAAAACACCGGGTCGGGGTGCCCATGCACGTCCAGCCGATGTACGGCTACCTCGCCGGGTTGCCCCGGCGGGCATGGCTGGTTGTACTCGTCAAGTACCGCCACCCGATGTCCCGGGTAACCCTTGCCCATGCTGCCTGGCCGCGCCGGCCACCCCACCACGTGGCGCTTGCCATTCATGGCGCAGTTGCCCACGATGTAGTTGATTTCGGTTTGCCCAAACATTTCGTTGGGCGTCACGCCCAAGGCGCGCTCGCACCAGCCAAATACCGTGTCGCCCAAAGCCTCTCCGGCACTCATGATGGCCTGCAAGTGCGGCGTGAGGCGCCGTTTGGGCAGCGGTTGGGCCTTCATCATGGCCTTGAGCGCAGTGGGAAACAAAAAGGCGTGGGTGACGCGGTGCCGCTGCAGCAAGTCAAACGCCACCTCGGCACCAAACCGCCCACGATGCGCCACGATGGGCCGCCCAAAGTACAGGGTGGGCAGCAGCGCGTCCATCAAGCCCCCCGTCCAGGCCCAATCGGCCGGGCTCCAAAACACGGTGGGTACGGCGGGCTCGGCGGGTAAGCCCTCGGGGCCGTGCAGCGTGCCACGCGCGGGGTCAAAGCCAAACCAGTTTTGGCTGCACACAAAGCCCGTCAGGTTGCCCAGCAGCGCGCGATGCGGAATCAGCGCGCCCTTGGGGTTGCCCGTGGTGCCACTGGTGTAAATCAGTACGGCCGGGTCGTCGGCCGCGGTTTGAACCCACTGCCCGGGCTGCCGCTGCGATGCCAGCGCCTCGCCCCAGTCGCAAACCATGGCCTTTGCCTGGGTTGGGGTGGGCACCCCGTCAAGCACCAACGCCAAACGCACCGTCGGGCAATCCGCCAGCACGGCAGCCACGGCCGGCCAAGTGCTGCGGTCAGCCAGCACCGCCACGGCGCCACTGTCTTGTAGCCTAAAGCGCAGGGCGTCAGCGCCAAACAGTTGCGACAAAGGCATGGCCACCGCCCCCATGCCCATGGTGCCCACGTACGCCACGGCCGTGTGGGCGCGCTGCGGCAGCACAATGGCCACACGCTCACCCACGGCCACGCCCTGGGCTTGCAACACACCGGCAAGCTGCTGCGCCTGTGCGTGCAAGGCGGCGTAGGTGAGTACGGTGGCGGGCTGGGCCAGGTCGGCTTGGTCAATCACGGCCGCGCGCGCGGCGGCATCGGGCTGCTGCGCCCAACGCACGGCACAGGCGTGTGCCATGTTGAATGTTGCCGGCACATGCCACGCAAAATCGCGCTGCATGGCGTGGTGGTGGTCGTCGGCGGTGGGTTGCATCACGCTAGAATGCCACGAATGCGGGTGTAGTTCAATGGCAGAACGGCAGCTTCCCAAGCTTTAGACGAGGGTTCGATTCCCTTCACCCGCTCCACTGTTTTGTTTGGCGCTTGGCGCCGGTGGCCAACACGCAGCGTACCCAACCGGCCGCGCTTACGCGCTCTCGCCAGCATCGTCGGGCGTGATGGCCGTGGCCGCCACCTTTTGAATGCGCCGTCCTTGCAAGGCCAACACCGTCAGGCGCCAGCCCAGCACGTCCACACTTTGGCCCTCAACAAGCAAGCGACCCGCCATGTAAAACATCAGCCCCGCCAGCGTGTTGTAGAGCTGACGCGATTCCTCGGGTAGGGCCTTGAGCTCCAGCCGAGCCTTGATCTCAGCCACCGGCATGGCCCCATCCAGCACCCAACTGCCGTCGTCGTTGGCCAGCGCCCAGGCGTCAAGGGTTTCTTCTGAGTGCAGCTCGCCAGTAATGGCTTCGAGCAAATCGCGCGGCGTCAGCAAGCCCTGCACCACACCGTATTCGTCCACCACAAACACCACCCGCATGGGCGCGTCGCGGTACTGCTCGAGCAACTCAAGGCCGCTTAACGTCTCGGGTACAAACACCGGTGGGGTTAGGCCCTGGCTTAAATCGTCGTCGGGATGGGTGGCAGCGCGCTCAAGTAAGTCAGCCACATGCAGCGTGCCCAGCACCCGATCGACTCCGCCGCGACACACCGGGTACCACGAGTGGCCAGTTTGGCGCGTGCACTCAAGCGCGTCGGCCGCGCGCATGTCAACCTCTAGGGTATGCAAATCGGCACGCGGCACCATGATCGAGGCCAAAGTGCGGTCGTCCAGCGCCATGATGTTGCGCACCATACGGTGCTCGTGTGCTTCCATCACGCCGGCGTCCACACTTTCTTCTAGCTGCGCCTCAATCTCTTCCTCGGTCACTTGGCGCACATGGTTGTCGTCGAGCTTAAGGGCCTTAAGCACGGCGCGCGTGGTGCCCGAGAGCAAATGCACAAACGGCCTGGCCAGCGCGGCAATCCATGTCATGGGGCGCGCCACCACCCGCGCCACCGCCTCGGGGTACATTTGGCCGATGCGCTTGGGCACAATCTCGCCAAACACGATGGTGACAAACGTAATCACCGACACCACCACGGCCGTGGCCAGCACATGGGCCAGTGTGGCCTCAACACCCCACGCCCCCAGCCCACGGGCCAGTACCGTGCTGTAAGCCGCGTCGCCAATGATGCCGTTGAGCAAACCAATGGACGTGATGCCCACCTGCACCGAAGACAAAAACTGCGTCGGCTCCTCCATGAGCCGCAGGGCCGAGCGCGCCCCGCTGTCGCCCTGCTCGGCCAGCGCCCGCAAACGCGGTGCCCGTGCCGCGGCAATGGCCAGCTCGGACATGGCAAAGGCCCCGTTGAGCAGGACCAAAAAAAGAATAAGAAGCAACTCCATAATGACGCCATGGCACTTTACCTGATTGGCGACGTGCAGGGGTGCGACGAAGCCTTGGGGCGGCTGCTCGACGCGTTGGCGTTTTCCCCAAGTCGCGACCAACTGCTGCTGCTGGGTGACGTGGTCAACCGCGGCCCATCCAACGCGGCCGTGATGGCCCGCCTGGTGGCGCTGGATGGCGCGGCACAGGCGCTGCTGGGCAACCACGACTTGCACTGGCTGGCGCTGGCCCACGGCGTGGGCCAGCCTGGCCGCCGCGACACCTTGCATGACGTGCTGCATCACCCCCAGCGTACGCCGTGGGTCAACTGGATGCTGCAGCGCCCACTGGCGTTGCAGGTGCACGGTTGGTTGTGTGTGCATGCCGGCGTGTTTCCGCAGTGGAGCGCCGAGCAAACGTTGGCGCTGGCGCATGAAGTGCAGCAGGCACTGGGTGAACGCGAATCGAGGCAAGAATTTTTTGCCCACATGTATGCCAACAACCCCAACCAATGGAGCGAGGGCTTAACCGGTGTGCCGCGCTGGCGCGCCATTGTTAATGGCCTGACCCGCATGCGGTTGTGCAGCGCCAGTGGGGTGATGGACTTTGACATCAAAGAAGATGCCGCGCGCGCGCCCGAGGGGCTGATGCCGTGGTTTGAGGTGCCTGATCGCGCCACGGCACACACCCCCATGGCATTTGGCCACTGGAGCACGCTGCGTGGGGCCGAGCGCGCGCACTTGCTGCCGCTGGATACCGGCTGTGTGTGGGGCGGCTGCCTAAGCGCGGTGGAGCTGTGTGCCCTTGGCGGCGCGCCGCGCTGGCACCATGTGGATTGCGCCGCCGCGCAAAACCCACGGCCCGCGTAGTGGGTGGTTTTGCTAGGTGGATTTAGTGTGTGGTGCCCGAGGCTTCGGTGCTGGGCTGTGCAGCTGCCGCATCGCCCGGCGTACCCCCCGATGCCGCACCAGGGGGCTCATCCGGCAGCGAAGCCGGCTGCACGCGCGACTCGGGCGTGGGCTTGTTGAACAACGCCGCCACCTTTTTACGCGAACGAATGTAGGCCGAAACCCCGCGCGGCTTGACCACCGGGGCCTTGGCATCCCACGCTGGGGTGTGCGCCGCGGTGGCCGGCTCGTAGGGCTTGTCAAACAGCGGGTCGTAGGGCGCTTTGGGTGTTGCCGAGGGCGCGTCTTGCCGCAGCGGGCGTTCGCCACGTTCACTGCCGCGCTCGCCGCGTTCGCGCCAAACGCGTTGTCCGTCGTTGAAGTGCCGCCCCCGGGGTGGGCGGTCATCGCTCCACTCCATTGGCTCAAGCTCTGCTTTAAGGCGAATCAGTTTTTCAATGTCGGCCAACTGGCGCGCGTTGTTGCCCGAGACAAACGAAATCGCCAGGCCCTCGGCGCCCGCACGCCCGGTGCGGCCAATGCGGTGCACGTAGTCTTCGGGGTTAAACGGCAGGTCAAAGTTAAACACCGCGGGTACGTCTTTGATGTCCAGCCCACGGGCGGCCACGTCGGTGCACACCAACAACTGCACCTGCCCTGCCTTAAACGCCTGCAAGGCCCGAAGCCGCTCGTCTTGGCTTTTGTCGCCGTGCAGCGCGGTGGCCTGCAAGCCGTCACGCTCAAGCGCACGCGCTAAGCGGGCACAGCCCAGTTTGCTGTTAACAAACACAAACGCCTGCCCGGCGACTTCAGCCTGTTCGCGCACCAGTTGCACCAGGGCGCGGCGCTTGTCGTCGTCGGGTACGCTAATAAAGCGCTGCTTCACGGTGGCCGCTGTGGCGTTGGCTTGCGCCACTTCCACCGTCACTGGGTTGCTTAGGTAACTGCTGGCCAGTTTGCGAATATCGCCCGAAAACGTTGCCGAAAACAACAGCGTGGTGCGTTGCTTGGGCAAGTAGCTCAAAATCCGCTGCAAGTCAGGCAAAAAGCCAATATCAAGCATACGGTCGGCCTCGTCCAGCACCACGTATTCAACTTGGTGCAAGGCCGCGCTTTTGGCCTCAATGTGATCAAGCAGCCGGCCCGGTGTGGCCACCAACACCTCAACGCCCTCGCGCAGCTGGGCAATTTGCGGTTTGATGTCCATGCCGCCGAACACCACCGCGCTGCGCAGCGCCGTGTGCTTGGCAAACAATTTAACCTGGTCGGCCACCTGCACCGCCAACTCGCGCGTGGGCAGCAACACCAGCGCGCGCACCGGATGCCGCGCCGGCGAGGCCGAGTGGTTTTCGTGTTTGAGCAAGCGCTGCAGCAAAGGCAAGGCAAAGGCAGCGGTTTTTCCCGTGCCGGTCTGGGCTGCGCCCATGATGTCTTGGCCTGCCATGACCACCGGAATGGCCTGCTCTTGAATCGGCGTCATGGTGGCGTAGCCCATGTCGTCGATGGCGCGCAACAAAGCCGGCGCCAAAGGCAAATCGTGAAAAGGTTTTGTCATCTGGGGGTATTGTCGCACCTTTGCCGGTGCCACCCCCAGCGGGGCCGGCTAGGCCTTGGGCAAGGTGACCCCAGCTTGCCCCTGGTACTTGCCGCCGCGGTCGCGGTACGAGGTTTCGCACACCTCGTCGCTTTCAAAAAACAACACCTGTGCGCAACCTTCGTTGGCGTAAATTTTGGCCGGCAGGGGCGTGGTATTTGAAAACTCCAGCGTTACGTACCCCTCCCACTCGGGCTCAAACGGGGTTACGTTGACGATGATGCCGCAGCGCGCGTAGGTGCTTTTGCCCAGGCAAATGGTGAGCACGTTGCGCGGAATGCGAAAGTACTCGACGGTGCGCGCCAGCGCAAAGCTGTTGGGCGGAATGATGCAGTGGTCACCATGAAAGTCAACAAAGCTTTTTTCGTCAAACGCCTTGGGGTCAACCACCGTGCTGTGTATGTTGGTAAAGACCTTAAATTCTGGCGCGCAGCGAATGTCGTAGCCGTAGCTGCTGGTGCCGTAACTGATGAGTTTTTGTCCGCCGGCTTGGCGCACCTGCCCCGGTTCAAACGGCTCAATCATGCCGTGCTGCTCGGCCATGCGGCGTATCCACTTGTCACTTTTGATGCTCATGCCGCCATTGTAGGTGGGTGTAGGCTTGGCGCCGGCTAGCTTACGCTAGAATCTGCGCCTTCAGGCACGTAGCTCAGTTGGTTAGAGCACCACCTTGACATGGTGGGGGTCGTTGGTTCGAATCCAATCGTGCCTACCATTGCCGCATCGGCGGCGGCAATTCCCACCTCACCAGTGGCCCCTGTAACCTAGGGGTTACCCCAGGATACCCTACACTGAGGTTTGTTCCGACTAACGACTCCCGGCGCCATGGCGGCGGCCGACCGCTCCCATGAACCAACACGCCCCCCTCGGCCGCATCGGCGGCTTGCTTTTGCTGGCCATCACCAGCGCCACGCTGGCCCAAACGCCGCCCAACGACGCGCCGGGCGGCAAGCCTGTGCTGAGCGTCTCTGTTACCCAACCGGCCGAGCTGGCCCTAACCCGTTCGCTCGAGGCCTCGGGCTCGCTGGCGGCGTGGCAAGAGGCGGTGGTGAGTTCAGAAGCCAATGGCTTGCAAATTGAGCAACTCCTGGTTGACGTGGGCGACACCGTATCCAAGGGGCAAGTGCTGGCCAGGCTGCGCACCCGGGTACTGGATGCGGAGTTGGCGCAGGCCGAGTCGGTATTGGCCGAGGCAGAGGCCAACGCCAGCGAAGCCAAGGCGCAACAAGAGCGAGCCCGCACGCTGCAGCAACAGGGGTTTTTTAGTGAGGCGCAGTTAACGCAAGCCCGTACCCAATACACGGCGGCGATGGCACGCGTGCAATCGGCCGGTGCCACGGTTGAGTTGCAGCGTCAGCGCGTGGCGCAGGCCACGGTGCGCGCGCCCGACCGGGGCGTGGTCTCGACGCGGCGGGCCACGCTGGGCCAAGTGGTGGCACCGGGCGTGGAGTTGTTTCGCATCATTCGGCAGGGCCGGCTGGAGTGGCGCGCTGAGGTAACCGCCGCCGAGTTGGGCCGGCTGCGGCCTGGCGCAACGGTTGAGGTACGCACCACCAGCGGCGATACGTTGCGCGGCAAAGTGCGCACCGTTGCGCCCTCGGTTGACCCCAACACGCGCAACGCTTTGGTCTACGTGGACATACAACCTCCGTTGGGTAACGCTCGGCCGGGCATGTTTGCGCGCGGTGCCATCACCCTAGGCCAAGCCCAGGCCATCACCGTGCCCCAGTCTGCTGTGATTCTGCGTGACGGGTTTTCGTATGTGTTCACCGTGGGTGAGGACCAGCGCGTCAGCCAGCGCAAAGTTGAAGTGGGCAGCTTGCAAAACAACCGCATTGAGGTGCGCAGTGGCCTAGCCGCCAACGCGCGAATCGTGGAAAGCGGCGGGGCATTTTTAAATGACGGCGACCGGGTGCGCGTGGTCGGCCCAGCAGCCACCAAACCGTAAAGAGTCGCGTCATGTTCAACGTCTCATCGTGGTCGATTCGCAACCCGATCGCCGCATCCATGGTTTTTGTGCTGCTCACGGTGGCCGGGCTGTTGTCGTACAACAGCATGAAGGTACAAAACTTTCCCGATCTTGACCTGCCCACCATCACCGTAACGGCCTCGCTGCCAGGGGCGGCCCCTGGGCAGCTCGAAACCGACGTGGCACGCAAGCTAGAAAACGCGCTTGCGCCGTTGCAAGGGCTAAAGAACATCACCACCAAGGTGCAAGATGGGGTGGCGTCCCTCACCGCGCAGTTTCGACTAGAAAAACCGGTGCAAGAGGCGCTTGACGAGGTGCGCTCAGCGGTGCAAGGCGTGCGCGCCGACCTGCCCAGCGATGTCCGCGACCCCGTGGTACAAAAACTTAACTTGGCGGGCACCCCCGTGCTGGCCTACACCGTGTCGGCCCAGCGCATGGACGAAGAGGCCTTGTCGTGGCTGGTGGACGACACCCTGTCACGGCTTTTGCTCTCCATTAAAGGCGTGGGCTCGGTCAACCGCGTGGGTGGCGTCACCCGAGAGGTGCAAGTGGCGCTGGCCCCGGCACGCATGCAAGCGCTGGGCATTACGGCGGCCGAGGTGTCGCGTCAATTGCAGCGCGTGCAACAAGAGGCGCCGGGCGGGCGCATGACGCTGGGTAGCGGCGAGCAGCCGGTGCGCACCTTAGCCACCGTAAGCAGCGCCACCGAGCTGGGTGAGATCGAGTTATCTACCAGCCGCGGCAGCCGCTTGCGGCTAAACGAAGTGGCCGACGTGCGCGACGGCCTAGCCGAGCGGCGGTCGGCTGCGCTGCTGGACGGCCAACGGGTGGTAGGCTTTGAGGTGGTGCGCAGCCGCGGCGAGAGCGAAGTTGCGGTAGGCCGCGCGGTGCGTGCCGCACTGGCTGAGTTTGCTCGAAACAACCCCGGCGTGGTGTTTACCGAGGCGTTTGATTTTGTTACCCCAGTCGAAGAAGAGTACAACGGCTCGTTGCAACTGCTCTACGAGGGTGCCTTACTGGCGGTGCTGGTGGTGTGGCTGTTTTTGCGCGATTGGCGTGCCACGCTGGTGG
>JAYPEA010000020.1:0-28043 GCA_038125525.1 Burkholderiaceae bacterium | reverse complement strand
CGGCTATCGACGGATGATTCCGATCACTGGCGGAGTGGTCGAAGGCCCTCGCATGCGGGGAAAGGTGTTACCTGGTGGCGCAGACTTTCAGTTGTTGACCAGCGAGGGCACAGAGGCTCACTTGGATGCGCGATACGCGCTTGAGCTCGAAGATGGGGCGCGGGTTTGGGTTGAAAACACAGCGCTTAGGGTGGCTTCGGCAGAGGATTCGAAGCGCCTTCGCGAGGGTAAACCGGTGCCCCCTGAGGCGGTGTATTTCCGTTGTCAGCCGCGATTCGAGTCCGCAGCGCCCCAATGGGCGTGGTTGCATCAACACCAATTCGTCGGGTCTGGGGTACGTTTGCCCGACGGTGTTTTGCTTAGCTTTTACCGAATGGTTTAGCCCAGTCCCAGCAGGCGAACGGCGTTACCCTTGAGAATGCCGGGCATGACCTCGGGTTTGAATCCGGCCACTTCAAAGTCTTTCATCCACCGCTCAGGCGTAATCAGCGGGTAGTCGCTGCCAAACAGTACGCGGTCTTTAAGTAAGGTGTTGGCGTATTGCACCAGTTGCTTGGGAAAGTACTTGGGGCTCCAGCCCGATAGGTCAATCCATACATTGGGCTTGTGCATGGCCACGCTCAAGGCTTCGTCTTGCCAGGGCCAACTGGGGTGGGCCATCACAATTTGCATGTCCGGGAAGTCAATCGCCACGTCGTCTAACAGCATGGGGTTGCTGTAGCTCAGGCGCAGGCCGCCACCGCAGCGCATGCCGCTGCCGATGCCGCTGTGGCCGGTGTGGAAGATGGCGGGCAGTTTGTGCGCGTTGATCACTTCGTAAATCGGCCAGGCCATGCGGTCGTAGGGGTGGTAGCCCTGTACCGTGGGGTGAAACTTAAAGCCCTTAACGCCTTCTTCGGCAATTAAGCGCTCGGCTTCGCGTGCCCCCATTTTTCCTTTGTGCGGGTCAATGCTGGCAAAGGCCATCATCATGTCGGCGTTGTCGCGCGCGGCTTGGGCGATTTCTTCATTGGGTATGCGGCGGCGCCCCAACTGGGCTTCGCTGTCCACGGTAAACATAACCAAGCCGATATTGCGTTGGCGGTAGTAAGCAACCGTCTCGGCAATGGTGGGGCGTCGATCGCTGCCAAAGTATTTGTCGGCCGCGCGGTCGTACTCCTCGCCGTAGTTGTCCCAGGGGTTCCAGCAGCTTACTTCGGCGTGGGTGTGGATGTCGATCGCCAGTAGGTTTTCGTGTTTCATGGTGCTTAGGACTGGTCAGATTTTTGATTATCAATCATAATGGTTTGACGATTTTTCAGCAATCTTTTTGAGGCTTAGTGGCATGACACTTCAAGCAAAGGCGGCACGCGATCGCGCGCTGCAGTTCGGTGTGGCACTCGACACACAAGGCCCTGTCGCGGTGGTGCGCCTGTGCCGTCCTAAAAAGCGTAACGCGCTCAATGATGGCCTGGTTCAGGGGCTTAGGGACGTTTTTGAAAACCTACCCGAGGGGGTGCGCTCGGCGGTGATTCATGGCGAGGGAGACCACTTCTGCGCGGGTTTGGATTTGTCCGAACTCCAGGAGCGGGATGCCGGTGAGGGTGTGATGCATTCGCGCCGCTGGCATGCAGCGTTGGATGCGATTCAATACGGGCCGGTGCCGGTGGTCGCAGCAATGCATGGTGCCGTGGTGGGTGGCGGGCTTGAGTTGGCATGTGCGGCGCACATTCGTGTTGCCGATGCCACCTGTTTTTTTGCGCTGCCTGAGGGGACGCGGGGAATTTTCGTCGGCGGCGGTGGCTCGGTGCGTATTCCTAAGCTCATTGGCGTGGCCCGCATGACCGACATGATGTTAACCGGGCGCGTGTACGACGCCGCAGAGGGCGAGCGACTGGGGTTTGCGCAATATCTTCAGCCCGCGGGAGCGTCGTTGAGCAAGGCAATCGAGTTGGCAGAAAAAATTGCCACCAATGCGCCTTTGACCAACTTCGCCCTAACACAGGCCTTGCCCCGTATTGCCGAGCAACCAGCCGACCACGGTTACTTGATGGAGGCCTTGGTGTCTGGCGTTGCGCAGGCAGCGCCCGAGGCGAAGGCTCGGGTTCAAGCGTTTTTGGCTGGTAAAGCGCCCAAAGTGCAAAAGGGGTAGGAGGCCAACATGCATGAAGCAAAATTTCGAGCGCTCAAGTTTGGCGTCACACGTGTCAAGGTTCGCAACGCTTCAAACGGGGTGCAGTACGTTGAGGCAGACCAACCGTTGCCGGCGTTTCCTGAACGACTGATTGACAAACTGCCCTTTTGGGCTGGCGCCACGCCAAATAAGACGTTCATGGCGCGTCGAGCCAAGTTAACCCACGCAGAGCGCGGCGAGTGGGAGCACTTGACTTACCACACGGCGTGGCAGCGCGCCCAATCCATTGCGCAAGGGTTACTCGATCGAGGCTTGTCACTGCAAAAACCGGTGGCCATCATCTGTGAGAACAGTCTGGACCACGCGCAATTGGCACTGGGTTGCATGGTGGCAGGGGTGCCGTTTGTGCCGGTGTCGCCGCCTTACGCGTTGGTCAGTCAAGACTATGAAAAGCTACGCCACGTGCTCCAAACTGTCACCCCTGGCATGGTGTTTGTGCCCGATGCGCGGTACAAACAGGCGGTGCTCGCTGCAGTTGGCGCAGACGTGGAAGTGGTGCTGGGTGAGGGCGAATGGGCCGAGCGGGACACCACGCCACTGGCGGCGCTGGCCGCCACGCCCCCGACGGCAGCAGTGGCGCAGGCCATGGCAGCAACGAACGGCGACACGGTGGTTAAGTTTTTGTTTACCAGCGGTTCGACCAAGATGCCCAAGGGCGTGATTAACACCAACCGCATGTGGTGTGCCAACCAACAACAAATGGTTACCTCAATGCCGGTGTTGGGCGAGGAAGATTTGGTGTTGGTTGACTGGCTGCCCTGGAACCATACGTTTGGCGGCAACCATAATTTTGGGATGGTGCTGTTTCATGGTGGCACCATGTACATTGACGATGGCAAGCCCACGCCGGCCTTAATGGGTGAGACGCTTGGCAACCTGCGAGAAATTGCCCCAACCGTCTACTTCAATGTGCCCACTGGCTTTGAGGCCATTGCCAACGCCATGCAAACTGACGATGTGTTGCGCCGCAATTTTCTGAGCCGGGTGAAGATGTTTTTTTACTCTGGTGCGGCGCTTGCGCAACCCATTTGGGACAGCTTGTTTGCCAGCGCCGAGCGCGAGGTAGGCGAGCGAATCGTGATGGGCACCGGACTGGGGATGACGGAGTCCGGGCCTTTTGCTGTGTTTGTGCCCAGCCCCCAGGTTCGTGCCGGAGACTTGGGTGTGCCCACGCCAGGGCTTGAGTTAAAGCTGGTGCCGGTGGATGGCAAAACCGAAGTCCGGTATCGGGGGCCCAATATCACGCCCGGTTATTGGCGTAACGATGAAGGCACCGCTGAGGCGTTTGACGAGGAGGGGTTTTTTAAGACAGGTGATGCGGTGTTGTGGATTGATCAAGCCAATCCGAATCTGGGTATTCGTTTCGATGGCCGAATCGCCGAAGACTTTAAGCTGGCAACTGGCACGTTTGTGAGCGTGGGCCCGTTGCGCGCCAAGCTGATTGGCGCGGGGGCGCCTTACATTCAGGACGCGGTGATCACCGGGCTCAACCGTCATGAAGTCGGTGCGATGGTGTTTCCGACGGCCAAGGTTCGGGAGTTGGCTGGGGTTTCTGGCGATGTTGAGTGGGCTGAGGTTTTGCGCTCACCCAAGGTTCACGCGTTTTTCCAAAATCTGGTCAACGAGCTGGCAAAGTCTGCCACGGGCAGCGCCAACCGGGTTGCCAGGCTTTGCTTGCTTGCTGAGCCACCCACGATTGATTTGGGCGAAGTTACCGACAAAGGATCGATCAATCAACGGGCGGTTTTGAAGCACCGAAATGCGGTGGTTGAAGGTTTGTACGACGGTACATTGGAGGGGCTTGTGACGCCCCAAGGGTAAAGCGCCATGCCGCGCCAACCGGGTTTTCAAGAGGCGTCCGAGGGTTTGCCAGTGGACACGCGTGCGCTCGATTGCTTGGTGGGCTACAACGCGCGTCGCGTGGCTTTGTACTTGATCAATGGCTTCATGCACTCAGCTGCCGAACACGGCCTCAGACCGGTGGAGTTTTCTGTGCTGAGTGTGGTTAGGCACAACCCGGGCATTACGTCCAGCCAGGTTTCGCAAGCGTTGGAGTTGCTGCCCCCCAACCTGGTTCGGTTGGTGCAAGGGCTTGAGGCACGCGGGTTGCTAAGGCGGCAGCGGGCCCCAACCGATCGCAGGGCCATCGGGCTTTACGCTACCGACCGAGGCGCCCGTTTGCTCAAAAACGCTCAGTCTGCCGCGCTCAGCAGCGAGCAGCACATGCTGGCGCATCTGTCTGCAGACGAAAAAGATGCCTTAATTGGCCTCTTGAGGCGGGTGTATACCTAATCCTTACGCCCGGTGGGAGGTTAGGGGAGCGAGCATAATTCGGGGTATGACACAAGCAAACCCTGAAGGACGCGCCGTTGAGCGCTTGGTGGCGGGTCGGCCAACCTCGGATGGCGCGGGAGTCAAACTCACCCGCGTGCTTACCCACGACTTGCAACATCGGCTTGACCCATTTTTGATGTTGGATTTTTTTGGCTCGCACGAGGTTGAGGACTACGTGGGCGGTTTTCCCGACCATCCGCACCGTGGCTTTGAAACCATTACCTACATGCTGCATGGCCGCATGCGTCATCGCGACAGCGCGGGTAACGAAGGTTTGCTGCAAGACGGCGGCGTGCAGTGGATGACCGCTGGACGTGGCGTGATTCATAGCGAGATGCCTGAACAGTCCGAGGGGCTGATGAATGGCTTTCAGCTATGGCTCAATTTGCCAGCCAAAGACAAGATGACCGCGCCGTGGTATCGCGACATGCAAAGCGCGGAAATTCCTGAATTTGTGCGCAACGACGGCCTAAAGGTGCGGGTGATTGCTGGGCGGCATGAATCGGTGGCGGCGCTGGTGCAACGCGAAGGCACCGAGCCCTTGTATTTGGACATTCACAACCCCTCGGCCCAGCGCCTAACGATGGTGCAGCCAGTGCCAGCGGCGCACAACGCGTTTGCTTACGTGTACGCCGGCGAGCTGGAGGTGCGGGCCCAAGGCAAGACGCAAACGGTGGCCAACAACCGCATGGCAATTTTTGCCAACCAACATGACCACGTGGTGCTGGAGTTGCCACCGCAAAGCCGGGCGATTTTGGTTGCGGGTAAGCCGTTGGGCGAGCCCATCGTGCAGTACGGCCCGTTTGTTATGAACACCAAAGACGAGGTGATGCAGGCTGTGCACGACTACCAACGAGGCGTGTTGGCTTAAGCCATGACACTGGCCTACGCGCCCAGGGGTTTGGTGGGGCTGCTTACCCCCCAGGGCAACACCACCGTTGAGCCCGAGTGCGCCATGCTTTGGCCGCAAGGGGTGAGTCACCTCAACGCCCGCTTGGTGAGCCAAGAGACTACCATCGAGGCTCGGTTGCGTCACTACTACACCAAGCTCAACGACGACATGGCGCAGTTTGGCAGCGCGCCGGTGCAGGTGGTGGCCTCCACGTGCACCGGGGCGTCGTACTTACTTGGTGCCCAAGCCGAAGACGAATTGTTTGCCCAACTCAGCGCCCGCTGGCAGCGCCCGGTGACCAACTCGGCGTTGGCCAGCGTGGCGGCGTTGCGCGCCTTAGGCGCGCAACGCATTGGACTGGTTTCGCCTTACCCGGCGGGCCTGACGCAGGCCAGCCAGGGGTATTGGGCCTCGCGCGGGTTTGATGTGGCCGCCGTGGCGGTGGCCGATGCCCAGGACGATGGCTTTCATCCCATTTACAGCTTAGGCCACACGCCTGCGGTGCGGGCCTTGGAGCGCCTGCCCCAGCAGGGGCTGGACGCGGTGTTGTTGCTGGGCACGGGGATGCCGACCTTGGCGGCGATGGCCGAGCATGGGCGCTGGGGGCAGGCACCGGTGTTTTCTTGCCTCATGGCCACCGTGTGGCACGTGGCCGCGCGGCTTAAGGTGCTGGGCGGGCAAGGCGCCGATTTGCTGGCCCTGCTCGAGGACGGGCCGTGGCGCGCCCGCTGGGCCAGCTTGGCGCAGGAGCTGGCATGACGGCGCAAACCCTGGCGCAAAAGCTGGTGGCCCGTGCGGTGGGCCGCGACCATGTAGCCGTTGGCGAGCTGGTGATGTGTGGCGTGGACTTGGCGATGTTTCACGACTCCTCGGGGCCGCGCCGCCTCAAGCCCATGCTTGAGGAGCTGGGTGCGCCCTTGTGGGACCCGCAGCGCGTGGTGCTGGTGATGGACCACTACGTACCGGCGCAAGACGAGGACTCGCGCCGCATTGTGCAATTGGCGCGCGACTGGGCGCACGACCAGCGCCTGCCGCACGTTTACGACAGCCAAGGGATATGCCACGTGGTGGTACCGCAGCATGGGCACATTCGCCCCGGCATGTTTGCCGTGGGGGGCGATTCGCATTCGTGCACCGGCGGGGCATTTGGGGCGTACATGTTTGGCATTGGCGCCACCGAAATGCTGGGCGTGGTGGTAACCGGTGAAATATGGCTGCGTGTGCCGCACACCCTACGCATGCGCTGGCACGGGCGCTTGGGCCCTGGGGTGAGCGCCAAAGACATGATGCTGCGCATGATCACCGACCTGGGCATGAACGGCGGCGGCTACCAAGCCATTGAGTACGCTGGCGAGGCGGTGCAGGCGCTGGGCATGGCCGAGCGCATGACGCTGGCCAACATGACCGCTGAGCTTGGCGCGCAGGTGGGGCTGGTGGCACCCGACCAAACCACCGCCGACTGGCTGGGTCAAGCCGGCGTTACGCAGGGGCTTGACCCGGCTGAACTGGCGCACTGGCAAACCGACCAAGGTGCGGTCTGCACAGACCACGACTACAACGCGACCACCCTGGCGCCCATGGTTGCCGCGCCGCACAGCCCAGCCAATGGCGACGTGGTAACGGCATATGACCATGAACCAGTGCAAGTGGCCTACATTGGCGCGTGTACCGGCGCCAAGCTAGAAGACATGCGTGCGGCCGCACAGGTGCTGCGCGGCCAGCGTGTGGCCCGCGGTGTGCAGTTGATGGTGGCACCGGCCAGCGTGCGCGACATGGCGCGCGCGCGCGACGAGGGCGTAGCAGAAATACTTGATGAGGCTGGTGCGCAGTGGTTGCCCAGCGCGTGCGGGGCCTGCGCGGGGTATGGGCAAACCATATCGGGCAATGCGCAAGTCATAGCCACCACGGCGCGCAACTTTAAGGGGCGCATGGGCTCGGCGCAGGCGCGGGTGTTTTTGGCCTCGCCGTACACGGTGGCGGCCTCTGCGGTACGCGGGCGCATCAGCGACCCCCGGGAGTGGCTGGCATGAGCGTGCAGCGCCGCGTATGGCGCGTGGGCGAGAACATTGACACCGACGCGCTGGCCCCCGGGCACGCCATGAAGCTGGGCATTGACGGCATCAAGCCTTTTTGTTTGGAGGGGGTGCGCCCGGACTTTGCCGCAGGCGTGCGCGCGGGTGACGTGTTGGTGGCTGGTGCCAACTTTGGCATTGGTTCGTCGCGCGAGCAGGCCGCAGCGGTGCTGGTGGCGCTGGGCGTTTACGCGGTGATCGCGCCGAGCTACAACGGTTTGTATTTTCGCAATGCCTTTAACGTAGGCTTGCTGCTACTAACCTGCGCGCACGCCACCACGTTGGGCGAGGGCGAGCGCGTGGTGATTGACGAACACGCCCAGCCTTGGACGGTACAGGGCACCGATGCGCCGGCCCTGCCGTGCGAGCCCGTACCCGACTTTTTGCTGCAGCGCGTGCGCATGGGCGGGCTGCTCAATGAACTCAAACATCGCTTGGCAAGAAAGGCCACAGATGACGCTTGAACCCATGGACCCGGTAACCTTGGCGGTACTCAACGGACGGCTGGAGCAAATTGCCGACGAGATGGACGCCACGCTTTACCGCAGCGCGTTTAACCCCATCATTGCTGAAGCGCACGACGCCTGCCACGGCTTGTACGACGCCCAAACCGGTGACACCCTGGTGCAAGGCAAGTCTGGCTTGCCGGTGTTTGTGGGCGCCATGGCGTTTGCCGTGCGCGCGGCAATTGCCGCGGCGGCGCAACGTGGTGGCATGCAGCCCGGTGATGTGTGGTTGTTTAACGACCCGTACGACGGCGGCACCCACGCCAACGATTTCAAGCTGGTCAAGCCGATCTTTGAGGGCAACACGTTGTTGTGCTTTGTTGCCTCGGCAGCGCACTGGCACGACGTGGGCGGCGCGGTGCCTGGTAACTACAACCCCGCGGCCACCGAGTGCTGGCAAGAGGCGGTACAGATTCCGCCGGTACGGGTGGTGGTGGACGAGCAACTCAACCCCGACGTGCTGGCCGTGCTGCGCGCCAACACCCGCTTGCCCGACAGCATGTGGGGCGACCTCAACGGCCAGCTTGCCGCGCTCGAGCTGGGGCAAAAGCGCCTGCAAGCCTTGTTTAACGACTACGGCAGTCCGCGCGTGCTGCAAGCCCTTGCCGCGCTGCGCGAACGCGCCAACCGATTGATGAAGGGCCACATTGCGGCGCTGCCCGACGGCTGTTACCGCTTTGACGACATGCTGGACAACGACGGCGTACGCGATGAACCGCTAACAGTGGCGCTGGACATGACGGTGGCCGGTGATCGGTTAACGCTAGATTTTTCGCGCACCGCACCGCAGTGTGCCGGTCCGGTCAACATTTCGCGAGCCACGGCGGTGGCGGCGTGCTACGTGGCGCTCAAGCATGTGTTTCCAGACGTGCCAGCCAACGCCGGGGTGTTGGATGCGGTGGAGTTTGTGCTGCCCGAGGGCTTGCTCATTACTGCACAGCGGCCGCGCCCGGTGGGCGGATACACCGAAACCATTCTGCGCATGATTGACGTGGTGTTTAGCGCCGTGGCGCAAGCCAAGCCCGACCAGGCCGTGGCGCAGGCCTATGGCACGATCAACGCATTGTCGATCGCTGGCGTGCGCAGCGACGCCGCACGGTTGGGCCAACGCTGGGTCATGTTTAGCTTTTTTGGTGGTGGCCACGGTGGTCACAGCGGCGGTGATGGGCTTAATCACGGCAACGCGCCCATCTCCACCGCCACCATCCCCCCGCTTGAAATTTTGGAGGCGGCTTACCCCGTGCGCTTCACGCAGTGGGCGCTGCGCGCGAACTCGGGTGGCGATGGCTTGCACCGAGGTGGCTTGGGGGCGATTTACGAAATCGAACTGCTCGAAGAAGGTGCGCAGGCGTTTATTTTTGGCGAGCGCGGCCGCGCGCAACCCAAAGGCATTGCCGGTGGCGGCAACGCTGCATGCAACCGCTTTAGCTACTGCAACGACGGGGTTTGGCACACGCCGCCCATGGCCTCAAAAATGGTGGGCATTACGCTGACCCGCGGTGACCGGGTTCGGCTTGAGACCCCGGGTGGCGGGGGCTATGGCGATCCCGCCAAACGCGAGGAAGCGGCGCGGCAACGCGACCGCCTGCAAGGCTACACCACAACGGAGGCCGCATGAGCGCCGCCAAGCCTTTGTCCAC
The DNA here is from genome assembly GCA_038125525.1 of Burkholderiaceae bacterium. Lineage (GTDB taxonomy): Bacteria > Pseudomonadota > Gammaproteobacteria > Burkholderiales > Burkholderiaceae_C > RS62. The sequence goes on along the minus strand of JAYPEA010000020.1, from coordinate 18,426 downwards.
GCTTACGGTGGGCGTAGACGTGGGCGGAACCTTTACCGATTTGTTTGTGTTGGACGAAGGCAGCGGCCAGGTGCGTATAGAGAAAGTGCCCTCAACCCGGGGTAACGAGGCGCAGGGCTTCATGCACGGCATGCAGCGTGCGGTGCAGGTGCAAGACGAGCGTGCCATGGCTCAGGTGGGCACGGTGGTGCACGGCACCACGGTAGGCACCAACGCGCTGCTGGAGCGGCGCGTGGCGCGTACGGGGGTGATCACCACGCGTGGGTTTAGGGATGTGCTTGAGATGCGCCGGCGTGACCGGCCCGCCACATGGGGCTTGCGCGGTGACTTTGAACCCGTGGTGGCGCGGGCGGACCGACTTGAGGTAGACGAGCGCGTGCTTGCCGATGGCCAGGTACACACGCCGGTGGACTTGGCGCAGGTTGAGCAAGCCGCCCAACAACTGCTGGCCCATGGTTGCGAGGCGGTGTGCGTGTTTTTTATTAATGGCTACGCCAATCCGGCCAACGAGCAAGCCGCAGTGGCCTGCGTACGCCGGGTATGGCCTAACCCCTACGTGACGGCGGCCACCGAGGTGTTGCCCGAAATTCGCGAATACGAGCGGGCCTCCACGGCCAGCCTTAATGCCAGTCTGCAGCCCGTGGTGGGGCGTTATTTGCAGCAACTCAACGGTGACCTCAAAGGGCACGGCTTTGCCGGGGAGTTGTTGATTGTGCAGAGTAACGGGGGTGTGATGTCGCAGCAAACCGCCAGCGACGTGCCGGTGCGCACCGCGCTTTCAGGCCCCGCGGCCGGCGTCATGGCATGTGCGGCCATTGCGCAGGCCGCTGGTTACCCCAACGTGATCACCGGTGACATTGGTGGGACGTCGTTTGACGTGTCGTTGATTGCGCAAGGCCAGGCCGCGCTGGCGGCACAAACCAGTTTGGCCTTTGGCATGGTCGTGCGCTCGCCCATGATTCAAATTGAAACCATTGGCGCCGGTGGCGGCTCAATTGCGCGTGTCGACGCCGCAGGCATGTTGCAAGTGGGGCCGGCCTCAGCGGGTAGCAACCCTGGGCCAGCGTGCTACAACCGTGGCAACGACTTGCCCACCGTGACCGATGCCAACGTCGTGCTGGGGCGCATCAGCGCCCAGCGGCCATTGGGGGGCGGGGCATTGGGTACGCTACGCCTGGATTTGGCGCAGCAAGCCATTGACACCCATGTGGCCAAGCCGCTAGGACTGGGTGTAGAGGCCGCTGCCGAGGCGATTTTGACGGTGGCCAACGCCAAGATGGCGGGCGCCATGCGCCTGGTTTCGATTGAACGTGGCCACGACCCACGCGACTTTGTGTACATGCCCTTCGGCGGCGGCGGTGGCTTGCACGTATGCGCCATGATGCAAGAGGTGGGCGTGGGTCGCGGCTTGGTGCCGCGTTACCCAGGGGTTACATCGGCGCTGGGGTGCGTGATTGCTGACATGCGCCACGACGTGGTTAAAACGCTCAACCAAGCCTTGCTGGCGATAGACTTTGACGCCTTGAGCCAAAGCCTAGAGGCGATGCGTACGCAATGTCAGCAGCGGCTGGATTCGGCGGGTGTGCGCTTTGCCCAAGTGCGCGAGGAGGTGGTGCTGGATATGCTCTACCAAGGCCAGACCCACACCTTGCAGGTGCCGGTGCAGGCCAGCTCGCTTAATGTGCAAGCCGTGGGTGAGGCGTTTGAGCACACCTACCGTAACGAATTTGGCCGCGTGCTCCAAGGCCCGCCGGTGCGCGTGCTTAACGTGCGTTACAGCCGAATCGGTGTGCGACCCAAGTTTGACCTGCGTGTGCTGGCCCCGGCTGGCCCGGGTAGCCACACCCCGTTAGGTACTCAGGCGGTTTATGTGCACGGGCAGTGGGTGCAGGCCCAGCGCTACGCTAGGCTTGACTTGCCCGTGGGCTTTGCGGTGCAAGGCCCAGCCATTTTTGAGCAGGCCGACACCACGGTGTGGCTTGAGCCCGGCTACGAGGCCACGGTAGATGACTTGGGCAATTTGGTGTTGCAAAGGGTGGCGTGATGAGTCTGGCCTTGGTGCTCATTGATTTACAAAACGACTTTTTGTCGCCTAACGGTGCCTACGCCCGAGGCAATTGCATTAACCCGCAAGCGCAAGCCTTGCCGGCGCAGGTGCTGCCGCTGGCCCAGGCGGTGCGCGGCGCCGGCGGCATGGTGGTGGCCAGTCAGTTTACGTTGTGGCCCAACGCCAAAGGCGAACCCATGATTTCGCCGCACCTCAAGCAAATGCGACCGTTTTTGCGTGCCGGTGACTTTGCCCCAGGTTCATGGGGTCAGGCCTGTGTGGATCGCTTGCAACCGGTGCTTGATCTGACGGTACAAAAGGTGGCGTACTCGGCCTTTTTTAACACCCAACTCGATTGGGTGCTGCGCCGTGCTGGCGTCCAGCAGGTGTGGGTGGGCGGAATCGTGACCAATGGTGGCGTAGCCAGCACGGTGCGCGATGCCCATATGCGGGACTACGACACCACGGTGTTGGCCGACGGCTGCGCCGCCTTTGGCGACGCGGTGCACCAAGCGGCCCTAGCCGACATGGGCACGGTGGCGCGGGTGTGCACCGTACAAGAGGCCATGCAACAACTGCAGCCGAGGTAAGCCGCATGACACCACCCACGGTTGAAGTGACCGCCCAATTCGCCCCCGAGGTGCATGTGCCAGCCTTGGTGCTGGGCGCTGGGGCGTGCGGTTTGAGCGCAGCCCTGCATTTGCACGCCCGGGGCGTGGAGGCGTTGGTGCTCGAGCGCGACGCGCGGCCCGCCGGCTCCACCAGTTTGTCCTCGGGGTTTATTCCGGCGGCGGGCACCTTGGCCCAGCAAGCCATGGGCGAGGACGACCACGCCGAGCAGTTTGCGCAAGACATTCAGGCCAAAGCGCATGGCCAGGCTGCCGCGCATTTGGTGCGGGCCTACACCCAAGCCATTGCGCCGGCGTTAGACTTTTTGCAGCAAACGCATGGCTTTGCCTGGCAGGTGTTGGATGGGTTTTTGTACCCCGGGCACAGCCGCAAACGCATGCACACCCTGCCCGAGCGCCGCGGCGAGGCGCTGGTGCAGCGGCTTGACAACTGCGTGCGTCAATGCGAGGTGCCGGTGCTCACCGAAGCGCGGGCGCATCAGCTGGTGGTGGATGCACAGCAACGCGTACTGGGCGTGCGCGTGCAACGCCCCGACGGCAGCCATGAGTCCATCGGCTGCGGCACGTTGCTGTTGGCGTGCAACGGCTACGGCGCCTCGGTGGACTGGCTGCAGCGCTTTGTGCCCAACATGGTTGGTGCCACCTATGCCGGCCACGTGGGCAATGACGGAACCGCCGTGACCTGGGGCGAAGCCTTAGGGGTGCCGCTGTGCGACATGGGAGCTTATCAAGGGCATGGATCGTGGGCGGTGCCGCACGGCAGCCTGGTGACATGGGCTTTGATGATGGACGGTGGGGTACAAATTAACCGCTTGGGGCAACGCTTTCACAACGAGAGTCTGGGCTACTCTGAAGCCGCGGTGCAGGTATTGGCTCAGCCCGATGGGCTGGCGTGGTGCGTGTTCGATGCCGACATTTTGCAAACCGCGCGCGGCTTTCCGGATTTTGTTGACGCCGAAGCCGCCGGTGCCGTGCTGCACGCCGCTGGCGTGGACGAACTCGCGCAGCGCATGGGTTGCCCCGCCTCGGCTTTGGCGCAAACCCTTGCTGCGGTGCAGCCCAGCACGGCCGACGCGTGGGGGCGTACGTTTGCGCGCCCGTTGCGCGCGCCGTACGCGGCAGTCAAAGTTACGGGCGCGTTGTTTCATACCCAAGGCGGGCTTGATGTGGACGCGCGCTGCCGCGTACGCGGCGCCGATGGGCAGCCGCTGCCCAACTTGTGGGCGGCCGGGGGCGCCGCGCGTGGCGTCTCGGGGCCCGATGTCAGCGGGTACCTCTCGGGCAATGGCTTGCTCAGTGCGCTGGCCGGTGGCTACTTGGCCGCCCACGCCATGGCCGATCAACTGGAGGAATCACATGACGCTTAAAGCACGCCTGTCGCAGGCACAACCGTTGCTGTGCCCGGGGGTGTACGACCCCCTCAGCGCCTTACTGGCGCAGCAAGCCGGTTTTGAAGGCTTGTACTTGTCGGGTGCCTCGATCGCCTACACCCAATTGGGCCGCTCCGATATTGGCCTGACCACCTACAGTGAGGTCAGTCAGGTGTTAGCCCGCATCACCGAGCGGGTGGATTTGCCTGTGGTGGTGGATGCCGACACCGGCTTTGGCAACGCACTGAATACGCAGCGCACGGTGCGCGGGCTCGAGCGCGCCGGGGCGGCCATGATTCAACTTGAAGATCAAGATTTTCCTAAACGCTGCGGCCACCTAAGCGGCAAACGCTTGGTCAGTGTGGGTGAAATGCAAGGCAAGCTGCGCGCGGCGTTGGACGCGCGCGCCAGTGACCGAACCCTGATACTGGCGCGCACCGACGCGCTGGCCGTGGAGGGCTGGGAGGCCACCATGGAGCGCGCCGAGGCGTATGTGGCATGCGGCGTGGATGCGTTGTTTATTGAGGCGCTACGCGACCGCGACCAATTGGCGCAGGCGGCCACGCGGTTTGCCGCACGCCTTCCGCTGCTGGCCAACATGGTTGAGGGTGGCAAAACGCCCATCGTGCCCGCGCCCGAATTGGGTGCGCTGGGCTTTCGATTGGTGATTTTTCCGGGCGGCACCGTGCGCGCCTTGGCGCATGCCTTGCAGGGCTATTTTGCCAACCTATACCAGGCCCAAACCACCAGCGGCTGGCGTGAACACATGCTGGACTTTGACCAACTCAACCAGGTGTTGGGCACGCCCGCCCTGATGGCCCTGGGTGAGCAATACGCCGATCCCTCGTAGCCACCACGGAGCCCCTTACCATGCCAGTGACACAAATTACTCTGCTACGCGGCTATGCCGCTGACATACAAACCCGTTTGGTGGCGCGTGTCTCGGCCGCGGTGCGCTCGGTGATACCGGCCCCCGAGGCCGGCACCACCACGTTTGTGCAAGAAGTCAGCACCTACCGCCGCGATGGTCGGGTGTTTGAGCAAGGCAACGTGGCTCAGCCCGAGGCCAGCGCCGTGGTGCGCGCCTACCTAGACGCCATGGAAGCACGCGACTTGGCCACCGCACAAGGCATGCTGGCGCCCGGATTCGTTATGACTTTTCCAGGTGGGCAACGCTTTACGCAACTCGAGCAATTGGTAAGCTGGGCCAAGGGCCGCTACCAGCGTGTGGGCAAGGTGTACACCAGCTTTGAGGAATGCTGGCGCGGTAACGACACCGTGGTGTATTGTTGTGGCACCTTACATGGTGTATGGCCCAACGGTGACCCGTTTGAAGGCATACGCTTTATTGACCGCTTTGTGGTGCAGGGCAACCAACTGCTCGAGCAAGACGTGTGGAATGACTTGGCTGAAGCCTTGCGCGGTTGATTCAAAAAAGAAATATTCACACATGAAATAATTTGGTAGCATGGAGCGGCCAACGTTGCATCAGGCCCATCATGGAAGCCCCTACCGCCTTTACCAGTGACCAAGAATCGCGCGCGCACGACGCGCAACACCATTCACTGCGCTTGTGGTTGAGGCTTCTATCGTGCACCACGCACATCGAAGACCACGTGCGGCAGCGACTGCGCCACAAGTTTGGTACCTCGTTGCCTCGCTTTGACTTGCTCGCACAACTCGAGCGCCACCCCAAAGGCATCACCATGGGCGAGCTGTCGCGCCGTTTGATGGTCAGTGGGGGTAACGTTACCGCGTTGGTTGACCAGCTCGAATCCGAGGCCGCCGTGCAGCGACATCATGCGCCGGATGACCGGCGCTCGATACGCGTAACCTTGACCCCGGCAGGACGCCGCCAGTTCGCGCGAATGGCGCGTGAGCACGAAGAATGGGTGATGGAGTTGTTTGATCAGGTTGACGCAGAACGTTTGCGGCAACTCTTTGAATTATTGGGTGAGCTCAAGCACAGCGTGCGTCAGCGCGCCGGCGTCTTGGACCAGGAGTAAGCACCGTGGCAGAACGATCGTTTGCGCAAGAAGTCACCAAACTGCGTTTGGGTGAGGGCGAGGTATTCGCCGGCGAGGGCATCTTGGCCGTGACCAAGGCCTTGCTTGAGTCGGGCGTGGCGTATGTGGCCGGTTACCAGGGTGCGCCCATCTCGCACCTCATGGACGTCTTGGCCGATGCGCAAGACATCTTGCAGTCGTACGGGGTGCACTTTGAAAACAGCGCCAGTGAGGCCACCGCGGCGGCCACGTTGGCCGCCTCGGTGAACTATCCGTTGCGTGGCGTGGCTACGTTTAAGTCCACGGTGGGCACCAACGTGGCCAGCGATGCGCTGGCCAATCTGGCCTCTGGGGGCGTTACGGGTGGGGCCTTGGTGGTGGTGGGCGAGGACTACGGCGAAGGCTCCTCCATCATGCAAGAGCGCACCCATGCGTTTGCCATGAAGTCGCAAATGTGGCTGCTTGACCCGCGCCCCAACTTACCCAGCATCGTGCGCGCGGTTAAGATGGGGTTTGAGTTATCTGAGGCCAGCCACACACCGGTAATGCTGCAGTTGCGCATTCGTGCTTGCCACGTGCACGGCCAGTTTGTGGCTAGTGACAACCGTGCCAGCCCCTTCACTTTGCAGCAGGCGCTTGAGCAGCCGCAGCGCGACACCAGCCGCATTGTGTTGCCCCCGGCGAGCTTTGTGCACGAGCAAGAAAAAATCAACGAGCGCTGGCCTGCGGCGGTGGAATTTATAAAGGCGCACCAGCTTAACGAAACCTTGGGCCCAGACACTGGCGACGTGGGCATTTTGGTACAGGGCGGCAACTGCAACACGCTGCTGCGGGTTTTGCACACGCTGGGTTTGGCTGATGCCTTTGGCCGCAGTGACGTGCCCGTGTATGTGATGAACGTCACCTACCCGATGGTAGACGATGAAGTTTTGGCGTTTTGCCAAAACAAGCGTGCTGTGTTGCTCGTTGAAGAGGGGCAGCCCAACTTCATTGAGCAAAACCTGCACACCGTGCTGCGTCAAGCTGGCTGTGCCACCGCGGTGCACGGCAAAGACATGTTGCCCGCCGCTGGCGAGTACACCGCCGCGCAGGTCATGGCGGGGGTGCAAAAGTTCTTGCAAGCGCAGCAAGTAAATTTGCCGCAAACTTATGCGCCGCCACCGCCGGTGGCCAATCCTGCCATGCAGTTGGTGCAGGCGCGCCCGCCTGGGTTTTGTACCGGATGCCCCGAGCGCCCATTGTTTGCTGCCATGAAGCTGGTGCAGCGCGAACTGGGCGAGCACCACGTTAGCGCCGACATCGGCTGCCATTTGTTCTCCATTCTGCCGCCGTTTCATATAGGCAACACCACCATGGGTTACGGCCTGGGTACGGCCGGTGCCTCAGCCCTCAACGTATCAGCGGGCAAGCGAGCCATTAGCGTCATGGGCGATGGCGGGTTTTGGCACAACGGCTTAACCAGCGGCATCGCGCACGCCGTGTTCAACCGCAGCGACAACCTCACCATTGTGGTGGACAACAGCTACACCTCGGCCACCGGTGGGCAAGATATTCCGTCGTCGGTGGCCACCAACCCCACCCGCAGCACCGGGCACGCGATTGCCGAGGCCGTCAAGGGCGTGGGCGTGCGATGGGTGCGCACCATCAAGCGCACCTACGACGTGTCGGGCTTGCGCGACATGCTGCGTGAGGCACTCACCACCCCAGAGGCTGGCCCCAAGGTGTTGATTGCCCAGTCTGAGTGCATGCTCAACAAGCAGCGGCGCGAGCGGCCCGCGCAGCGCGCGCGCTTGCAGCAAGGCCGCCGGGTGGTACGCGAGCGATTTGGCGTGGACGCCGAAACCTGCACGGGGGATCATTCCTGTATTCGCTTGTCGGGTTGCCCCTCACTCACGGTCAAACCCAACCCCGACCCGTTGCGTTCAGACCCCGTGGCGCACGTCATTAACAGCTGCGTGGGCTGCGGCATGTGTGGCGAGGTCTCGCACGCGGCCGTGCTGTGCCCGTCGTTTTACCGCACGCGCATTGTGCAAAACCCAACCTGGCCCGAGCGCGGCTGGTTTGCTGTGCGCCGCGCCTTGCTTGGTGCGGTGCAGGCGATGTGGGCCAAGCGTCGCGCGCGCTGGGCGTTTTGACGATGGCGCAACCCAACCCCGTTGAGGCTAAGCCCATTACCATTGCCGTGCTCGCCATGGGCGGCGAGGGCGGCGGGGTGCTGGCCGACTGGCTGGTGGCCATGGGCGAAGCCAACGACTTCATTGCGCAAACCACCTCGGTGCCAGGCGTGGCGCAGCGCACCGGGGCAACCATTTACTACGTTGAGCTGTTTGCGAGTGCGGCAGCGCGGGCGGCCAACGCCCAACCGGTGCTGGCGCTGATGCCGCTGCCAGGCGAGGTGGACGTGGTATTGGCCTCGGAGCTGATGGAGGCCACCCGCGCCGTGCAACGCGGCTTGGTCACGCCCTCGCGCACCGCGTTGGTTATGTCGACCCACCGGGTGTATGCCATGAGCGAAAAAACTGCCATGGCCGACGGCCGTGCCGACTCGAGCCAACTGTGGTCGTTGGCCTTGCAAGGGGCACGGCAGGTGGTGGGTTTTGACATGGCCGAGGTCGCGCAGCAGCAGGGCAGCGTCATCAGTGCCGTGTTGTTTGGCGCTTTGGCGGCTTCGGGGGCCTTGCCGTTCGCGCGTCAAGCCTACGAAGACACCATTCGCGCCGGCGGCATTGGCGTTAAGACCAGTTTGGCTGCGTTTGATGCCGGCTACGCCATGGCGCAGTTGCCGCCGCAGCCGCCCTACACCGACGCACCAGCAGCTGCACCCGAGACGCCAGACAAACCCAGCGCGCTGCCGCCACACGCCCAGGCATGGGCCGACCGCGTATGGGATGCTTACCCAGCAACCGTGCGCCGCACGGTATGGGAGGGTTTGCGCCGCTTGGTGGACTACCAGGACGTGGCCTACGCCGAGTCGTACCTGAACCAGCTTGATGCGCTGCGCGACGCACTGGAGCCGTCCTTGCTTGAGGCCGTGGCGCGGCACCTGGCGTTGTGGATGAGCTATGAAGATACCCCGCGGGTTGCCGATTTGAAGCTGCGCCAGGGGCGCTGGGCGCGAGTGCGTGATGAGGTGCAGGCCCAACCAGCTGAGGTGGTGGAGGTGTACGAGTATCTGCACCCGCGCTTTGAAGAAATTTGCGACACCCTGCCGGCGCATTGGGCCACGCGCATTGAGAACAGCGGTTGGATGCGTGCGCTGCTCAAGCGCATGACGCGCTCGGGTCGCGTGTTGCACACCAACTCGCTGCACGGATTTGCGTTGCTGGGCGTGGTGGCCGCCATGCGGCGCTGGCGCCGGCAAACCCGGCGCTACGCGCGCGAGCATGCGCAAATGCACCAGTGGTTGCAGCGCATACGCGGCTTGGCCGCCGAGCACCCAGCCCTGGCGCTTGAGGTGGCCAACTGCCAAGGCCTTATTAAGGGTTACAGCGACACCCACGCCCGCGGCTGGAACAATTTTGCGCGCATCATGCAAACGCTCGATGACGCACCGGCCCCGCTGCAAGCGGCCCAACTGCGCGGCCTGCGTGAGGCTGCGCTGGCCGATGACAGCGGCAAGGCCTTGGATCAGGCCTTGTCGTCGCTGCGCTCGGGCAGCGCGGGCGGGCGCCACATGTTGGCGTGACGCAGCATGGCCATGACGCGCGTCATGGCATCGAGGCGGTAACTGCTGGCTTGCTCGGGCTGATACGAAAAAAATCCTTGGCCGGTTTTTAGGCCCAGCTGGTTGGCTTGCATCATGCGCTCGATCACGGGCGGCGTGGCGTAGCGCTCGGCGCTGACGCTGGCGGCGAGTTCGCGGCTGGCGTGGTACAAAATGTCGGCGCCGCCAAAGTCAATAAACTCAAGCACGCCCAGCGCGGCAAAGCGCAGCCCCAGCCCGTAGCGGGTGGCCACGTCCATGTCTTGGGCGCTGATGATGCCCTCGTCCACCATGCGGGCGGCCTCGTTCATCATTAAGGCCTGCAGCCTGGGTACCACGTACCCAGGGGCGGGGCCACACACCACCGGCAGCTTGCCCATGGCGTGCAGCAAGTCACGCGTGCGTTGCACCGCCTCGGTGCTGGTGTGCGGGTGGGTGCTGATTTCAACCACCGGAATCAAAAACGCTGGGTTGAGCCAGTGCATGTTAAAAAACCGCTCGGGCCGCTGCACCAAGGGCGCCAGTTGCGTCACCAGTATGCTGCTGGTGGTAGAGGTAAGAATGGCGTTGGCCCCGCAGTGCTGGCTGCACAAGGCCAGCGCGTCTTGTTTGGCGGCCAGGGTTTCGGTGACGCCCTCAAACACCCAGTCGGCGCTGGCCAGTACCTCGGCGGCTTGGCCAGCGTGGGCCCATTGCACGCGCTGTGCCAGGGGTTGGGCGTGCGCGGCGTCAAAGGCCCCCAGTTGCGCCAGCATCCGCATGTTGGCCAGTACCTCGTCGTGGCCTTGCTGCTGCAGCGCTTGCTGCGCTTGTGCGCTACGCTCGCGAGCATCGAGCACCGTCACACGAATGCCCGCATAGGCCAGCGCCGTGGCCAGGCCACGCCCCATGCGCCCGGCGCCCAAGGCAACCACGTGGGCGGTGGCCGGGCTCATGCCGGCGACCCGCTGTGCAGCCGCGCGTGCACGGCAACGTGGCTTTGGTTGGCCAGGCCCAGCGCCTCAAGTGTGCGCCGGCCGTGCCGCAGGTCTTGCCCCAGGTAGGCGCCGACCATGGCCAAGATGCCATGCGCCACCGGCGCCTCCACGCCAGCCCAGCGCGCGGTGGAAGCCAGTAGCGCCAGCCCCATCGCCACGTCTTCGGTGATGTAACGGTGCGTGAACAAATCAATGTGTTCGCGCCAGTCGCCCGACTTGACCAACTGCCGGTGCGCGTCGCCGTACATCCAGCGGTCGCTGTGGTAATGGTCGGCTAAGGGGTAGTGCGGTGCGCCGTAGCCCAGCGCCTCGCGAACCGCGATGCGTTCGTGGTCCAGCGCGTCGGTGACGGCGCGCACCACCGGTTGCGTGCCTTCGTTGTGAATGTCCCAGCGTTCAAAGTGCTGCAGCGGTGCGGCGTTCATGACCATGAGTGGCGGGTGAATGATGGGCCCAGCATTCATCAGCGCCCCCGACAAGGCGTTACCACACGGGTGCACCGAGGGAAAAGCCTGTTGAATCACGCGCATGGCATGCGGGCTCTGCGTCTCGGGGTACACCCCGGTGGGCAAGCGCACCGCGCGGGCCGAGACGTTGACCGAGACCGCATCGCGGCAGCGCGCCAAGTAGGGCAGGGTGCCGGTTTCGGCCCACGCCACTTGTGCACGGCTACCGGCTTGGGCTGCGGTTTGTGCCATGGCGTAGCTGCCAAACGTGCCAGGCGCCAAAAACACCACTTGTCCATCGCGTAGGTGTGGCGCCATGGCGCGGGCAATGTCGTCTTGCGCCGTGGCCGGGGTGGGCAGCAGCAACAAGTCGGCGTCTTGCATGGCGTGGCCCAAGTCATCGCACAGTTGAGGCAAGGGCACCTTATGTTCGCCGTTGGCGTCGGTTAAGCCCAGGCAGCCGGCTTGACGCAGGGCCGCAAAGGCTTGATGCTGACGTCGCCACCAGCGCACCTCGTGGCCTTGTTGGGTGAGGTCGGCCGCCGCGGCAAAGCAGCCATGGCCGCCGCCCAAAATGGTGATGCGCATGGGTTGGTACTCGCAAACAAATAAAGGTCAAAGTATTTTGAACTTAAAATTTTTAGATGTAAAGTATCGGCTGCGGACGGTCAGTAGTTGGCGCCTTTGGCGTGGCCGCTAGGGGCAACAAGGAGTGTTATGAAAATCGTATGCATCGGGGGTGGCCCAGCGGGTTTGTACTTTGGCCTGCTGATGAAAAAACGCCACCCCGGGCACGAGGTGGTCGTGGTTGAACGCAACCGCCCCTATGACACCTTTGGGTGGGGCGTGGTGTTTTCTGACGCGACCATGGGCGCGTTGCAGCGTGCTGACGCCAGCAGCGCCAAAGAAATTTTGGGTGCCTTTAACCACTGGGACGACATTGCGGTGCACATCAACGGCGCCACGCACGTCTCGGGTGGCCATGGGTTTTGCGGTATTGGGCGCAAACGCTTACTTAATATTTTGCAGCGCCGCTGCGAAGAAGTTGGCGTGCAACTGGTGTTTGAAACCGAGGTGCCCGCCGAGCAGGACATTGCCGCGCACTACGGCGCCGATTTGGTGATTGCCTCTGATGGCGTGAACTCGCGTATTCGCGAGCGCTTTGCTGCGACCTACCAGCCCGACATTGACGTGCGCCATTGCCGTTTTGTGTGGCTGGGTACACGCAAGCTGTTTAAGGCATTTACTTTCGCGTTTGAAAAAACCGAGCACGGCTGGTTTCAAGCACACGCCTATCAGTTTGACGGCGACACCTCCACGTTCATTGTGGAGTGTCCCGAGCAGGTGTGGCAGGCCGCCGGTCTTGCCGACATGACACAAGAGCAAAGCATCGCATACTGCGAGCGGTTGTTTGCCAAGTACCTAGACAACAAGCCCCTGATGTCCAACGCCACGCACCTGCGCGGCTCGGCCATGTGGATCAAATTTCAGCGCGTCATTTGCCAGCACTGGACACACTGGCTGCCCCAGGCCAACGGCCAGTCGGTGCCCTACGTGCTCATGGGCGACGCGGCCCACACCGCGCACTTCTCGATTGGCTCGGGTACCAAGCTTGCCCTAGAGGATGCCATTGCCATGGCCGACGCGTTTGACACCTGGGGGCATCAGGCCACGCAACTGCCCGAGGTGCTCAGGCGCTACGAAGCCGAGCGCGGGTTGGAAGTGCTCAAGATTCAAAACGCCGCGCGCAACTCCACCGAATGGTTTGAGCACGTTGACCGCTACGTGCACATGGACCCAGCGCAACTCACCTACGCCTTGCTCACCCGCAGCCAGCGTATCTCGCACGAAAACCTTAGGCTGCGCGACGCGCACTACGTGGCGGGGTACGAGCGTTGGTTTGCGCAGCACCAGGCGGGGTTAGCGGCCGATGCGCCGCAAGTCAAACAGGCCACGCCGCCGATGTTTTTGCCTCTGCAGGCGCGCGAGCTCACCATCAAAAACCGGGTCATGGTCTCACCCATGGCTACGTACTCGGCGCAAGACGGTTTACCCAACGACTTTCACCTGATGCACTACGGCGCGCGTGCCCAGGGCGGGGCGGGCATCGTGTTTACCGAAATGACATGCGTCAGCCCTGAGGCACGCATCACCCCCGGCTGTCCTGGCTTGTGGAGCCAGGAACAAATGCAGGCGTGGCGCCGCATCACCGACTTTGTGCACCAGCACACCGACGCCAAAATTGCTCTGCAACTCGGGCACGCTGGGCGCAAGGGCTCAACCCGGCGGGCTTGGGACGGCATTGACCAACCACTGGACACCGCCGCCTCGGGCGAGGCCAACTGGCCGCTGTTGGCGCCCTCGGCGCTGCCCTACATTGACGGCGTGAGCCAAGTGCCAGCCGAAATGACCGAAGCCGACATGGAGGCCGTGTGCGCGGCCTTTGAGCACGCCACCCGGCTGGGGATAGAGGCCAACTTTGACTGGCTTGAGTTGCACTGCGCACACGGCTATTTGCTCTCGGGCTTTATTTCACCACTCACCAACCGGCGCGACGACGCCTTCGGCGGGTCGCTGGCCAACCGGCTACGTTTTCCGTTGCGCGTGTTCTCGGCCATGCGCGCCATTTGGCCAGCCAGTCGGCCCATGTCGGTGCGCATCTCGGCCCACGACTGGGTCGAAGGCGGTATTACGCCAGACGATGCGGTGCAGATTGCCGTGGCCTTTAAACAAGCTGGGGTGGACTTTGTTGACTGCTCCTCGGGGCAGGTGGACAAACGCGAGCAGCCGGTTTATGGTCGCATGTTTCAAACGCCATTTGCCGACCGCGTGCGCAACGAGGCCGGCGTCAAAACCATTGCCGTGGGCGCCATCTCCGAAGCCGATCACGTCAACAGCATCATTGCCGCAGGCCGTGCCGACCTGTGCGCGGTGGCACGCCCGCACTTGGCCAACCCGGCGTGGACGCTCACCGAGGCCGCGCGCATTGGCTACCAGGCGCTGGCTTGGCCCAAGCCGTATGTCTCGGCCAAGCGTCAGCTCGAAACCCAGTTCGAGCGCGCGGTTGTCCCTCCCTCTTCCGTGAAAGCCACGTCATGACCCAACCCTCTGCTGCCGCGCGCCACCTGCCGGGCCAACCTCACCAATTGCCGCGCCATCGGCACGCCATGCAACACCATCAAGGCCAACACATTCAGTGGCAGTGGCACAACGGTGTGGCCACCGTGACGCTGGCGCGCCCCGAGCGCAAAAACCCACTTACCTTCGACTCGTACGCCGAACTACGCGACTTGTTTCGCGCCTTGGTTTACGCCGACGACGTGCACGCGGTGGTACTGACCGGGGCGGGGGGTAATTTTTGCTCAGGCGGAGACGTGCACGACATCATTGGCCCACTTACCCAGCTGGACATGCCCGGCCTGCTGGCCTTTACGCGCATGACCGGAGACGTCATTAAGGCCATGCGGGCATGCCCGCAGCCCATTGTTGCCGCCATTGATGGCGTGTGCGCCGGTGCGGGCGCGTTGTTGGCCCTGGGCTCAGACCTGCGCCTGGGCACGGCACGCAGCTCGGTGCATTTTTTGTTTAACAAAGTGGGCTTGGCCGGTTGCGACATGGGCGCGTGCGCTTTGTTGCCGCGCGTGATTGGGCAGGGACGCGCGGCGGAGTTGCTGTTTTTTGGTCGAGGCCTCAAGGGCGAAGAAGCTGAGCGCTGGGGCTTTTACAACAAACTGTGCGAACCCGACACCCTACAAGACGACGCCATGCAGTGGGCGCAACGGCTGGTGGCCGGGCCCACGTTTGCCAACGGTGTGACCAAAAAAATGCTCCATCAAGAGTGGAACATGGGCGTGGACGAAGCCATTGAGGCCGAGGCGCAGGCGCAGGCCTTGTGCATGATGACCAACGACTTTCACCGGGCCTATCACGCGTTTGTGGCCAAGCAAACGCCAGTATTTGGGGGCGACTGACGTGAGCGACGCCGCCTTAACCAGCCCCATGGCCCAAGCCAGCATGGCGCTGCCTTGGTTTGACGCCTCGCACCGTACGCTTAAGGCTGAACTTGACGCCTGGGCGGCGGCGAACCTGCGGCACGATGAGCCCGAGGGGCAGGCTGCCCTAGACGCGCGCTGTCGTGCCTTGGTTGAGCAATTGGGGCAGGCCGGGTGGCTACGCCATGCCGTGGCCGGGCAGGCCTTGGGTGGGGCCGCCGACCGCATTGACACGCGCAACCTGTGCTTGCTGCGCGAGACGCTGGCGTTTCATGACGGCTTGGCTGACTTTGCCTTTGCCATGCAAGGCTTGGGTAGTGGCACCGTGGCGTTGTTTGGCAACGCCGCGCAGCAAGCCGCGTGGCTGCCGCGGGTGGCCAGCGGACAGGCCATTGCCGCTTTTGCACTGAGCGAGCCGCAGGCCGGCTCCGACGTGGCGGCCATGGCGTGCCATGCCGCGCCCGATGGCCAAGGGGGCTACCGCATCAGCGGTGAAAAAACCTGGATCTCTAACGGCGGCATTGCCGACTTTTACACCGTCTTTGCGGTTACCGAGCCTGGTGCCGGCGCCAAAGGCATCAGCGCGTTTTTGGTGCCGGCCGATCAGCCGGGGCTGCACATTGCCAAGCGCATTGACGTGGTGGCCCCGCACCCCCTAGCGACCTTGCGTTTTGACGCGGCCCCCGTGGCCGCGAGCCAACGCATTGGGCAAGAG
Organism: Burkholderiaceae bacterium; assembly: GCA_038125525.1. GTDB lineage: Bacteria > Pseudomonadota > Gammaproteobacteria > Burkholderiales > Burkholderiaceae_C > RS62. Next base: position 2,541 of record JAYPEA010000020.1, on the reverse strand, counting down.
GGTGGTGGTTTTAAACTGGCAATGGCCACGTTGGACGTGTTTCGCACCTCGGTGGCGGCCGCGGCATTGGGCTTTGGGCGCCGTGCGCTGCACGAGGCGCTGCGTCAGGCGCGCGAGCGTGCCATGTTTGGCGGGCGCTTGGCCGACTTTCAAATTACCCAGGCCAAATTGGCCGACATGGCCACCGAGCTCGAGGCTGCTGCGCTGCTGACGTATCGCGCGGCGTGGCTGCGCGATCAGGGCCAGCGCGTGACACAAGAGGCCGCCATGGCCAAAATGTACGCCACCGAGGCGGCGCAGCGCGTCATTGATGCTGCGGTGCAAATGCACGGCGGGCGCGGCGTCACCAAAGGTGAGGTGGTCGAGTCGCTGTACCGCGAAATTCGCGCGCTGCGTATTTACGAAGGCGCCACCGAGGTGCAGCAACTCATCATTGCCCGACATTTGTTGCAAGCGCCTACGCCCTAAAAATCCGCGCACGGAGGTTCAAGCATGCATCCTGAACTCGCCCCCAGCAGCCATGTGGATTCGTTTACCCGCGACAACCTGCCGCCGGCCAACGAGTGGCCAGCTTTTGTGTTTTCTCGCCCCGAGGTGATCTACCCCGAGCAAATCAATGCCGTGGCGCAGTGGCTGGATCAAGCGGTGGCCGATGGTCACGGGGCACGGCCGGCGTTGGTAGGCATCGAGCAGGGCGAACCCTTTGCGTGGACGTACGCCGAGTTGTTGCAGCGCGTGACACAAATTGGCCACGTGCTCACGCACGACTGTGCGCTGGTGCCTGGCCAGCGCGTGTTGCTGCGAGGAGCCAACACCCCCATGATGGCCGCTTGTTTGTTGGCCGTGATGCGCGCAGGCCTTGTGGCGGTTCCCACCATGCCGCTGCTGCGCGCCACCGAGTTGCGCGTGATTGTGGACAAGGCGCAAATTGACGTGGCCTTGTACGATGCCCAGCTGCCCGACGAACTTAGCCCGTGCATGGCCCAGGGGCAAGCCTTTGGTTTGCGTATGGCCGTGCCATTTCGTGCCAACGGCCACAGCAACAGCCTTGAGGCGCGCATGGCCGCACACCCCAATACCGGGCTCGCGCATCCGGCCGGCCGCGACGACGTGTGCTTAATTGCCTTTACCAGCGGCACCACCGGTAAGCCCAAGGGCACCATGCACTTTCAGCGCGACCTGTTGGCCATGTGCGACCTGGTGCCGCGCCACCTGCTGGCCATGGGCCCCGACGACGTGGTGTGCGGCACGCCACCGCTGGCTTTTACCTTTGGTTTGGGGGGGCTACTGGCATTTCCGTTGCACTGGGGGGCATCCACGATCTTGCTTGAAAAGCACACGCCCGAGACGCTGCTGCAAACCGTGCAGCGCTTTGGCGCCACGCAAATTTACACCGCCCCTACGTTTTATCGCCAAATGGCTGAGCTGGCGCCACGCTTTAACCTAAGTTCATTGCGGCAAACCATCTCAGCCGGCGAGGCCCTGCCCGACGCCACCCGCACCGCGTGGCGCCAGGCCAGTGGCATCGAAATGGTTGACGGGCTCGGCGGCACCGAAATGATTCATATTTACCTCTCCAGCGCCAGCGCTGACGTCCGTCCCGGCGCCATTGGCCGGGTGTTGCCAGGCTACGAAGCCATGGTGGTCGACGACAACATGCAGCCCGTGCCCCCCGGCACGGTGGGGCGCCTGGCGGTGCGCGGCCCAACCGGCTGTAAGTACCTTAACGACAGCCGCCAAACCGATTACGTGCAGCAGGGCTGGAATTTACCCGGCGACTCGGTGCGGTGCGATGCCGACGGTTACTTTTTTTACCAAGCGCGCAACGATGACATGATCATCTCGGCCGGGTACAACATTGCCGGCCCCGAAGTAGAGGATGCCCTGTTGACCCACCCCGCTGTGGCCGAATGCGCCGTGGTGGGCCTGCCCGATGAGGCACGGGGCCAGATTGTGAGCGCGCACGTGGTGCTCAAGCCCAACACGCAGGCCAACGAGGCGTTGGCCAAAGCCCTGCAAGACCACGTCAAGCAGACCATTGCCCCTTTCAAGTACCCGCGTAAGGTGGTGTTTGTGGCGCAGCTCCCGCGCACCGAAACCGGCAAGCTGCAGCGGTTCAAACTGCGCCAGGCCGCTGCGTCCTAAGCTGGGTGCACCGCGCTCCACCCCATTGACCCACTCATTTTTTGGAGGAAGCCCCATCATGCCAACCGTTTTGCAGCCTGCCAACTGGCCAACACCCAAAGGCTATGCCAACGCCGTTAAGGCCAATGGCCCGTTTATTTTTGTTGCCGGCATGGTAGGCTGGACCCCTCAAGGTGAGTGGCAAACCGATGACTTTGTGGGCCAAGCCAAGCAAGCGTTGCAAAACATTGTGGAAACCTTGGCCTGCGGCGGTGCCGGTCCCGAGCACGTGGTACGCATGACGTGGTACGTGAAAAGTAAGGCCGAATACCTGGCCAACAGCCGCGCGCTGGGGGCGGTGTACCGAGAAGTGATGGGGCGCGAGTTTGCCGCCATGACCCTTGTTGAGGTGGCCGA
>JAYPEA010000019.1:0-28565 GCA_038125525.1 Burkholderiaceae bacterium | reverse complement strand
TTTTGCCGTTTGGAGAGTTTTTCAGGAACGGTGGGGCCGTCGGTGGTGTCGGTGGTGTCAGGGGGCAGAAAGTCTTTAATGACTTTGCTGATGTGCGCACCACCCAGCGATTTTTCTACGTAAGCGTCAGCTCCAGCTTCGCGGGCAAGGTCGGCGTAGTCGGCCGATGGCGAGGCCGAAAACACCACCAGCTTGACGTGGGGCAGCATACGGCGCAATTCGCGCACGCCCGATACGCCGTGGGTGTCCGGGAGTTTGAGGTCAATCAATATGACCGCGGGCTCGCCGTGCTCTGCCACGGCTTGCGAGACTTGACCAAGGCGCTCGAGCTCAACGACCGGGAGGCCACTGGGGCGCAGGCGACGGAGCACCATGGCCACGGCGTCGCGAATAAGAGGGTGGTCGTCGATGATGAATACGCTCATGGTCTTATGCTCGGCAGAAAGGTACTAAACCTTAGTCTAAAAGACGAAAAAATGCTACGGACGAATAATACCGGCATATGCAAGGTATGCCAAATGGTAGTAACGCGCATGAACCATTAGCGCATCAAGCCGGCGGCTTGTCGCACGTCGTGCATGGTTGTTTGGGCCACCTGTTGGGCGCGTTGGCTGCCGTGCATCAAAATGTCGCGCACACGCGCTGGGTTGGCTTCGTAGGGCTTGGCGCGTTCGCGCATGGGTTGTTGTTCGGCTAATATGCCGTCAATAACGGGTTGTTTGCACTCCAGGCAGCCTATGCCAGCCTTGGGGCATTCAGCTTGCACCCATTGTTGCGTGCTGGGGCTGCTGTAGACCTTGTGAAATTGCCACACCGGGCAGCGCTCGGGGTTGCCAGGGTCGGTGCGCTTGACCCGAGCGGGGTCGGTGGGCATGCGCTTGACTTTGGTGCTGACGCTGGCGGGGTCTTCGCGCAAGGCAATGGCGTTGCCGTAGCTTTTGCTCATTTTGGCGCCGTCCAGCCCAGGTAGCTTGCTCGCTTCGGTAAGCAGCACCTGCGGTTCAACCAATATGCTGCGCCCCGTGCCTTTGAAGTAGCCGCTTAGGTGTTCGCGCTGTTCGGGCGAAAAGCCGTTGTGGCTGGCCACAAAGTCAAGTGTGGCGGTGGCGGCGGCTTCGTCGCCGGTTTGCTGAAATTTTTTGCGGTTTTTTTCAAAGCGTTTAGCCCCGTCAGGGCCCAGTACCTGCAGCAGCATGGCTTGGGCTTGGGTGTCGAAGTCGGGGGTGCGGCCGTACAAGTGGTTGAAGCGGCGCGCGGCTTCGCGGGTGAGCTCAACGTGGCTGGCTTGATCTTCGCCCACAGGCACATAGTGCGCGCGGTAAATCAGTATGTCGGCGGCTTGCAGCAAGGGGTAGCCCAAAAAGCCGTAGGTGGTGAGGTCTTTGTCTTTGAGTTTTTCTTGTTGGTCTTTGTACGTGGGCACGCGCTCGAGCCAGCCCAGCGGGGTGCCCATGGCCAGCAGGGTAAAGAGTTCGGCGTGCTCCGGCAGGCGGCTTTGCAAAAACAGCGTGCAGCGCTCGGGGTCCAGCCCGGCAGCCAGCCAGTCAATCACCATTTCGGTGGTGTGCTGGGCAATGGCCTGACGCTCAGCGTAGTGGGTGGTGAGGGCGTGCCAGTCGGCCACAAAGAAAAAACAGGTGTGTTGGTGCTGCAGGCGAACCCAGTTTTTTAAGGCACCGTGGTAGTGCCCAAGGTGCAGCGCGCCGGTGGGGCGCATGCCTGAGAGAACCCGCTGCGACGGGTTGGCCGGGGCGGTGCTGGGGGCTTGGGCGGTTAAAGACATGGTGCGGTTACCCGGGTAAGCAAACAACAAAATGGGTTAGAACAAAAACCAGCGCAGGGGCTGCAGCAGCCACTCGAGCACGCTGGCGGTATGGTGCATCAGGGGCAGCATCCAGTACGGGCCAATGACGCCCACGAGTACCAGCAGCAGCACCAGCAAAAGGCCCCAGCGCTCGGTTTGGGCCAGTTGCATGGCGGCGCGGTGTGGCAGCAAGCCCACGAGCACGCGTCCACCGTCCAGTGGCAACAGCGGCAGCATGTTAAAAGCAAAAAGAGCCAAATTAACCAGCACGCCGGCGCCGGCCATGCGCACCAAAAACGCTTCGTCTAGGCCGCTGGCAGCCAGGGCGTAGGCCAGCACAATCCACACCGCCGCCTGTGCCAGGTTGGCCGCGGGGCCGGCCAAAGCCACCCAAATCATGTCGCGCTTGGGGTGGCGCAGTTGGTCAAAGCGCACCGGCACGGGTTTGGCGTAGCCAAACAAAAACGCCCCACCACTGACCAAAAACAGCGCAATGGGCATGGCCACGGTACCAATCCAGTCAATGTGGGCCACGGGGTTAAGGGTGACGCGGCCCAGCATATAAGCCGTGGCGTCGCCTAAGCGCAGCGCGGCGTAGCCATGGGCGGCTTCGTGCAGGGTAATGGCCAACACCACGGGCAAGGCAAACACGGCAAGGGTTTGAATGAGCGACTCGATAGCCATGGCGTTATTGTCCCAAACCAATCAGGGCCGGGTCACCGGCGCCACGACGCAGCAGCACCGGAGCTTGTTCGTTTGCCATGGGGGTTAGGTCAACCACGGTTGAGGCTTGCGCCGGGCAGGGGCCGGCGTCGACCACGTTGTCCACTTGGCCTTTGAGCGCGTGCAGCACCTCGTCGGGATCGTCGAGTGGCTCAGACTGCCCAGGCAGGATAAGGGTGCTGGCAATCACGGCTTGGCCGTGAAGTGCCAGCAGCGCTTGGGGCACAGGGTGGCTGGGTACGCGCAGGCCAATGGTTTTGCGCGAGGGGTGGCTGACGCGGCGAGGGACTTCTTTGCTGGCGTCAAGAATGAAGGTAAACGGCCCGGGGGTGGCGGCTTTGAGCAATCGATACTGGGGGTTGTTGACGCGCGCCAGTGTGGCCAAGGCAGAGAGGTCGGGGCACAACAGCGAGAGGTGGTGCTTGTCGTCAATGCCGCGCAGGCGGCGCAGGCGGGCCACGGCGTTTTTGTCGTCCAGCGCGCACACCAGGGCGTAGGCGGTGTCGGTGGGCAGCGCCACCACGTGGCCTTTGAACAGGCCGGCGCTGATTTGCTGTAGCAGTCGCGCTTGCGGGTGGGTGGGGTGAACGGTCAGTCGCGCGGTCATGCTGCCGCGGGGCGGGCCGGGCCCGCAGCGCCAGTAGGCGGGTTAGTGCACACGGTGTTGCAGGGCTTCCCAAACGGGGGTGACCTGACCGGGCAGGGGTGGCATCGAGCCCAAATCGCAGCGGCTTTCGGTGGGGCTATGAAAGTCGCTGCCGGTGGAGGCGAGCAGGCCAAATTCGGTGGCTAAGTCGGCGTAGCGCGCGGCATCGGCCCCGGTGTGCGCTGAGGTAACAACCTCAACGGCTTGGCCGCCGTGTTGTTTGAATTCGCTAAACAGCGCGTATTCGGCGCTGGGGCTAAAGGGGTAGCGCGCCGGGTGGGCCACCACCGCGATGCCGCCGGCTTGCGTGATCCACTGCACCGCGTTGCCCAATGTGGCCCATTGGTGAGGTACGTAGCCGGGCTTACCGGGGGTGAGGTAGCGGCGAAAGACTTCGTTGGTGTCCTGGCAATGGCCCTCGGCTACCAAAAAGCGCGCAAAGTGGGTGCGCGAGATAAGCGAAGGGTTGCCCACGTATTGCAGCGCGCCGTGGTAGGCGCCGGTAATGCCAACTTGGGCCAAGCCTTGCGCCATCGCTTGGGCGCGACGTTCGCGTCCGCTGCGGGTATGGGCTAGGCCTTGAACCAGCGTAGGGTGTTCGGGGTCGATACCCAGACCCACAACGTGCACGGTGACGTCGGCAAATGAGACCGAGATTTCAACGCCGCACAAAAACGGTAACTGGCATGCGGTGGCAGCTTGCAGGGCCTGCCTTTGGCCGCTGAGGTCGTCGTGGTCGGTAAGGGCCCACAGGTTGACGCCAGCGGCTTTGGCGCGCGCGGCCAGCTCGGCGGGTGTTAAGGTGCCGTCCGAGGCGGTGCTATGGCAATGTAGGTCTGCGCGTATCACTGCGCTATTGTAGGGCGCTGGCGTGCTCGACACGCAGGCGCAAGCGCTCGTTGCCCTGCCAGGTGTCAAGTTCGAGGCGGTAGGCCAGTTGCACGCGAGCGGGTAGGGGCTCGGTGTGACCAAACCAAATGGCGTCTAGGCGTTGGTTGTGCAGCGTTACGCTAAGCAAGGTGTGGCCTTGGCCCACGAGTTTTTGGCGCAGCACGGCCACTTCGTTGCAAAACACCGGTGCGGCAAAGCCCTGGCCCCATACGGCGTCGCGCAGTTGGCGCGCAGCCTCAATGGTCAGCGATTCGGCCGGCAGCGCGCCGTCGGTAGTTAAGCTGCGCTCGGCCGGGGTGGGGCCTAGGCATTCGGTGGCGATTTGCTCAAACGCTTGGGCAAAGCCCGGTAGGGCGTGCTCGGGCAGGGTACAACCCGCGGCCATGGCGTGGCCGCCAAAGCGGCTGAGTAGGTTGGGGTGGCGTTTGACCACAGCGTCCAGCGCGTCGCGCAGATGAAAGCCGGGAACCGAGCGGCCCGAGCCTTTGAGCATGGGCCCGTTGGGGTCTTGGTGATTGCGCGCAAACACAAAAGTCGGGCGGTGCCAGTGGTCTTTGATGCGTCCGGCCACAATGCCCACCACACCTTCGTGAAAGCTGGGATCAAAAATGCACAAGGCCGAGGGCAGCGGGTGCGCACCCGTGGGGTGTTGGTCAATGGCGCGCTGGGCCAACTCCATGGCCTGTTGTCGCATGTCACCCTCAATGCTGCGGCGTGAGCGGTTAATCGCCTCGAGTTCGGCGGCCAGCGCGGCGGCTTGGCTGGCGTCTTGGGTGAGCAAGCAGGCAATGCCCACGCGCATGTCGGCCAGTCGGCCTGCGGCGTTGATGCGTGGGCCCAGCACAAAGCCCAGGTCTTCGGTGCGTACGTCGCTTGCCGCTTTGCCGGCGACTTGCAGCAGCGCCAGCATGCCCGGGGGTGCGCCCCCGCGCTGCAAGCGGCGCAGGCCTTGGGCCACCAGGCGGCGGTTGTTGCTGTCCAGCGGCACCACGTCGGCCACGGTGCCCAAAGCCACCAGGGGCAGCAGGCTGTCAAGCCGGGGTTGCTCGCCGTTGCCAAAGTGCCCGGCGGTGCGCAGCGCGGCGCGGGTGGCCAGCAGCACGTAAAACATGACACCGACCCCGGCCAGCGCTTTGCTGGCAAATCCGCAGTTGGGCTGATTGGGGTTGACGATGGCGGCGGCCTCGGGCAGTTGCACCTGGCCTTGCACCACGGCGGGCAGGTGGTGGTCGGTAATCACGCACCGCAGCCCTAAGGCGTTGGCGTGCGCCACCCCGTCGAGGCTGGCGATGCCGTTGTCCACGGTAATCAAAATGTCGGCCCCGGTCTCGGCCACGCGCTGGGCAATGCCCGGGGTGAGGCCGTAGCCGTCCACCAGCCGGTCGGGCACCAGGTAGTCGGCGCTTAGGCCAAGCAGCTGCAGGCCACGCACAGCCACGGCGCAGGCGGTGGCGCCGTCGCAGTCGTAGTCGGCCACCACGCACACGCGGCGCTGGGTTTGCACGGCATGGGCCAAAAGTTGGGCGGCCGCTTGGATGCCCAGTAGCGTGTGGGGCGGCAGCAGTTGCTCTAAGGTGTCGTCCATGTCGGCGGGGTTGGTCACGCCGCGCGCGGCCCACAACCGCGCCAGCAGCGGGGGCGCGCCGTGCTGCTCAAGCTGCCAGGCGGCGCGTGGCGGGGCGTCTCGGGTAAGCAGCTTCATGCCTGCAACCAGCGCTGCACGGGGTGAGCCGATGGCGTGGGTAACCAGCGCGCGATGCGCTGGCGCCAGCGCGGCGGCGGCGCCCACTGCCAGCTGTTGGTGTGTTGTGCCCCGCCCACGTGCAGCCACAGCGGTTGACCGCTTTGTATGCAGGCTTGCCACCGCGGCCAGTGCTGGGCCGCGTGCTGCCAGGCTTGGGCCCAATCGTGCGGCTGGCCGCTTAGGGCCGCCCAGGCCATGTCTTGGGCCACCAGCACCTCAACTTGGGGTGGCGCAATGGGGCCGCCGCTGCCGTGAATCCAAATGGCGTTAATGGGCAGTTTGCCTTGCGCGCTGTGGGTCAGGTTGGCTGGGTGTTCGTAGAACAACATGGGCGCTTCGTTCATCAGCCGACGCAGCGCCGCGGCCAGCGTGGGCTGAGCGTTGGATTGCGGCATCCAAGGCCTTAGGTCGTCGTGCAACGCGCGCTCTGGGCTAATGGTGTGTACGTGCTGCAGCCCATCGGCTTGCAGCAGCCAGTGGTGGGGGTTAAGCCATTGCAGCTGCCAGCCGTCTTGCGCGCACAGCGCGCCCAGTGCGTGGCACAGGGCGCGAGAGGTGGCCTCATCAAGTTGCGTGGCGGGCAGCGGTGTCATGTGTACGCGGTGTAAGTCAACGCGCCAGTGGCATGGGCTGACGAGTGCGCACGGGTGCGCGCTTTGGCTGTGCCACGCGGCCCACTGCGGCCATTGCGGGTGCAGGCCAGCGGCGTGGGCGTGGGCTTGCTCGTGCGGCAGCAGCGGATGCTCGGGCTGCCAACGCCAGCGCCGCATGCGCTTGAACCCATGACGCCACTGGGCCCAGGCGCTGGCCTGGGGCGCAGCTTGCCAATGGGCGTGGGGCAAAAGGTGGTGCAGGGCTTTCAATTGGGCGTGGGCGCTAGGCGGCAACTAAGGTGCCACAATGCAGCCTGCATTATGAGCGGCTTGACCTTACCTTTTGCCTGGCGAATCGGGTGGCGCTACACGCGGGCTCGCCGCGCCGGCCGGCGTAATGGCTTTATTGGGTTTATCTCCAGTGTGTCGATGCTGGGCATTTGCCTAGGAGTAGCGGCGCTGATTGTGGTGTTGTCGGTAATGAACGGCTTTCAGCACGAGGTGCGCGATCGCATGCTCTCGGTGCTGCCGCACCTTGAGGTGGAGCGCCTAGACGGCGCCGCGCTGGCCGACCCGCAGATCGTGGCCAACCGGTTGCAAGCGTTACCGCAGGTAGTGGCCACGGCGCCCTACGTGGCGCTGCAAGGCTTGCTCTCGCGTGGCGACGTGCTGCGCGGCGTGATGCTGCGCGGCATAGACCCGCGGCGTGAACCGCAGGTTACGGCTTTGGCGCGCGATATGGCGCAACAAGTGTTTGCCCAGTTGCAGCCCGGTGCCTTTGGTGTGGTGCTTGGCCAGGTGCTGGCGCAAAATTTGGGGGTAGGACGTGGTGACAGCCTGGTACTGATGCTGCCCAGCATGCAGCCCACCCCCGCGGGGCTGATGCCGCGCCTGCGCACGGTGCGGGTGATGGGGGTGTTTCGTAGCGGGCACTACGAGTTTGACGCCACCATGGCGTGGATGCACGTGGACGATGCCGCGCGCTTGATGCGCCTGGCCGGCCCTTCGGGCGTTCGAGCGCGGTTGCAAGACCCGTCGCAAGCCCGCGAAACCGCCCCAACTGTACAAGCGCGACTGGGCGCAGATTACGCGGTGCGAGACTGGACGCAGACCAATCGCACCTGGTTTGCCGCTGTACAGGTAGAAAAACGCATGATGGGCATTATTTTGACGCTGATCGTGGCCGTGGCGGCGTTTAATTTGGTGAGCACGCTGGTGATGACCGTGACAGACAAACGCGGCGACATTGCCATTTTGCGCACGTTGGGCGTGAGCCCGCTGGGCATCATGGCGATTTTTGTGGTGCAAGGCGCCATTGTGGGCGCACTGGGCACGCTGCTGGGGCTGGGGGTAGGGCTGTTGGTGGCCACCCATGTGGACGTGATTGTGCCGGCGCTTGAGGCGTTGTTTGATACGCAGTTTTTGCCGCAAGACGTGTACCTGATTAGCACCATGCCCAGCGACCCGCAGGCCGCGGACATTGTGCCGGTGGTGGTGGTGTCGCTGGTGCTGTCTTGGCTGGCCACGCTTTACCCGGCGTGGATGGCCAGCAGGGTGCAACCGGCCGAGGCATTACGCCATGAATAGCGTGGTACGAGCCCAAGGCTTGCATAAAACCTTTGCCGTGGGCAGCGCGCAAGTGCAGGTGTTGCGCGGGCTAAATATTGACGTGCCCAGTGGGCAAAGCGTGGCGGTGCTGGGTGCCTCGGGCTCGGGCAAAAGCACGCTGCTGCACGTGCTGGGCGGGCTGGACCAGCCCGACCAAGGGCAGGTGCAGTGGCTGGGGCAGGCGGTGGCGGGCATGTCGCAAACCGCCGTGGGGCGGTGGCGTAACGCCAACTTGGGCTTTGTGTACCAGTTTCATCACCTGTTGCCCGAATTTACCGCCCTAGAAAACGTGGCCATGCCGCTGTGGGTTAGGCGGCAAACGCCAACGCAGGCGGCGCCGGCGGCTGAGGCGGCTTTGCAGGCGGTGGGATTGGGCCATCGGCTGCAGCACCGACCGGCGCAGTTGTCTGGCGGTGAGCGACAGCGCGTGGCGGTGGCGCGCGCTTTGGTAACGCAACCGCGCTGTGTGATTGCTGACGAGCCCACGGGCAACTTGGACCGGGGCTTGGCCGCCGAGGTGTTTGACGCGCTGCTGGCGTTGGTGCGGGCGCAGGGGGCGGCGCTGGTGCTAGCCACGCACGACACCGAACTGGCCGCGCGGTGCGACCAACAGTGGCGCATGGCGCAAGGTTTGTTGGCACCGTGTGGGTAGACACGCATTGCCATTGGGACGCAGCCGAATACGGTCAAGCCTCGGCCACTTGGCGCGAGCAAGCCGGGCAGGCCGGTGTGCAGCTATGTGTGGTGCCAGCGGTGGCGCGGTCGAACTGGGCCACGGTGGCGGCCTGGGCCCACGCCCACGGCGACGTTTACGCCTTGGGCATTCATCCGCTGTGCGCGGCCCAAGCCAGCACCGACGACGTGCTTGCCCTTGAGCAGGCGCTGCGCGCGGCAAGCGGCGACACGCGGCTGGTGGCCGTGGGCGAAATTGGCCTAGACGCCTGGGAGCCCGCGCAGCAAACACCTCAGGCGCAGGCGCATCAGCAAACGGTGTTTGAGTCTCAGCTTGCACTCGCCCGCGAGCTGGATTTGCCAGTGATTGTGCACACCCGGCGGGCGGTCGACCGGGTGTTGGCCGCGCTGCGCCGTGTGGGCGTGCGTCGGGGCATCGCCCACGCCTTTAGCGGCAGCGTGCAACAGGCCCGAGGCTTGTGGGCGCAGGGTTTGCATTTGGGGGTAGGCGGTGCGGCCACGTTTGATGGTGCGCACCGGCTGCACCGCGCACTGGCGGCGCTGCCGCCACAGGCTTGGGTGCTTGAGACCGACGCGCCCGACATTGCCCCGCAGTGGCTTTACGTGCCGCGCGCGCAGCGCGAGGCGGGGGTGGCGCAGGCCATCAACAGCCCGGCGCAGCTGCCCCGCATTGGCCGCGAAGTGGCCGCACGCCTGGGCATGGCGCCTGCGGCGTGGGCCCGCCTGAGCACCGCCAATGCCGTGCGTGCCCTGCCGGGTCTGGCGCCCTGGGTGGCGGCAGCGTAAGCCATGGGGCGCGCGTCCTCCCCACCGGTGCAGGCCGATGTGACGTTAAGTGAAATGCAAGGCGTGCGCTACTTGCACCTGGGCACGCCCTGGGTGCAGGGGGCCATGCGCATCAGCAAGCCGCTGGCCATTGAGCTGGAATACGTGCGCCGCATGATGGCGTGGCTGCTGTGGACGCCTTGGGAAGACGTGCCGGGCCGCTGCGCGGTGCAACTGGGCTTGGGGGCCGGGGCGCTGACGCGGTTTTGCCACGGGGTGCTGGGCATGCACACCGAAGCGGTGGAACAAAACCCCGCAGTGATTCAGGCGTGCCGGCAGTTTTTTTATTTGCCTAGGCAAGGGCCGCGTTTTCGTGTGTGGCAAGACGACGCGGCGGCCTGGGTTGCGCAGCGTACGCGGCGTGGCACGGTGGATGCACTGCAGGTGGATTTGTACGACCACGAGGCCGCCAGCCCGCTGCTCGATCATGCCGATTTTTACGCCAATTGTCGCGACGTGCTCAGCGCCGACGGCATCATGACCATCAACTTGTTTGGCCGCCAGTCCAGCCTACCGCACAGCATGGGGCAAATGGCACAGGCCTTTGGCGCCGAGGCGCTGTGGGCGTTTGGCCCAACCCGCGAGGGCAACACCGTGGTGCTGGCGCACCGCAACCCCGAGCGCGCGCGGCAATACCCATGGCGCGCGCAGGCCGTGGCGCTGCAACAGCGTTTGGGTTGGCGCACCGAGCGCTGGCAGCGGGTTCTGCGCCAAAATACCGATTCACCTTTGACCCCTTAGGTTGCACCCAGTACATGCAAAACCACCCTTTGCGCGTTGCGCTGCACAACGAAATTCACGCCCGGCCACCCGAGCCGCTGCGCTCGCCCTTGCTGGTGAGCCACGTGGTGATGCTGCTACAAGAAAGCGAGCGCGAGGCATGCCGTGCGCATCTGGCGCAATGGCTGCAAAACCACCATTTGCCGCCTCCTGCGCCCGATACCAATCATTTGCGGGCCGAAGTTGCTGGGGTACGTGTGCGCTGGGAGTTGCACACCGAGTTTGTCAGTTACACGTTTTTTCGGCCGGCCGACGACGCCCCTAACGACGGCGTGAGCACGGCGCTGCAAGCCTTGCCCGAAGCCTGGCTGGCCACCTTGCCTGGCGCATGCCTGTGCAAGCTGCACTTGACCGTGGCCGACACCGCGCACGCGGCGTTGGCCGAGCGGGTGCGGCGAATTTTTCGTCAAGATGCACTGGCTGGCTCGTCTGTGGCCGATGGGCAGGCGCAGATCTTTACCGACTTTGTGCTGCAACCCGACGACAGCTCGCACGCCTTGGTACTCGACCACGGCCTGTCACCCCGGCGCCTGGGGCGGTTGGTGCAACGTTTGCTCGAGATAGAAACCTATCGCATGGGTGCCTTGCTGGGGCTACCCGTGGCGCGTGATAGCGGTGTAACACTTGCCCGCGGTGAGGCTGAACTGGCGGCGTTGGCCACGTTGATTCGCACCGCCAAGCCCGAGGACGAGGCGCAGCTGCTGGACCGCCTGACCCGCCTAGCCGGAGAAATCGAGGGCCAATACGCGGCCACGCACTCGCGCTTTTCGGCCAGCAGCGCCTACTTTGAACTGGTGCGCAAGCGCATTGCCGACATTGCAGAGACGCGGCTGGATAACCTGCAAAGCATTCGCGACTTCATGGACCGCCGCCTGACGCCGGCGATGAATACCTGCGATTGGGTGGTCCGGCGCCAGCAGGGGCTGTCTGAGCGTATCTCACGCATGAGCCACTTGCTGCGCACCCGGGTAGAGATTGAGCAGCAACAAAGCAGCCGCGATGTGCTCACCGCCATGAACGAACGCCAAGCGCTGCAGCTGCGTTTGCAGCGTACCGTTGAAGGTCTGTCGGTGGCGGCCATCACGTACTACGTGGTGGGGCTTATTGGCTATTTGGCCAAAGGCATCGAAGCCTTCGGCGCGTCACTGGATTCGGCGTGGGTCACGGGTGTATCTGTACCGATCGTGGCCCTAGCGGCTTGGGGCGGGCTGCGCTTGCTGCACAAGCGTCTGCTGGCCCAACCCAGCCCATGACGTCCACAGCCGCAGCTGCCCATGCAACGCGGCTGCGCCAGGTGGGCTTGTTGTTGGCCATTGGCGGGGCCGTGGCCTTCAGCGCCAAGGCCATTGTGGCCAAGCTGATTTACCGCTACGGCGTGGACGCGGTGACGTTGATTGCCTGGCGCATGACGCTGGCGCTGCCGTTTTTTGTGGCCATGGCCTGGTGGGGGGGACGCGGACGCGCCCCCATACGCCGCCACCAATGGCCGCAGGTGGCGCTGCTGGGCTTTACCGGCTACTACCTGGCGAGCTTTTTGGACTTTTGGGGCTTGGAGTACATTTCGGCGAGCTTGGAGCGCCTGATTTTGTACCTTAGCCCCACCTTTGTGTTGTTGTTGGGGCGGGTGTTTTTGGGCAAGCCAATTGGGCTGATGCAACTGGGTGCCATGGCGCTGAGCTACACCGGTATTGCCTTGGTGTTTGGCCATGAGGTGCGGCTGGAGGGGCGCGACACGTTGATTGGTGGCACCATGGTGTTAGGCAGCGCCATCAGCTACGCCACGTATTTGCTACTTAGCGGCCAGTTGGTGCGCGAGGTGGGCAGCATGCGACTGGTGGGCATGGCCTCGGTTTTTGCCAGTGTGCTGTGCTTGCTACAGTTTGCGGCGCTGCGACCACTGGCCAGTGCGGTGGTGGCTGCCCCGGTGGTGTGGTGGTCGTTGGTCAACGCGCTGGTATGCACCGCGCTGCCCATGCTCATGGTCATGATGGCGGTGGAGCGGCTGGGCCCGGGCATCACCTCGCAAGCGGGCATGGTGGGGCCCATGTCCACGCTGCTGCTGGCGGTGTGGTGGCTGGACGAGCCATTTAATGGCTGGATTTTGGCCGGCACGGCGCTGGTGTTGCTGGGTGTGTTTTGGGTGAGTCGACTGAAAGGAACCTGACATGGATTTAGGCATAAAAGGCAAGTGGGCGCTGGTGTGCGGCGCGAGCAAAGGGCTGGGCAAGGGCTGCGCCGAGGCGTTGGCCGATGAAGGCGTGAACGTGGTGATTGCCGCACGCGGGGCCGAGGCGTTGCAAGCCACCGCCGCCGAGCTGCGCGAGCGTCCTGGTGCCGGGCAGGTGGTGGCCGTAGCCGCTGACGTGGTGACCGATGCCGGGCGTGAGGCGATTTGGCAAGCTCAGGGCGGGCCAGGCAAGGCCTACGACATCGTAATTACCAACGCTGGCGGGCCGCCGCCGGGGCAGTTTACCGACTGGGACCGCAGCGACTGGGTGGCTGCGCTTGAGGCCAATATGCTTGCGCCCATTGAGCTCATTAAGGCCACCGTACAGGGCATGGCGGAGCGGGGGTTTGGCCGCATCATCAACATCACCAGTGCCTCGGTTAAGGCACCGATTGATGTGCTGGGCTTGTCCAATGGCGCGCGCAGCGGGTTAACCGGGTTTGTGGCCGGCGTGGCGCGCAGCGACCTGGCCGCGCACGGTGTCACCATTAACAATGTGCTGCCTGGGGCCCACGACACCGACCGCTTGCGCGTGACACTACAAGGTGCAGCCAAGCAAGCCGGTGTGACCTACGAAGCCATCGCGGACAAACGCCGTGTGCTCGTGCCCATGCAACGCTTTGGCACGGCGCAAGAGTTTGGCGCGGTGTGTGCCTTTTTTTGCGGGGTACAGGCCGGTTACGTGACGGGCCAAAATATTTTGGTCGACGGCGGCGCGTACCCCGGCACGCACTAGTTACCGGGTCACGCGATCACCCGGTCACCTAAGCGGCTGACGCTGGGCAGCGTTTCGTGGCACCATAGTTGGTGGTGTTAATTTTTTTGTTTACCTAACAAACCCTGGTAAAGGAGTTACGCGATGAGCATGCGTTGTCACGCCATTCGGATCAATCAAAACGGTGGCCCCGAGGAGATGTTTTGGACAGAGGTGGAAGTGGCCGACCCTGGGGCGGGGCAGGTGCGCATCAAGCACGAGGTGGTAGGGCTTAACTACATCGATGTTTACCACCGCATGGGTTTGTACAAACAAGACATGCCGGCGGGCTTGGGCATGGAGGGCGCCGGTGTGGTGGACGCGGTGGGCGAGGGCGTCACCCATATCAAGCCTGGCGATCGTGTGGCCTACACCGGCAACCCACCGGGCAGTTACGCCGAGGTGCGGGTGATGCCGGCCTTTAGCGTGTGCAAACTGCCCGATAACATCGACCTTGAAACCGGCGCAGCCATGATGCTCAAGGGCTTAACGGCGCAGTATTTGCTCAAGCGCACGCTACCGGTGGAGGGCCTAGAGAAGGGTGACCACATTTTGTTTCACGCCGCCGCCGGCGGGGTTGGCTTAATTGCCTGTCAGTGGGCCGCGGCACTGGGCTATCAGCTGATTGGCACGGCCGGCACCGACGACAAATGCGCCCTGGCCAAGCAATACGGCGCGGCCGAAGTCATCAACTACAACAAGCAAAATTTTGTTGATGAAGTCAAGCGCATCACCGGAGGCAAAGGTGTGAAGGTGGTGTACGACTCAGTGGGTAAAGACACCTGGGAAGGCTCGCTTGCGTGTTTACGCCCGTTTGGGCTGATGGCCAGTTTTGGCAACGCCTCAGGGGCGGTCGAGCCATTTGCCCCGGGCATATTGGGCCCCAAGGGGTCGCTGTACGTTACACGGCAAACGCTGTTTTCGCACATTCATAACCGTGAGGCCGCCCAAGCCATGGCCGACGATTTGTTTGACGTGGTAGGCCGCGGCGTGGTGAAAATTGAAATTCACCAGCGCTACGCCCTTAAAGACGCAGCACAGGCCCACCGCGACCTTGAGGCGCGCAAGACCACTGGGTGTACCGTTTTTAACGTTTAATACAAACAGGATCAAGCATGGCCAGAACCATCAACGCGCTATTTGACTTAACCGGCCGCACGGCCCTGGTAACGGGGGGCTCGCGCGGCCTGGGGCTGCAAATGGCGCAAGCCTTGGGCGAGGCGGGCGCGCGGGTGCTGCTTGCCGCACGCAAGGCCGACGAACTAGAGGCCGCCGCCAGCGCGCTGCAGGGTCAGGGCATTGACGCGCAATGGGCCGCGGCCAACTGCGCCGACGAGGCCGACCTGAAGCGACTGACGCAAGAGGCCATGGACAAACTGGGCACAGTGGATGTGCTGGTTAACAATGCGGGCGCAGCCTGGGGGGCGCCGGCCGAATCGCACCCGGTGGACGCCTGGGACAAGGTGATGAACCTCAACATCCGAGGCTACTTCATTCTTAGCCAAGCCGTGGGCAACGCTTGCATGCTGGCACGCGGCCAGGGCAGCATCATTAATTTGGCCTCGATTGCCGGCTTGGGTGGCAACCCGGCCGACATGACCACGCTGGCCTACAACACCTCAAAGGGCGCGGTGGTTAACTTTACGCGCACGCTGGCAGGGGAGTGGGGGCAGCGCGGCATACGGGTGAATGCGATTTGTCCGGGGTTTTTTCCAAGCAAAATGACGCGCGGCACGCTCGAGAGCATGGGCGAAGACCGTCTGGCCAACGCCAGCCCGCTGCGACGGCTGGGGGACGACGAAGACCTCAAGGGCATCACGCTGCTGTTTGCCTCCGATGCAGGCAAGCACATCACCGGCCAGTGGTTGGCGGTTGACGGCGGCGTAAGCGCCATCATCGGTGCATGACGTCGGACTTGGCGTTTCCCACGCCGATCCCTTTCATTGAGCACCTGGGCATGGTGCTCACGCACATGCAAGACGGTGCGTGCGAAATGGCCTACCACGAGCGCCCCGAGCATCTCAACACCTTTGCCGTGGTGCACGGCGGTGTGGCCATGACGTTGCTCGACGTTTGCATGGCGCATGCTGGGCGCAGCTTGGAACTTGAAATGGGCATTGTCACGGTGGAGATGAAGACCAGCTTTGTGCAACCGGCCACTGGCAACTTGTTTTGCCAAGCCAAGGTGCTGCACCGCACGCGCACCATGGCGTTTACCGAAGGCAGCGTGCGCAATGCCCAGGGGCAGCTGTGCTCGCACGCCACCGGTACCTTTCGCTACGTGCGGCGCTTGGCCGTGGGCAAAACCGTGGCCAACCTAAACCCTGGAGCCAGCGCATGACAACGCGGCAGCAATGGCGATTGGCAAGCCGGCCCACGGGTGCCCCCACCCCCGATAACTTTGTCTGGCACGAAGAAGCCCTGCCTGCTTTGGCTGATGGTGAGGTACTGGTACAGAACCACTTTTTGAGCCTAGACCCCTACATGCGCGGGCGCATGAACGCCGGCAAAAACTACGCCGCGCCGCAGGCTTTAAACGAGGTAATGATTGGTGGCACCGTTGGCCAGGTGCTGCAAAGCCGTCACCCCGACTTTTCCCCGGGCCAAGCCGTGGTGGGCATGGGCGGCTGGCAAAGCCACAGCGTGTTTGCCGACCCTGCGGCTGGCATGTGGCGCAAGGTGAGTGGCAAGGCGCCGCTGACGGCCTATTTGGGCGCGGTTGGTATGCCGGGTGTGACGGCTTGGCTGGGTGTGAACCGTATCTTGCAACCCCAAGCCGGGCAGACGCTGGTGGTCAGCGCCGCCAGTGGTGCGGTAGGCTCGGTGGTGGGGCAATTGGCCAAAGCCAAGGGCGCGCGGGTGGTGGGCATGGCTGGCGGGGCCGAAAAATGCGCCTACGTTTGCAACGAGTTGGGTTTTGACGCCTGCTTGGACCACCAACAGCTGAGCGATTTGCCCAGCATGCAGCGAGCGCTGGCCAAGGTCGCGCCGCAAGGCGTGGACTGCATTTTTGAAAATGTCGGTGGCGTGGGCTTTGACGCGGCTTTGGGTGCAACCAACGCGTTTGGCCGGGTGGCCGTATGTGGCCTGATTGCAGGCTACAACGGCGAGGCGATTCCACTGACCAACACCCGGGCGATACTGGTCAATCGGCTGCAGGTGCAGGGCTTTATTGTGACCGAGCACCCCGACGCTTGGCCGCCTGCGCTGGCCGAACTCGAGACCCTGGTGGCCTCGGGGGCGTTGCGTTTTCGCCAAACTGTGGCGCAAGGTTTGGCAAGCGCCCCTGAGGCTTTTGTTGGCCTGCTACAGGGGCGCAACATGGGCAAGCAACTGGTGCAGTTGGTGACCTGATGCTGGCCACGCTGCACAATCAGGTGGCAGTAATTACAGGCGCTGGCTCGGGCTTTGGTCACCACAGCGCGCTGCTGGCTGCCGGCGCGGGCATGCGCTTGGCGCTGGTAGACAAGCAAGCACAGGCGCTAGCCCAAACACGGCAAGCCTGCCAAGCCATAGGGGCAACGGCGTTTGCTTACGAGGTGGATGTTTCACGCGCAGCCGATATGGACGATTTGGCCGAGTCGGTGCGGCGCGACTGCGGCGTGCCCAACTGGGTGTTTAACAACGCCGGCGTGGGCGCGGGTGGCTTGGTGTGGGAGCACAGCGCGCAAGATTGGGACTGGCTGTTGGGCGTGAACTTGATGGGAGTGGTGCACGGCGTGCGGGTGTTTACGCCATTGATGCTTGCTGCGGCCAAGTCCGATGGCCGCTGGCGCGGACACATCACCAACACCGCCAGCATGGCGGGCTTGCTGACGCCGCCCAACATGGGCATTTACAACGTATCTAAGCACGGCGTGGTGGCGCTTACCGAAACGCTATACCACGACCTGCGCTTGGTGAGCGACCAAATAGGGGTGAGTCTGCTGTGCCCGTATTACGTGCCTACCGGCATTGCGGATGCCGCGCAACAGCGGGGCCAACCCCTGACCACCAGCCAACAAATTGGCGTGCAACAACTGCAGCAGGCGGTGCAACGCGGCAAGGTTAGCGCCGCTGAGGTGGCGCAAAAGGTTCTCGACGCGGTGCTTGACGACCGCTTTTACATTTACAGCCACCCCGGTGCACTGGACAACGTGCGCGACCGCCACAACGCGATTACGGCCATGCAAGCGCCGCCCGACCCGTTTGCTGCCCGCCCCGAAATTGGCCAGCGCCTGCGCCAGCAACTGCGCGGCCACGAGCCAGACTAGCGGCTCACCACACCATGCTGTCTTGGAGCATGCGTCGGTAATCGTCGGCCGAGGCCAAGCGCGGATTGGTGCCGTGACAGTGGTCGGCCATGGCCCCGGCAATGACCCGATCAAACATCGATTCGGTTACACCCATGGCCTGCAAGCCATTGGGTAGACCAAGCCGTTGGCACATCTGCACAATGGCGTCGGCCACATCGCCGCCGGCTTCAAGCCCCATGGCTTGGGCCATGCGGTCGAGTTTGTGGTGTTGCACCATGCTGTCGGCTTGCGAATTAAAGCGCACCACCGCAGGCAAAAACATGGCGTTGAGCGTGCCGTGGTGCAACCTGGGGTCGGCCCCGCCTAGGCTGTGGCTTAGCGAGTGCACGCAGCCTAAGCCTTTTTGAAACGCCATGGCGCCTTGCATGGAGGCGCTCATCATTTGGCGCCTGGCCTCAGCGTGGTTGCCGTCGCGCGTGGCCAGTTCAATGTGGCGCCAGCCGCGCTCAAGTCCGTCCAGCGCGATGGCGTCAGCCGGCGGGTTAAACGCCGCCGACATGAACGTCTCTAGGCAATGGGCAATGGCGTCCATGCCGGTGGCGGCGGTGAGCCCCGCGGGCAAGCCCAAGGTTAGGTCGGGGTCGCAGATGGCCGCCGCTGGCATGAGGTGCCAGCTGTGAAAACCGAGTTTGCGCCCGTCTTGCACGATGACGATGGCCCCGCGTGCCACCTCACTGCCGGTCCCGGCGGTGGTGGGTACGGCAATCACGGGCAGCACCGAGGCGGTGATTTTGTCGGAGCCGCCCTCGATGGTGGCGTAAGTTTTAAGCGGCCCAGGGTGCGTGGCGGCAATGGCCAAACCCTTGGCGCAGTCCATGGCCGAACCGCCGCCCAAGGCCACAATGCCGTCGCCGCCGTGCTGCTGCAACACCGCCAGCGCCTCGCGCACCGCTGCCTCGGTGGGGTTGGACGGGGTGCCGTCGTAGGTGGCGTGCGGCAGCGTCTCAAGCGCATCCAGCGCGCGCTGCAGCAACCCCGCGGCGCGCACGCCAGCGTCGGTCACAATCACCGGTCGCTTGATGCCCGCTTCGGTGCACACCTTGGCCAACTGCGCCAGCGCGCCCGACTCAAAATGGATGGTGGTGAGGTAACGAATCAGTGCCATGAGGGTTGCCTTTTGCCTTGGGGGTTGCACGCATGATCGGGGTGGCGTGTAAGCATACCCGGGTGGTGACAACGTGCGGTGTCACCCATGTCATACCATGGCGGCCATGGTTGCCCCGGTAAACCCCGAATACGCCGAATGGGCGTGTGACCTCAGTCCGGCCACGCGTGATGTGCTGCTGCGCATGGCCCGCGCCGGGCATGCCCCGTTGCACACGCTAGCGCCCGAACAGGCCAAGGCGTTTTACGCGCGCGCAGCCACGGTGCTTGAGTTGCCCAGCCCGCCTTTGGCCCGGCACGAGCAGTTGCAGCTGCCCATGCGTGACGGCACCCACCTACCCGCCCAGCTATGGGCGCCCAGCAAGGCGAAGCTGCCGGTGCTGCTTTACTTTCACGGCGGCGGCTTTACGATTGGCAGCAGCCAAACACACGCCGGCGTTTGCCAACAACTGGCCGCGCTGGCGCACTGCGCGGTGCTGTCCGTGGATTACCGGCTGGCGCCCACGCACCGGTTTCCCACCGCAGTGCACGACGCGTGGGACGCGTTGGCGTGGTTGTTGCGGCACGGCGGCGGGCATGGGCTCGATACCACGCGCGTGGCCTTGGGCGGCGACAGCGCGGGGGGTACGCTGGCCACCGTTGCGGCCATGCACGCCCGCGACCAGCACTGGCCGGTGGCGCTGCAGGTGTTGTTTTACCCGGGCACCACGGCGCATCAGGACACCGATTCACACCGTCGTTTTGGACACGCGTTGGTGCTGGGTAAGGCACACATTGATTATTTTTTTGGTCACTACATTGCGCCCGATCAGCGCAGCGACTGGCGCTTTGCGCCCTTGTTGGCCGAGCAGCACGAGGGTTTAGCGCCGATGTGGCTGGGCCTAGCCGAGCACGACCCGCTGCACGACGAGGGCCTGGCCTACGCCGATGCGTTGCGCTTGGCGCGCGTGCCGGTGCAGCTGGAGATTTACCGTGGCACCGTGCACGGTTTTGTGCAATGGGGGCGAGCTGAGCCCATGGCCCGGCAAGCCCACCAGGACGCCGCCGCCGCCTTGCGCGCGGCGTGGCAAAACATGGCAACACCCAGGAGGACCCCATGACCGAACACGCGTTTGACGCGCTCGACAACTTTAGACACCAAGAGCTTTTTCGGGTGCGATGGAGCGAGGTGGATTTACAAAAAATTGTGTTCAACGCCCACTACCTGACGTATTTTGACGTAGCCATTGCCGGGTACTGGCGTGCCATGGCCATGCCGTATGAGGAGGCCGTGAGGCAGTTGGACGGTGATATTTTTTTAAAAAAGAACACCTTAACGTACCAGGCCCCGGCGCGCTACGAAGACCGTTTGATGGTGGGCTTGCGCTGCGCTGAGATGGGGCGATCGAGCATGCGTTTTGAGGGTGGGGTGTTTTGTGACCAAGCCTGCTTGGTGCAAGGCGAGCTGCTGTATGTGTGGGCCGACCCTGCCACGCACACCTCGCGCCCCATTCCGCAGGCCTTACGCGAGATGATTACCCACTATGAGGCCGGCGACCCGGTTACCACCTGCCGCGTGGACGCTTGGACCGTGTTGGGTGAAGACGCGCAAGCGGTGCGGCAGGCGGTGTTTGTGCACGAGCAAGGCATTGACCCAGCGGACGAATACGACGCGGCCGACGCCCACTGTGAGCATGCTGTGTTGTACAACCGACTGGGGCAAGCCGTGGCCACCGGACGGCTGTTGCCCAGCGAGCAAGGGGTGGCCACCATCGGCCGCATGGCCACACTACGCGTGCTTCGCGGCAGTGGGCTGGGGGAACAGGTGCTGCGGGCGCTGATGGCGCGCGCCCAGCAGCGCGGCGATCAGCGCGTGCAGTTGCACGCGCAGTGCAGCGCGCAAGGTTTTTATACGCGACTGGGTTATGAGGCGGTGGGTCAGCCCTACGACGAAGTGGGCATCGCGCACATCACCATGCAGCGCGCACTCTAGCGCCAGCGTAAGGCGCGCTGCCTGGGCGCGGCCGTGGCGCCCTCTGGGGTGTGCTGCCACTCGCACATGCGCCAGGTGTGCGGCTGTGCGGCTGTGGTCCATAGCACCGCGCTGCTGCGGGTGCCGTAGCCGCGTTCAGGCCATTGCACAAAAACCGGCGCCAACCGCCGCTCAGCCGACCACGGTACGCCTGTGTGTGGCAGCTGCCAATCTTGCGGTTGGCGTTGGCTGCGCAGGGCGCGTTGCAAGGCGGTGAGCCGCTGAGCCGCAGGTTGCTGCAGCGCCTGCGTCACAGCGTGTATCAGCTCGTGTTGCTTGGGCCAACGTTCGCTCCAGTGGCCGTTGGACATGCTGTGCATACCAGGCTCGAGCCGCAGACGCTGCCAACCCGTGGCCACGGTGCCGTCAGCCAAGCAATTGCTGGCGTGTTCCCAGCCTACGCCCGGGGTATGAAGCAGCAGGTTACAGCCGCCCACTGATGCCGGGGCACGTTGCCAGGGTGCGGCGCGCGCCATCAGCCAATCGGTGGCTAAGGTGCCTCGGCTTTGGTTGGCGCCGGCCTCAGCGCGGGCGGCGCGGCGCACGTTGGTCACCACGGCGACGCGACCATTGGCCGCGGCACCCATCCAGGTGCCGCTGGCGCGCAGGTCGCGGCCACCCAACCATACCGGCGCCACCCCATCTGGCCCGGGTGCCGATGGCTGGCGAGTAAGCGGCTGGGTCGGGCGGTCAAAGGCCTCATCGCGGTTGGCCACCAGCACCACGGGCCAGTCGGCCGAGACGCCAAGGGCCGCCACCACCAAGCACATGGTTGGGCTGGGGCGGGCTACAAGTCGTCGCGCAGCGCGTAAGGCAGCGCAAACGGGGTGAGCAATTGGCCCTGGGCGCTGAGTTGGCCCTGGTTGGCCGCCTCGGTAAGCACGCTGGCCAAGACATCGCACGCGCCATCGGCGGCAAGCGCGGCTGCCACCACCACGCCGCAGGGCGACTGGCTTGCGTCCAGGACGTCGCTGCCGACGGCCAAGGGTTGGGCCGCACGCAAGCCCACACCGCGTCGCTTGATGGCGCCCCTAAACTGGCTGCGCGCCACCACCTCTTGGCCGGGGTAGCAGCCTTTTTGAAAATGCACGGCGTCAAGCGATTCAAGGTTGAGCATTTGGGGCACCAGGGTTTCGGTCAGTGCTGGCGGCAGGGGCACCATGCCGCTGCGCACTTGCAGCCAGTGCCACGCCGCGGCGTCTTGCGCCGGCGCGCTGGTGAGGGGGCTTGGGGCATCGGTGCCGCCAACCCAATAGGCAAGGGGTATATCGGGCGCCGGCGGCAAGGCCACCGTGGCGCCGGGCTGAGCCACCACCGCTGAGCCCCATAGGCCGAGCACGGGCCAGTCGTTGCTGCGGTCGTGCAGCGTAACCTTGGCGCGCAGCACAAACAGGCGTAGCCGTTTAATTAGCGGCTCAACCACTGCACGCGGCACCAAAAGCACCACGCCATCTTCGCGCCTAAGCAGCCACGGGTTGGCCAGCATACGGCCTTTGGCGTTGCAGTAGGTGCTGGGGCGAGCCTGGCCAATGGCCAGGGCGTTGACGTCTTGACTGAGTTGGCTGTGCAAAAACGTCACGGCATCGTCGCCTTGGGCCCATATCACGCCCATCTCGGGCAACGGCGTCACGCCTTGGTTGGGGTATGCGTTGGTCATGTCGGCATTATCTTGCTTTGGCTTGGCTATCATCGCGGCCATGCGGGTAAAGACCTTGGCGTGGGCCGTGTTGTTGCTGTTGGCGCTGTTGGCAGCCGGTGCAGCCGTGGTCTACCGCGCATGGCTTGAGCAGCCGCTGCCGCTGCGTCAAGCCGCCGGCGCACAGGTGCTGGACGTGACCGTGGCCCCACGCGCCAGCGCAGGCGACATTGCCCGCACCTTGCACCGCGCCGGGGTGGCGGTGCCACCGCGATGGTTGGCGGCGTGGTTTGTGTGGAGTGGCGTGGCGCAGCGTTTGCGAGCCGGCAGTTACGAGTTGCCCCCGGGCATAACGCCGCTGCAGCTACGCCGCATGCTGGTGCAGGGCGAGCAGGCCACCCGCCGCGTGACGCTGCCCGAAGGCTGGCACTTTGCTCAGTGGCGCCAGGCCCTGACGCAAGCTCCCAACTTGAAACCCGACACCATGGGGTTGCCTGACTCCGCCATCATGCAACGCCTCGGGCTCAGCGGGCTTAGCCCCGAGGGGGCGTTTTTCCCGGACACCTATGTTTACCCCAAAAACAGCAGCGACTGGGTGGTATGGGAGCAAGCGGCCAAGGCCATGCAGCGCGTGGTGGCCCAGGCGTGGGCGCAGCGCGCGCCCAACTTGGCCCTGCGTAGCCCGCGCGAAGCGGTGGTACTGGCCAGCTTAATTGAAAAAGAGACCGGACGGGCCGCTGACCGGGCGCTAATCAGCGGTGTGTTTCATAACCGGTTGCGCCTGGGCATGCGGCTGCAAACCGACCCCAGCGTGATTTACGGCTTGGGCGACAAATTTAACGGCAATTTGCAGCGCCATCACTTACGCCGCGACGGCCCGTACAACACCTACACCCGTGGCGGCCTGCCGCCCACGCCCATTGCCATGCCGGGGCTGGCTTCGTTACAAGCGGCGCTGCATCCAGCGGCTACCGATGCGCTGTACTTTGTGGCCCGGGGCGACGGCAGCAGCCAGTTCAGCCGCACCTTGCGCGAACACAACGCCGCCGTACGGCGCTACCAGCTAGGCAAACCGTAGCGTGCCATGCGCTATGCTAGGCGCCTGGCGTGGCACGGTTTAATCAAACGTGAGACAACGGTGAGCGGTTTATTTGTTAGCTTTGAGGGCATAGACGGGGCGGGCAAATCCAGCCACATTGCGTCTGTGGCCAAGGCTTTTGCCGAACAAGGGCGCGAGGTGGTTACCACTCGCGAACCCGGTGGCACGCCGCTGGCCGAGCAGTTGCGTGGGCACCTGCTGGGCGAGGGCATGGACCCTTTGACCGAAGCCTTACTGGTGTTCGCCGCCCGTCAAGACCACCTGCAACAGGTGGTGCGCCCAGCGCTGGCGCGTGGTGCCGTGGTGCTGTGCGATCGATTCACCGACGCCACCTTTGCGTATCAAGGGGCAGGGCGAGGCTTCAATGAACAGGTGTTGGATACATTGGAGCAATGGGTGCAGCAGGGCTTGCAGCCGCACCTGACGTTTTGGTTTGACCTTGACCCCGAAGTGGCAGCTCAACGGCGCGCCCAGGCTCGAGCCGCCGACCGCTTTGAGGCCGAGCCTCTGGCCTTTTTTGAGCGTGTGCGACAAGGCTACGCCAAGCGGGCCCAGCAGGCCCCGCAGCGCGTGGTAAGGCTAGACGCCGGTCAGCCCAAACACCGGGTATGGCAGCAGCTGACGCAAACCCTGGTGCAGCGTGGTTACTTGGCCATCATGGTGGCTGCCACTGGCCCGACCAGCGCATGACGCCGCACGCGCCCGCGTTGCCCCTGCCAAGCTGGCTGGCACCTCAGTTGCCGGGCCTGCAGCAGGCCACACATGCGGCGGTGATGCTCAGCGGCCCGGCGGGCGTGGGCCAATTGGCATTGGCCTACCACTTAGCTGCCGCTTGGCTGTGCGAGGCACCCACGGCGCAGGGCATGTGCGGACAATGCCCCAGTTGCGGCAACTTGCACGCCCAAACCCACCCCGACTTATGCCTGCTACTGCCCGAGACGGTGTCCACCACCACCGGCTTGATGCTTGCGCCCCGCGCCCAGGCGGCGCTAGAGGGCAAAGACACCAAGCCCAGCCAATGGATACGGGTGGACGCGGCGCTGGAGGCCGTGGAGTTTGCACAACGCACCCGCTCACGCCAACAGGGCCGGGTGGTGGTGGTGTACCCCGCCGAGCGGCTCAACACCGAATCGGCCAACACGTTGCTTAAAACCCTAGAAGAACCCCCGCCCCACCTGCGTTTTGTGTTGGCCACCGAGCAGCCCGCCGCGGTGCTGCCCACGGTGCGCAGCCGCTGCCAACTGCACGCGGTGCACTGGCCGCCGGTCCCCGAGGTTCTGGACTGGCTGGCGCAGCAGCACCCCAAGGCCTCAGCAAGCGACTGCCAGGCTTGCCTGCAACTTGCTGGTGGACTGCCCGAAAAAGCCTTGGCCTTGCTCGGCGCGGGCCTGACCCAGAGCGAATGCCAAACCCTACCCAGTTTGCTGGCCAAGGGGCAGGGTGGGGCCTTGGCGCGCTTGAGCGGGCCCGACCTAGTTGAAATGCTGCAAAAGGTAGCGCATGACGCCTTGGCCACGGTTCATGGCGCGGCCCCCAGGTTTTTTGTGCAAGCCCAATGGCCGCACCCCATGCAGCCCATGGCCCTGCAGCAATGGGCCAAACAACTTAACGACGACCGACGACACGCCGCGCACCCGTTTCAGGCCAGCCTGATGCTTGACGCCCACGTGGCCATGGCTCAGCGCGCCCTGCATGCGCGGCGCCAAGCTTAGCGTCACCACCTACCCCCACACCGCCATGCTGATCGACTCGCACTGCCATCTGAACTTTCCTGAACTGGTTGGCCGTCTCGCCGACATACAGGCTGACATGGCCCAGCACCAGGTAAGTCAAGCGGTGTGCATTTGCACCACCTTAGAAGAATTTGATGCCGTGTACGCCTTAGCCGAGCAGCACCCCAATTTATGGGCCACGGTTGGCGTGCACCCAGACAACGAGGGTGTAACCGAGCCAAGCGTCGAGGCCTTGACCGAGCGAGCCCAGCGCCCGCGCGTGGTGGCCATTGGCGAGACCGGGTTGGACTACTACCGGCTAGACGGCCGCAGCGTGCAGGACATGCAATGGCAGCGTGACCGGTTTGTGCAACACATTCGAGCGGCTCGAACCAGCGGCTTACCCCTGGTGGTGCACACCCGCGCCGCAGCCGAGGACACGCTGGCCTTGCTGCGCCAGGAAGGCGGGCCAGACCAGTCCAACCCGGTGCAAGGCGTCATCCATTGCTTTACCGAGAGCGCCGAATTTGCCAAACAGGCGCTGGACATGGGGTTTTACATCTCGTTCTCCGGCATCATCACCTTTAAAAACGCGGGCGATTTGCGCGACGTGGTGGCCATGGTGCCCATGGACCGCATGCTGGTTGAAACCGACAGCCCCTATTTGGCCCCGGTGCCGCACAGGGGAAAAACCAACAATCCGGCGTGGGTACGCCACGTGGCCGAGCAGGTAGCCGAAATTAAGCAGTTAACGCTTGAAGACGTGGCGGCGCAAACCAGCGCGAACGTACAAAGCCTGTTTTATCGCATGCAGGCTTAAGCGGCAGACGCCGTTCAATTCGCATAAGTTACCTGAAGTAATTAAAAAAGTATATTGAATTTAAACATATTAATTGTTCAGTTGGTCGCGCAGATGCTGGGGTTATTGGGCAGACCAATTGCCGTTGAGCGACTGGGCCGAGCGTACACGAACAAGCCGACGGGTTGACGCAGACAGGCCAATCCTTAACTTTCTACGATGTATATTATGTTAAATAAATAAAATAGGTGGCCAAACACCAAGCGTGCATGGAGCCCAAGGCTATGCCGAAACAGCGCAACGGCAGCCCCCTACGGTTGGGTGATGGGAGCCGTTGGCGCAAGCACCAGCGACCGTTTGGCCTCGCCCACTTGCATGCGCAGCGGCCGGTAGTGCCCAGCGGCCCACTGGCTGGCCATGTCACGGTAACGCCGGGTAAATACGTTGCCGCTTTGGCCTGTGGCGTAGATAAATACCGATTGTTCGGGGTCTGCCAAGTCGTAAATGGCACGGTACGAAGCCGCCTTGCGGTTGGCAAACGGCGCCTGCGCCTTACTTGGGTCATAGGTGCCCACGTTAACCGTATTGGGGTCACCCGGGCTGGGTACGCGTATGTCAAACAGCCAGCGCAGCGCCTGCACCGAGCCAAACGGGCGGTGGGTACTGGTGGCCTGGTGCGCTTGGCCCCAGCGCCAGGCCATCGGGTCGCTGCCGTAGGATTCAGCCAGTCGCGTCAGGGCCGCGTCCAAGGCGTCGCCGGCCAGCGCCACGCAACCGCCCTGCCCGCACCAGTTGGCGTCGTCTCGCTGCAACATACCCAGTACGCCCGGACGAAAGGTGCGCTTACCGTACAACACCGCCATGCGTGCGTCACCCACCTTAGGCACAAGCACGCGGCGGGTGACCTCATCCAGCCAAGCCGCCAAAATCAGCGGCTCGGGGCGGTTGGCGGTCATGCGCCCGTCAAAGTTCCGCATCAGTGCCTTGACTTGAGGAACCAGCCGGTGCTGGCCAGGGGCCGCCTGCAGCAGTGGCAGCCACTGCTGCGCCTCGCTTGAGAGCACATCGCTTTGCATCGCCTGCATGCTGCGCATGGTGTGCAGCGGCGTGGCCCCTAGCAGTTGCGTGATGCGCTGCATGCGCCAGGGTTGGGCCCAATCCCCGGTTAGAAACGGACCACCCGCAGGGTCGGCAACGCGCTGGTTGGCCGTGGCCACCCACCCGTTGGCGCCGTCGCTTGCCGGATGCTGGGCGGGGTCGAGCCACCCGCTCCAGTCGTAGCGTGGGTCCCAGCCGGGCGCCGGTGCCACGCCCATTAGATCGTTGTCTGGACGACGCAGCGGTACCCGGCCTACGGCGCGGTAGGCGATGCGTCCCGCGGCATCGGCCATGACCACGTTTTGCATGGGCGAGTGGTAACTTGCATAGGCTCGCATCAAGTCGTCCACCGAATGCGCGCGGTTCACGGCAAAGCCGGCGTCCAGCGTGGTGTTGTCCTCGTCCAAAGCCGCCCAGCGCAGCGCCACGGCGAATCGGGTACGGTCCAGCGGCATGGCGTCGAAGGCTTGTTGCACGTCGCTGACGATGGGGCCGTGACGACTTTGGCGCACCGCCAAGGTCACGGCCGCTTGGCCTTTGACCTCAATGCGCTCGCGCCGAATCGTAAAGGGCTGCCACTTGGGGCGTCCGTCGGCGCTGGGCACGCGGTATTGGTTGGCGTCAAACGGGTTGAGCTGCTCCAGGTAAAGGTCTTGCACGTCGGGGTTGGTGTTGGTAAAGCCCCACGCGGCCGTGGCGGTGCGCCCCAGCACCACAAAAGGTAGGCCCGGCAGGGTGGCACCCACGGCGTTCACCGCCCCGCCCTGTACATGCGCCACGTACCACACGGCCGGCGCGCCCAAAGTAAGGTGCGGGTCGTTGGCCAACAGGGGGCGCCCACTCTCGGTGCGGCTACCCGCCAACGCCCAGTTGTTGGAGCCCAGCCCGCTTTGTTGGCCCAACGACTGCACCCACTGTGCGGCGGCCTGCGCCACAGCGGCGCGCCAGCCCGCGTCGGGGTCGGGCTGGGGTTTGGCCATGGTGGCGCGTCGGTCAAAGACCCCCAGGCCGTCGTACCACTGCGCAAAATCGGCGCCGCTGGCAGGCGCCTCACCGGGGTACGGCGGCATCAACTGCCAAATTTCACGCGTGCTCAGCGTGGAAGAGGCGGTCATACGCGCCACCTCATGGCTCCAGTTGCCGCCCAGGTCCAGCGCCATCATCAGTGCCCAACCCACGCTGTCGCTGGGTTGCCAAAATTCGCCCCGTGCAGCCAAGGCTTGTGGGCGCTCGCCAAGTATCCAAAACTCGGGGCCAAGCCGGCTTGGCGGGCCGGCAAAATAAGCGTTTACCCCTTGCGCATAGGCCTTTAATGCCGCTTGGCTGGCAGGCTTGAGCTTGGTTAACTGGCGCTTGGCGGCCTGAGCAATGCCCAGGGTACGAAGCAGTTTGTCCGCGTCCAACGTGGCCGGGCCTAACAACGCGGACAACTCGCCGCGTACCACGCGGCGCTGAAAGGCCATTTGCCACGGCCGCTCGGCCGCATGCAACCAGCCCATGGCACGCCAGGCATCGTCTTCGGT
>JAYPEA010000018.1:18002-28944 GCA_038125525.1 Burkholderiaceae bacterium | reverse complement strand
TACGCGGTTAAAGACTTGTACCCCGAGGCCCAGGTCACCATTGGCCCAGTCATCGAAAACGGGTTTTATTACGATTTTTCGTACAGCCGCCCCTTTACCCCCGAAGACTTGCAAGCCATCGAGCAGCGCATGGCCGAACTCGCCGCCAAAGACGAACCGGTGCAGCGCGAGGTGCTGCCGCGCGACGAGGCGGTGACGTTTTTTAAAGCACAAGGCGAACACTACAAGGCCGAAATCATTGCCAGCATTCCGGCGGGTGAGGCGGTCTCGCTGTATCGCGAAGGGGCGTTTACCGACTTGTGCCGTGGCCCGCACGTGCCCAGCACCGGCAAGCTCAAGCACTTTAAGCTCATGAAGGTGGCGGGGGCCTACTGGCGCGGCGACCACCGCAACGAAATGCTGCAACGCATATACGGCACGGCCTGGGCCAGCAAAGACGACTTGCAGCAGTACCTCACGATGCTCGAAGAGGCCGAAAAACGCGACCACCGCAAACTCGGCCGCGAACTCGACCTGTTTCACATCGACGACCACGCCCCAGGCACCGTGTTTTGGCACGCCAAGGGCTGGACGCTATGGCAAGAGGTGGAGCAGTACATGCGCCGGGTGTACCGCGACAACGGCTACCAAGAGGTAAAGGGGCCGCAAATTTTGGACAGCGGTTTGTGGGAAAAAACCGGGCATTGGGACAAATACCGCGAGAACATGTTTGTCACCGAGTCCGAAAAGCGCGACTACGCGCTCAAGCCCATGAACTGCCCGGGCCACATTTTAATTTTTAAGCAAGGCATCAAAAGCTACCGCGACCTGCCGCTGCGCTACGGTGAATTTGGCCAGTGCCACCGCAACGAACCCAGCGGCGGCCTACACGGCATCATGCGGGTGCGTGGCTTTACCCAAGACGACGGGCACGTGTTTTGCACCGAAGACATGATTTTGGACGAATGCGTGGGCTACACCGCCTTGCTGCAAAAGGTGTACGCCGACTTTGGCTTTACCGAAATTTTGTACAAAGTGGCCACCCGCCCGGCCCAGCGTATTGGCAGCGATGCGGTGTGGGACAAAGCCGAAAATGCACTGATTGAAAGCCTGCGGCGCTGCGACGTGGCGTTTGATATTGCCCAGGGCGACGGCGCCTTTTACGGGCCGAAAATTGAATACACCCTAAAAGACGCAATTGGCCGCCAGTGGCAGTGCGGCACCATACAGGTTGACTTTTCGATGGCGCAACGGCTTGAGGCCGAATACGTGGACGAAGACGGCAGCCGCAAGCCGCCCGTTATGCTGCACCGGGCGATTTTGGGGAGCCTTGAGCGGTTTATTGGTATTTTGATTGAGCAACACGCCGGGGCGCTGCCGGTGTGGCTGGCACCGCAGCAAGTGGCGGTGCTTAACATCACCGACAACCAGGGCGAGGCGGTACAAAGCGTGGTAAAAACGCTGCGCGATCAAGGCTTTAGGGCGGTGGCGGATACCCGAAACGAGAAAATTAACGCTAAAATCCGCCATTGGGCGCTACAAAAGGTGCCCTACCTCGCGGTTATTGGCGAGAAAGAGCGGGAAGCCGGCACCGTGGCGCTGCGCGCACGCGGCAACCAAGACCTAGGCACCCACTCGATTGCGGCGTTTACTCAAATGTTGCAGCACGCCGTAACCAACCGACTCTAAAAGCTTCAAAGGATCGCAACCATCGCTACCGATTTCAGAGACCGTCGACAGCGCGAAGAACGTAAACACCGCCTAAACCGTGAAATCATGGTGCCCGAGGTTCGGGTTAGCGGGCCAGACAACGAATCCATGGGCATCATGGACACCCGCGACGCCATTAGGTTAGCCGAAGAAATGGACGTTGACTTGGTGGAAATCTCCCCCACTGCTCGTCCGCCGGTTTGCCGCCTCATGGACTACGGCAAGTTCAAATACCAAGAACAAAAACGTGCCGCCGAGGCCAAGGCCAAGCAAAAAGTCATTGAGGTAAAAGAGGTAAAATTTCGCCCCGGCACCGACGACGGTGACTACGGCATCAAAATGCGCAACATCAAGCGCTTTTTGCAAGAGGGCGACAAGGTTAAGGTTACCTTGCGCTTTCGCGGCCGCGAAATCACCCACCAAGAGCTGGGGCTGGCACTACTCGAGCGCGTGCGCGACGAACTTGCGGACGCCGCGCAGGTGGAGCAGTTTCCCAAGCTCGAGGGGCGCCAAATGGTCATGATGCTTGCCCCAGGCAAGCGTAAGTCGGCTGCCAAGCCGGCCAAGGCCGAACCGGCACCTGCGCCCACCGAGGCGTAGGCGCCACGGCCCCCGTGTGGGGCCACCCGCTGGGGCTTGCCCCGGCCAACAAGTGTCTCGGGGTTAACAAGACGGCAGCGGTTGCCGGCACCTCACGAGCACAAACAAAGAGAGCATTGACATGCCAAAAATGAAGACCAAAAGCTCGGCCAAAAAGCGCTTTCGCGTGCGTCCGGGCGGAACCGTCAAACGCGGGCAGGCGTTTAAGCGCCACATCCTGACCAAAAAAACCACCAAGGCCAAACGCCATTTGCGCGGTGCCGTCAACGTGGCCACGGCCGACGTGGGCCACATCGCCGGCATGATGCCCTACGCTGGTCTGTAACCCCACTTTTGGTTTAAGGAGAACTTCATATGCCT
This sequence comes from Burkholderiaceae bacterium, assembly GCA_038125525.1. Lineage (GTDB taxonomy): Bacteria > Pseudomonadota > Gammaproteobacteria > Burkholderiales > Burkholderiaceae_C > RS62. Next base: position 26,295 of record JAYPEA010000018.1, on the reverse strand, counting down.
CGCGTAAAACGTGGCGTCACCGCACGCGCCAAACACAAAAAAGTCTTAGCCCAAGCCAAGGGTTTTCGCGGTCGTCGCGGCAACGTCTTTCGGGTGGCCAAACAGGCCGTCATGAAGGCCGGCCAGTACGCCTACCGTGACCGTCGCACCAAAAAGCGTGTCTTTCGTCAGCTCTGGATTGCCCGTATCAACGCCGGTGTGCGCGAACTGGGCATGACTTACAGCCAGTTCATGGCTGGCCTGAAGGCCGCGGCCATTGAAATTGACCGCAAGGTGCTGGCCGACATGGCGGTGCACGATCAGGCCGGTTTTGCCCAAGTGGTGGAACAGGCCAAAGCCAAACTCGCCGCCAGCGCGGCCTAACGCCGCCGCCGGCTGGACAAGGGGCGCCCACAGGCGCCCCCTTTTGGGTTTGCCATGACCGATTTGCCCCTCCTCGTCTCGCAAGCTGAGTCTGCCTTTGCCCAGGCCAGTACGCCCGCCGAGCTCGAAAACGCCAAGGCGGCGTATTTGGGCAAAAGCGGGCGCATCACCGAGCTCATGAAAGGCCTGGCCAGCCTGCCCGTGGAGCAAAAAAAATCCCAGGGCGCGGCCATTAACCAAGCCAAGCAGGGCATTGAAGCGCTGCTGGCCGCCCGCCGCGAGGCCATGGCCGCCGCCGAATTGCAGCGCCAGTTGGCCGCTGAGGTGTTAGACGTGACGCTACCCGGACGCCAGCGCACCCTTACCGGCGGGCTGCACCCCATTACGCGGGCCATGGAGCGCATTGAGCTGATATTTGCGTCCATGGGCTTTGATGTGGCCGATGGCCCCGAAATTGAAAACGACTGGTACAACTTCACCGCGCTCAACACCCCGGCTGACCACCCCGCGCGCTCCATGCACGACACGTTTTACGTGGAAAACGACTTGGTGCTGCGCACCCACACCAGCCCCATGCAAATCCGCTACGCGGTGCAACACGTTAAGCGCCACCGCGCCGCGCTTGATGCGGGGCAGGGCATGCCCGAAATTCGCGTGATTGCCCCGGGCCGTACCTACCGGGTTGACAGCGACGCCACGCACTCGCCCATGTTTCACCAAGTTGAGGGCCTGTGGGTGGGCGAGGCCATTAGCTTTAAAGACCTTAAGGCCACGTATTTGCGCTTTTTGCGCGCGTTTTTTGAAACCGACGCGCTGCGCATTCGCTTTCGGCCCAGTTATTTTCCGTTTACCGAGCCCAGCGCCGAAATTGACATGATGTTCACCGACGGCCCCTTGGCCGGGCGCTGGCTCGAGGTATCGGGCTCGGGGCAGGTACACCCGCAGGTTATTCGCAACATGGGCTTAAACCCCGAGCAACACATTGGCTTTGCCTTTGGCAGCGGCATTGACCGCCTGGCCATGCTGCGCTATGGCGTGGCCGACTTGCGGCAATTTTTTGACGGCGACTTGCGCTTTTTGGCGCAGTTTCAATAACGGCAGCCCCAGCCATGCAGTTTCCCGAATCTTGGCTACGCCAGTACTGTGACCCCAACCTAAGCACGCAGGCGTTAGCCGACGTGCTTACCATGGCAGGGTTTGAGGTGGAATCGCTCACCCCCGCGGCCCCGCCATTTGCCGGCGTGGTGGTGGCGCAAATTGAAAGCGCCGAGCCCCACCCCAACGCCGACCGCCTGCGCGTGTGCACGGTAAGCACCGGGCAGGGCGAGCCGCGCCAAATCGTGTGCGGGGCGCCCAATGCCCGCGCCGGCTTGCGCGTGCCACTGGCCACCGTAGGCGCCGACTTGCCGCCAGCCGAGCCCGGGGGGGCGCCGTGGCGCATCAAAGAAGGCAAGCTGCGCGGCGTGGCAAGCCAAGGCATGCTGTGCTCGGGCAAAGAGCTTGGCTTGGGCGACGACCACAGCGGCCTGCTGGAGCTGGCCGACGACGCCCCGTTGGGGCAAGACATTCGCCAGTGGCTGGCGCTGGACGACACGGTATTTGAACTTAAGCTTACCCCCAACCTGGCGCACGGCTTAAGCGTGTACGGCGTGGCGCGCGAGGTGGCCGCACTCACCGGTGCGCCGCTGCGCAGCCCCAGCTTTACGCCCGTGGCCGCGCAGCATCAAGACGTGCTGCCCGTAAAGGTACACCACGGCGACTTGTGCGGGCGCTTTACCGGGCGCGTGGTACGCCACGTTAACCCCAAGGCGGTTACGCCGCCGTGGATGGTGCAGCGCCTGCTGCGCTGCGGGCAGCGGCCGGTTTCGGCGCTGGTCGACATTTCCAACTACGTCATGTTCGAGCTGGGGCGGCCCTCGCACATCTTTGACCTGGACCGCATTCACGGCCACCTTGAGGTGCGCTGGGGGCAGCCCGGCGAGCGCCTTAAGCTGCTTAACGGCAACACCATTACCGTAGACGAACACGTGGGCGTAATTGCCGATGCCCAACAACTCGAGAGCCTGGCCGGCATCATGGGCGGAGACGCCACCGCCGTAGGCGACGACACGCGCCACGTGTACGTGGAGGCGGCGTTTTGGTGGCCCGCGGCTGTTATGGGGCGGGCGCGGCGCTTTAACTTCTCTACCGACGCGGCGCACCGCTTTGAGCGCGGCGTAGACCCCGCCACCACCGTTGACCACGTGCACTACCTTACCGAGCTGATAGTGCAAATTTGCGGCGGCCAGCCCGGCCCGGTGGACGACCACGTGGTGCAGTTGCCCCAACCCACGCCGGTGGCCATGCGCGTGGCGCGCGCGGCCAAGGTGCTGGGCATGCCAGTGGCCACCAACACCTGCGAGCAGGTGTTTACGCGCCTGGGCTTGCCCTGCCATCGGCAAGACGACGACACCTTGGTGGTGACGCCGCCGAGCTGGCGCTTTGACCTTACCAGCGAAGAAGACCTGATTGAAGAAGTGGCCCGTGTGGTGGGCTACGAGCAGCTGCCCGACACGCCCCCGCTGGCCCCCGTGGCGCCGCGCACACCGCCCGAAACCCGCCGCCACCCCATGGCCGTGCGCCACGCCCTGGCCCACATGGGCTACCAAGAAACCATTAACTACAGCTTTGTTGACCGCGCGTGGGAAACCGACCTGCACGGCAACCCCGAGCCCGTGCAACTGCTTAACCCCATTGCCAGCCACATGAGCGTGATGCGCTCTAGCCTTTGGGGTGGCCTGCTGCACGTGCTGCGCTACAACCTTGACCGCCGCGCCGACCGCGTGCGCGTGTTTGAGGTGGGGCGCGTGTTTTGCCGCGACACCACCGTAGCCGCCAGCGACACCACCGTAGCGGGCTACGCGCAACCCATGCACGTGGCCGGCCTGGCCTACGGGGCGATGCACCCACTGCAGTGGGGCAGCACCGACGAGGCGGTGGATTTTTACGACGTAAAGGCCGACGTGGAACGCTTGCTGGCCGGGCACCACCCCCGCTTTGAGGCCCATCAACACCCCGCACTGCACCCGGGGCGCTGCGCCTCGGTGTGGCTGGGCCAAACCCAAGTGGGCACCCTGGGCGAACTGCACCCCCGCTGGCGCCAGCAACACGAGCTAAACCACGCGCCGGTGTTGTTTGAGCTTACGCTTGACGCCGTGCAAGCCCAGTCCATGCCGCAAACCGCCACCATTGGCCGCAACCCGCGTGTATGGCGCGACGTGGCGCTGTGGGTGGCCGACGGCACCGGCGCGGCCACCGTGCTACAGGCCGCCCGCCAAGCCAACGGCACCGGGCTGCTGCAAGACGTGGTGCTGTTTGACACCTACCGCCCCCCAGAGGGCCATGCCGAGCACGGCCACACCAGCATGGCACTGCGACTGGTGCTGGGCAGCCCCACGGCCACGCTAACCGACGAACAGGCCGACGCCGCCGTGGCCGAAGTGCAGCAGGCCCTGGTGCAGCACTGCCAAGCCCGCCTGCGCATTTAGCAGCAAAAAAATACAGGAGAGCCCCACGTGTCTGACATGGCCCTACAAAGCATTGAAAGCCCAGCCCTGACCAAGGCCGAGTTGGCCGAACTGCTGTACGAAGAAATTGGCCTAAACAAACGCGAAGCCAAAGACATGGTGAACGCTTTTTTTGACCTGGTAACCGACGCCTTGGTCCAAGGAGACGAGGTAAAAGTCTCGGGCTTTGGCAACTTTCAGGTGCGCCAAAAAACCGCGCGCCCCGGCCGCAACCCCCGCACCGGCGAGGCCGTTGCCATTGGCCCGCGGCGGGTGGTAACCTTTCACCCCAGCGCCAAGTTGCGCGAACAAATGGTCAACCCGCCATCGGTAGGGTAAAGTGTAAACACACGCAACCGATTCAAACCCAGTGGAAGTCTCGTTACCCTCAATTCCCAGCAAGCGCTACTTCACCATTGGTGAGGTGGCCGAGCTGTGCGCCGTTAAGCCGCACGTGCTGCGCTACTGGGAGCAAGAATTTGCCCAACTCAAGCCGGTTAAGCGCCGTGGCAACCGCCGCTACTACCAGCAGCACGAGGTGGTGATGATTCGGCGCATACGCGAACTGCTGTATGACAAGGGCTTTACCATTCAAGGCGCGCGCAGTCGCATACAAGAATGGGTAGCCGCCGAACGCCAAAGCCGCCGCCCACAACTAAACGCCGAGCCCGCAGCCCACCCGGGCTACGGCGACACCTTGGCCGCGCAAGCATGGAACCTAAGCCTGGACCAACCCCAGGGTGTGGCCCAACTGCGCAGCGAACTGGTGCGCATACGCGACCTGCTCGACCCCGACCTATAACGGACTGGCTATAATCAATACTCTCGGCGTGTAGCGCAGCCTGGTAGCGCACTTGCATGGGGTGCAAGGGGTCGCGAGTTCGAATCCCGCCACGCCGACCATCTACCCGTTTAAAGGCCTCTAGGAAAAACCACCTAGGGGCTTTTTTTCTTTCTGCTAGCGGGGTAGGTCGTTGGAAAAAACCGACACCACGGCGGGCTAACTTGGGTATCTTGTGGGTCAATCATCCACTTACCCCCTGCCATGCCGCATATTTCCCGCGCCGATTGCCAGCACCTCGATAGCCAAGACGCCCTGCGTGGCTTGCGCGAGCGGTTTGCCTTGCCCTCGGGCGTGATTTACCTAGACGGCAATTCGCTGGGCGCCATGCCGCACGCGGTGGCGCAACGGCTGCAGCAAACCGCGGCCAGCGAGTGGGCGCAGCAGCTTATAGGTGGCTGGAACCAAGCGGGGTGGTACACCTTACCGGCGCGGGTGGCGAGCAAAATTGCGCCGTTGTTGGGGGCCGAGGCCGGCGATGTGATGGTGGGCGACAACACGTCGGTGAATTGGTACAAGGTATTAAGCGCAGCCGTGGCCATGGCCAAGGTGCAAGACGCCACGCGGCGGGTGTTGCTAACTGAGTTGAGCAACTTTCCCACCGACCGCTACCTTGCGCATTCGGTGGCGCAGCAGCACGGCTTAACGTTGCGTGAAGTACCGCCCCACACCATCGCCCAGGCGCTGGGCCCCGAGGTGGCGGTGCTGGCCCTCACGCATGTGAACTACCGCACCGGGGCCATGCACGATTTGCCGGATTTGGCGCGGCGTTGCCGCGCGGCGGGCGTTTTGAGCGCGTGGGACTTGGCGCACAGCACCGGCGCGGTGCCGCTGGCCTTGCCGGCGTGGGGCGCCGATTTTGCGGTGGGCTGCGGCTACAAGTACTTAAATGGTGGGCCGGGTGCGCCGGCCTTTTGGTGGGTGCACCCCAATAGGCAAACCGGGTTAGAGCAGCCGATTAAGGGGTGGTTTGGGCACGCGCGCCCGTTTGCGTTTGTGCCCGATTTTGAGCCAGCCGCCGGCGCAGCCGGTTTGCAAACGGGTACGCCACCGGTGTTGAGTTTGGTGGCCTTAGACGAGGCCTTGGAGGTGTTTGCCCAGTTGGCACCGGTGGGCGGCATGCAGGCCTTGCGCCATAAGTCGGTGGCGCTTACCGAGTTGTTTGTGGCCCTGTTTGACGAACGCTTGGCGGGCTTGGGGTTTGCGTTGGCGTCGCCGCGTGAGGCGGCGCGCCGGGGCTCGCAGGTAAGCCTGCAGTTTGCCGGCGATGGGTACGCCCTTATGCAGGCGTTGATTGCACAGGGTGTGGTGGGCGATTTTCGCGCCGGTAGCCCCACCGACCAAACCCCTGACCTGATGCGCTTTGGCTTTGCGCCGCTGTACAACAGTTTTGACGAGGTGTGGCTTGCGGTGCAGTGCATTGAGCAATTGGCGCAACAAGGCACATGGCAGCGGCCGCGCCAAGCGGCACGCCAAGGGGTAACGTAAGGATGACGGACGCCATGCAAAACACCGAGCCAGCGGCTAACTTAACGTATCACGATTACTTGGGGCTTGACCAGGTGCTCGGTGCGCAAGCGCCGCGCTCACAAGACCCCAACGAGCAGCTGTTCATTATTCAGCATCAAACCTCTGAGCTGTGGATGAAGCTGATGATTCACGAATTGGACGGCGCCATGGCGGCCATGCGCCAGCACGACATGCCGGTGGCGTTTAAGATGCTCGCGCGCGTCTCGCGCGTGTTTGAGACGTTGATTCAAGGCTGGAGCGTGCTCAACACCATGACGCCCAGCGAGTATTCGATGATGCGGCCCTCGCTGGGGCAATCCAGCGGTTTGCAAAGTTGGCAGTACCGCGCCATTGAGATGATGCTGGGCAACAAAAACGCCGCCCACCTTGCGCGCTACCGCGATCAGCCCGCCATTGACCACGTGTTGCGCAAACGCTTGCAGGCGCGTTCGATTTACGATGAGGCCTTGCAGGTGGTACACAGCAGCGGCTTGGCCTTGCCCGCCGAGGTGCTGGCGCGCGATTGGACGGCGCCGCATGTGGCGCATGTCGCGGTTGAGCAAGCGTGGTTTGCGGTTTACAGCCAGCCCAAGGCACACTGGGATTTGTACCAGTTGGCCGAGAAATTGGTGGACATTGAAGAGGCCTTTAGGCGGTGGCGGTTTCATCACGTCACAACGGTTGAGCGTATCATTGGGTTTAAGCAAGGCACGGGCGGCACCGCCGGAGTCACCTACCTCAAGCGCATGCTCGACGTGGTGCTGTTTCCTGAGCTTTGGACCGTTCGTACGCGCTTGTAGCCACCCCACCAACCGTTATTTGTATTGAAGCTCTCTTTTCCGGCGTCTTTACCGGTCAGTCAGCAGCGCCACGCCATCATGCAGGCCATGGCCGAGCACCAAGTGGTGGTGGTGTGCGGCGAGACCGGCTCGGGCAAAACCACCCAGTTGCCCAAAATGGCGCTGGCCCTGGGGCGCGGGCGGCTTAACGGCGGCGGGCTAATTGGCCACACCCAGCCCCGGCGGCTTGCCGCCACCAGTGTGGCCAAGCGCTTGGCGCAAGAGCTTGAAACACCGCTGGGCGAGGTGGTGGGCTACCAAATTCGGTTTCAAGAGCGGGTAAGCCCGCAGGCGTCGGTTAAGCTCATGACCGATGGCATTTTGTTGGCACAAACGCAGCGCGACCCACTGCTGCGCGCGTACGACACCATCATCATCGACGAGGCGCACGAGCGTAGCCTGAACATTGATTTTTTGTTGGGCTACATCAAGCACGTGTTGCCGCAGCGGCCCGATTTGAAGGTGGTGGTGACCTCGGCCACAATTGACGCCGAGCGCTTTGCCAACTACTTTGCCGGCTTGCGCGGGCCGGCGCCGGTGTTGCAGGTCTCGGGGCGCCTATACCCGGTTGAGGTGCGTTGGCAGCCGTTTGAAGAATCGCGTGACAGCAACCTTGATACGGCCATTGCCCAAGCGGTGGATGCGTTGTGGCAAAGCCCGCAAGAGGCGGGCGACATTTTGGTGTTTTTGCCCGGTGAGCGCGAGATTCGTAGCGCCGCCAACCATCTGCGGCGGCATTTGGCGCATCAGCCGCTGGCACGCGGGGCCGAGGTGGTGCCGCTGTTTGCCCGTTTGAGCCAAGCCGAGCAAGAGCGCATTTTTGCGCCGCACCATGCCCGGCGTATTGTGCTGGCCACCAACGTGGCCGAGACCTCGCTGACCGTACCCGGCATTCGGTACGTGATTGACAGTGGCTTGGCCCGCGTCAAGCGCTACAGCTACCGGCAAAAGGTTGAGCAGTTGCAGGTTGAGCGCATCAGCCAGGCGGCCGCGGCGCAGCGAGCCGGGCGGTGCGGGCGTGTGGCCGATGGCGTGGCGATTCGCTTGTACGACGAAGAAGACTTTGCCAAGCGTGCGCCGTTTACCGACCCCGAGATTGCCCGCAGCAGTTTGGCGGGGGTGATTTTGCGCATGAAGGCGCTGGGCCTTGGCGCGGTGGAGACCTTCGACTTTATTGAGCCACCGCTGCGCCGCGC
>JAYPEA010000018.1:0-17902 GCA_038125525.1 Burkholderiaceae bacterium | reverse complement strand
TGGGCCTTGGCGCGGTGGAGACCTTCGACTTTATTGAGCCACCGCTGCGCCGCGCCGTGGCCGACGGCTATCAGTTACTGACCGAACTGGGCGCCATTGACGCGCAGGGTGAGTTAACCGCCACCGGCACGGTGCTGGCGCGGCTGCCGCTTGACCCGCGCTTGGGCCGCATGTTGCTTGAGGCGCAGCAACAGCAGGCGCTGCGCGAGGTGCTGGTTATTGCCGCGGCCTTGGGCGTGCCCGACCCGCGCGACCGCCCCATGGACCAACAAGCCGCTGCCGACCAAGCGCACGCCGCGTTTGCCGATGAGCGCAGCGAGTTTGTGGGCCTGCTAAGCCTTTGGGATTGGCTAGACAAAGCCCGCGGCGGCCACGGGACGGCCCACAAGTTGTCCAACCGGCAATACGAGCAGCTGTTGCGTGAGCGTTTTTTAAGCGCGCGCCGGGTGCGCGAGTGGCGCGAAACCCACCAACAGCTTGCGGCCTTGGCCGCAGAGCAGGGCTGGCGCCTTAACACCCAGCCGGCCACCTACGAGCAGTTGCACGTGGCGCTGCTGGCCGGTTTGCTGGGCAACGTGGGCTACAAGGGCGAGGGCGACGATGCCTTTACCGGGGCGCGGCAAATCAAGTTTTTGCCGCATCCGGGGGTGCATTTGCGCAAGCGCCCCAAGCGCTGGGTGGTGGCGGCCGAATTGGTAGACACCACGCGCTTGTACGCGCGCGGTGTGGCGCAAATTGAGCCGCAGTGGGTCGAGCGAGTCGCCAAACACGTGCTCAAAACCGAGTTGCTGCAGCCGCACTACGACGCCAAGCGCGGCGCCGTGGTGGCGTATCAGCGTGCCACGCTTTACGGGCTGTTGGTGTACCACGGCCGCAAGGTGGATTACGCGGCGGTTGACCCCACCGAGGCGCACCGCGTGTTTGTGCGCGAGGCGCTGGTAGACGGCGCGCTGGGCGAGGAGGGCTTTGGCTTCATGCAAGCCAACCAGCGCTTGCTGCGCGAGGTGTTGCAGCTTGAGCACAAGGCCAGGCGGCAAGACGTGTTGGTGGACGATAGCCAAATTGAGGCGTTTTATTTGGCCGCGCTGCCAGCCGACATCAGCAGCCGCGACCAACTGCGCGCGTGGCTGCGCCAGTTACCCCAAGCACAGCGGGCGCAGGCCTTGGTGCTTACCCCCGAGGACTTGATGCGGCACACCGCCGACGCGGTAACGCAGGCGGCGTTTCCCGACCTGATTCGGCTCGGCGGCATTGACTGCCCGGTGACGTACTTGCACGACCCCGGCGACGCACGCGACGGCATGACGGTGCGGCTGCCGCTGGTGGCGCTTAACCGCGTGGCCCAAGAGCGGCTGGACTGGCTGGTGCCCGGCATGCTGCCCGACAAGGTGCTGGCCTTGCTTAAGACGCTGCCGCAAAAAGCCCGCGCCCGCTTGGTGCCCTTGCCCGCCACCGCGCAAGCGCTGGCCCAGCATCTAAGCCAGCCCGAGCACTTTGCCAAAGGCGATTTGCTTGCCGCCATGCTGCCCTGGCTGCGCGGGCGCACCCAACTGGAGCAACGCGCCAGCGACTTTAAGCCCGACATGCTGCCGGCCCACCTGCACATGAACCTGCAGCTCGAGGACGAACACGGCGGCGTGCTGGGCTTGGGCCGCAGCTTGGCGGCGCTGCGCGGCCAGTGGGGGCAGCAGGCGCGGGGCGCGTTTCAGGCGCTGGCGGGGCTACGCGCCCAACTGGCGCGGACAGACGCGGGTACCCCAGCTCAACCGACCAAGACGGCAACCACGGCGGCAACCACGGCGGCAACCCCAGCGCGCGCCAACCCCGGTGCCGCCACGCGCAAGCCCGCGCCACCGGCCACCCGCTACACGACGTGGGACTTTGGCCCATGGCCCGAGCTGCTTGAAATTGAACGCGACGGGCAAACCTTGGTGGGCTTTGCCGCGTTGGTTGACGAGGGCGACGCCGTGGTGCAGGCGGTGTACGACGACGAGCACGAGGCCGCGCGCGTGCACCGCCAAGGGCTGCGCCGCCTGTTTGCCCTGCAAGTGCGCGAGACGCTGAAGTACCTAAACAAACAACTGCCCGACTGGCGCCAAACCAGCTTGCTGTACGCCCCATTGGCCGATGCCCAGGTGTTGCAGCAGCAGGTACTTAACGTGGCGCTTGAGCGTACCTTTTTGGCCGAGCCCTTGCCGCACAACGCCACCAGCTTTGACCAACGGCTTGAGCAAGGACGCAACCGCCTAACGCTGATTGCGCAAGAAGTGGCGCGCCAAGCCGGCGCCGTGCTGCGCGACTGGGCCAGTGCCCAGCGCAAACTTAAAGACGCCAAGCCGCCCGAGGCCGTGGCCAAAGACCTTACCCAACAGCTGCAACGGCTGATGCACAAGGGCACGCTGGCCGAGCTGCCGTATGCCCAATGGACGCACCTGCCGCGCTACTTTCAGGCCGTGGTGATGCGACTGGACAAGCGCGGCGCCGACCCTGCCCGCGACACCCAACGCATGGCCGAGGTGCAGGCGCTGGAGAGCCGCTTTTGGCGCTTGGTGGCGCAGCGCCAAGGCCACATGGACGAGGCCATGACCCAGTACCGCTGGCTGCTGGAAGAACTGCGCGTGAGCTTGTTTGCCCAAAGCCTGCGCACGCCCACGCCGGTAAGCGTCAAGCGCCTAGAAAAAGCCTGGGCTACGTTGCCGCGCTAGCAGGGCGGCGGCCGGTTATCACCGTCCACGGAAAACGCCAATGCGGGTGGGCGGCGGGGTCAACCCCCTCGGCCTCGGCAAATGGCAGCACCTGCACGTCCACCAGGCCAGCTTGTGCCATGGCTTGGGCCACGTCGGTTTCAAACAAAGGCTTCATAAAGGGCTCGTTGTTGCGGTCGCTGTGGCCGTTATAAATAAACCGGTCAAAGCCATCGCGAATCAGCCAAAAATCCAAATGCACCACCTGGCCACCGGGCGCACACAGGCGCGCGCTTTCAGCCAACGCCTGGTGCAGCTCGGGCGTGGGCAGTTCGTGCAGCAGCATGGTGGACGTCACCAGCTCGGCGCTGCCATCGGGCAAGCCCGTGGCGCACGCGTTGGCTTGCAACCAATGCACGTGGCGTGCGCCTTGCTCGGCGGCCTGCCAGGCCGCCGTTTTGAGGCAAGGGGCAGACAAATCGAGTGCGGTAATGGGCACCTGCGGCAGCGCGTGGGCAAACGGCAAGGTGCTTTTGCCAAAGCCGCAGGCCAAATCAATTACGCGCGCCGGTGGCTGGGCGCACAGGCCAAGCGCCACATCGGTCAAGCGCGTGTGCAAGTCTTGATGCCGGGCCCCCAGCATGGGCGTGGTGGAGCGCGCGCCACGCTCGTACATCAGCCCAGCCAGTGGGTTGGTTGCCAGCCCTTGGGGGTGCTGATGAATATCCACCGCTTGGTAGTAAGCGGGCAGCGGCATGTTGGGCTGTAGCGTAAGGCGTGGCGGCACCGCCGCGCTGGCCTGGGCGGCGGCGGCCTCTACCGCGGGCAGCAGCGCATCGCGCCGTTGGTGATGATACGGCGCCAAACCATAGGCCCCGCTGTACTTCATTTTTTGCAAATGCCGCTCAAGCCAGGCAAAGGTTTGGTAGGCCGGGGTGGGCTCAAGGTATTGCGCCACTTGCTGCGCCGAGGCGTCTGCAGGCAACGCGGCCTGCGCCGTGGCGCGCAGGGCCGGGTAGCGCTGGGTGGTCCAGTGCCGCTTAACCGCCAGCAAAAACGCCTGTGCTGCCAAAAAATCGGCTTCATTCATGGGCCACGCCCCCGCGCAACAAGGCTTGCAACTGCTCGGGGCCAAGCCGCTTAGAAGCCAGCTGGCCGTCCAAGGCCGCCATTAGCTGTGCCACAAACGCCTCCAGCGCCTCGGGGTTGGCCGCAGGCGCAAGCGGCTCGGGCGCCTCAGGCACGCCGGCCTGCGCAAGGCGCGCCTCAAGGCGCTCAATACGCTGGCGCGACACCCATGTTTCGGTTGCAAGCGTCATGCAAACCGCCAAAAGCTGGTCGGTCATGGGGTCAGAAAAGTAAGTAGGCTCCATGCCACCCACTGTAAGCAAAGTGGCACGCCTTGACCAGCCCCTACGCACCAGCCGCAGGCCCCAAACCCGCCGCAGAAGGGGGCAAAAAATTGCATATAATTAAGCCCGTTCCCTGATAGCTCAGTTGGTAGAGCGACGGACTGTTAATCCGCAGGTCGCAGGTTCGAGCCCTGCTCGGGGAGCCAATTAAATCAACTTGTTAGAGACGTCAGCCACCTAGCAGGTGGCTTTTTTTTGAACATTTATTTAACAAATGTTGAATATTTCTCGGCGGTGCGTGTCCGTCTTCAAATGGTTTGAGACAGATGGGGTAATTTCTTAAAGGAGAGATTGGCTCATTGGTTTTTCATCTTAAACGGTTTCAAGTTGGTGCTGTAGTCGTCTGCTCTGGATCGTCTGCTCTTTAATTTTTCTCCTTTCTTCCAGAATCGATTCACCCCGTCCAAAGTACACATCTGCTGGGGTTAAGTTATTCAGGCTTTCGTGGTAACGCTGGTGGTTGTAGTACGTCACAAACTCGCCCACCGATTGCTCCAGCTCCCCCGGTAGGTGGTAGTGCTCCAACAAGACGCAGTTCTTCAGGGTCTGATGCCACCTCTCAATCTTGCCCTGTGTCTGTGGGTGATTTGGCGCTCCCCTGACATGCCCCATGCCTTGATTTTTTAGCCAAAGCGCCAGCTCCTGTGAGACGTAGCACGGCCCGTTGTCGCTCAGCAAACGTGGCTTGTGCTCCACCCGTGCACTCTGACACCCGGATATGCGCAGCGCCACCTCCAGCGTCTGGGTCACATCAGCCGCTTGCATCGTGGTACAAAGCCGCCAGGCAATGATGTAGCGCGAGTAGTCATCCAGGATCGTGGAGAGGTAGAACCAACCCCAGCCCAGCACCTTGAAGTAGGTAAAGTCGGTCTGCCACAACTGGTTCACCCCCGTGGTCTTGTCCTTGTACTCATTGGCAGCCTTGATCACCACGAACGCAGGACTGGTAATCAGATCATGTGCTTTGAGTAATCGATACACCGTCGACTCACTCACGTAGTAGCCTTGGGCATGGGTGAAGCGCACCGCTAGCTCTCGAGGCGAGAGTTCAGGTACCTCAAGTGCTAGCTCAAGGAGCTTGGCCCTTATCTCCTCAGGCAAACCATTCCAGGGTCGTACAGGCCCATGGTAGTGATTCTTTAAGCCCGCCTCGCCACGCGTCTGGTACCTCGCATACCAGCGGTAGAAGGTGGGCCTGGCTACGCCAAACTTAGCCAGCGTGCGTTTGACCCCCAGATGCGAACTCTCAACCAGGCGGATGATCTCCAACTTCTCTTGACTCAAGTACCTCATACCCGCTCGCCCCCATCCCCGATCATGCTTTTTTTAAGCAACCGGTTCTCCAGTATCAAATCCGCCACCGTCTCTTTCAACGCCTGGGTTTGCCCTCTCATGCTGCGAACCTCATCACTGGTGGCTGCGCGAGCCGTATCCCCAGCCAGACGCTTCTTTCCCGCCTCAAGGAACTCCTTGCTCCAGCTGTAATAAAGCCCTTGAGCAATGCCCTCCTTGCGGCACAACTCAGCAATACTTTCTTCACCCCGCAAGCCGCTTAGAACAATGCGTACCTTGTCCTCGGCTGAGTAGTACCGCCTGGTGGCTCTACGGATGTCTTTGACCACCTGCTCGGCAGGGGCCTTGGATGGGTTGGATTTCATGTTCATCTTCATTCCTTAAATTGAAAGATGAACCAAAACACTCCTCTAATCAAGTGCCCACTTTTGTCTCACTGATGCTGAAGTCGGACAGGTTTGTGATGATGATCCACGCGTCGCGACAATACGTAACGCGTGGCGGAATACTCGCTTCTTCAGGCGCTGGTGGCGAGCCCCTTGAAAACCCGCGGGTGGGGTTGTGTCATATCCACAATTAGGGTAAAATCAAACAAACGTATGAATGAACTGACCCAGCGCCGAGCGCCAAAGGCCGCCCACACCCGAGACCGCATTCTGCAGGCGGCCGAGCAGCTTTTTATGACCCACGGGTTTGAGGCCACCTCCATGCGCCAGATTACTGGGAAAGCGGGGGTTAACCTAGCGGCCGTTAACTACCACTTTGGCAGCAAAGAGGCGCTGGTTCAAGAGCTTTTTCACCAGCGCTTGAGCCGGCTCAACCGGGAACGGTTGTTGGCCCTTGAGCGCCTTGAGCGCGCTGCGGCAGGTAAGCCGGTGAAGCCCTCAAAAATTCTTGACGCCTTTTTTGGCACCTTACTTAGGTTAGGCCAAAACGCCGCTGGCGGCGCCACCTTTCTCAGGCTGCTTGGCCGCACGCTGACCGAGCCCACGGAATTTGCGCGGGCGTTTTTGGCCCACGAGTACGAAGATGTGCTTGATCGCTACAAGCAGGCACTTTTTAAGGCGCTACCCGATGTGCCTAAGCCCGAGATTGTTTGGCGCTTTCACTTCATGCTTGGGGCCACGGCCTATGCCATTGCAGGTACCGACAGCCTGCAACTGCTTGCCTCCCAGCAAGACCGGCATGGACTGTTGGGCAAGGAAGACGCCACGCTGCAGTTTGAGCGACTTTTGCCGCGGCTGATGCACTTCTTAACAGGGGGGCTGCGCGCGCCGCTTCCGGTTTTTGAGCCAGCTGATACCAGGACCGTTAAAAGGTCAATAGCTCCCAATTCAGCATAAAAGGATGACACCATGCCGTTGACCGCCGCACTTTTTCGGGCCTTTCGAAAAGCGCTTCCCAGCATGTCGCAGACGGAGCGCGTGGCCCTTGAGGCCGGCACCGTGTGGATAGAGGCCGACCTTTTTCGGGGAAAACCCAACTTCGCCCGCCTCATGGCGCTGCCAAAGCCCACGCTCACGCCGGAGGAGCAGGCTTTTTTGACAAACGAGGTTGAACAAGCCTGCGCCATGGTTGACGATTGGCAAATTATTCATCAAACCCATGACATGCCACCCGAGGCTTGGCAGTTCATTAAGGACAAGGGTTTTTTGGGCATGATCATTCCCAAGGCCTACGGTGGCCTGGGCTTTTCTGCTTATGGCCACTCAGAGGTCATTGCCAAGCTCTCCACGCGTTCGTCGCCACTGGCGGTTTCGGTGATGGTGCCCAACTCGCTGGGGCCTGCCGAGCTGCTGATGCATTACGGCACCGAGGCACAAAAAAATCATTACCTACCGCGCTTGGCCAAAGGGCTTGAGATACCAGCCTTTGCGCTCACCAGCCCCTGGGCAGGGTCGGACGCAGCGGCCATTCCCGACAGTGGCCTGGTTTGCAAAGGGCAGTGGCAGGGCCAAGAAGTGTTGGGCATGAAGGTGAGTTGGAATAAACGTTACATCACGCTGGCGCCGGTGTGCACCACGCTCGGCCTGGCCTTTCGGCTTTACGACCCCGATCGTCTCCTGGGCGGGGCGACCGATTTGGGCATAACTTGTGCGCTGGTGCCGCGCGACCACCCGGGTGTGCAAGTCGGCCGCCGGCATATTGCGTTGCACACCTATTTCATGAACGGGCCAACCGAGGGGCACGAGGTTTTTATGCCCCTGGATTTCATCATTGGGGGGCCGAAGATGGCCGGGCAGGGATGGCGCATGTTGATGGAATGTCTCTCGGCTGGCCGGGCGATTTCTCTGCCGTCAGCCAATGCGGGTATCTCGCAGCTCGTAGCCCGCTATGTTGGCGGCTATGCGCGGGTGCGCAGCCAGTTCAACACCCCCCTGGCGAATTTTGAGGGCATTGAAGAGGCCATGGCGCGGATCGCGGGTTACAACTACATGAACGACGCGGTGCGCACGCTCTCGGCCCAGGCTGTTGACTTGGGTGAACGCCCTGCGGTGGTTTCGGCCATTGCCAAGTACCACGTGACCGAGCGCGCGCGCGCACTGGTTAATGACGGCATGGATATTGTTGGTGGCAAAGGCATCTGTCTGGGCCCACAAAATATTCTGGGTGTGGTGTACCAGCAAATGCCGGTGAGCATCACGGTTGAGGGCGCAAACATCCTTACGCGTAGCCTTATTGTTTTTGGTCAAGGTGCCATTCGCTGTCACCCCTATGTACTCAAAGAAATGCAGGCCGCACAGGACCCCGACCGTGACCGAGGCCAACGCCGTTTTGGCCAGGCTCTTTGGCGGCATGTGGGCTACACCATCGGCAATGGGGCGCGGGCCACGTGGCATGGCTGGACAGGGGGAATTTTTGCCACCGCCAATGCGCCCGTGGCTGCTGTCTTTGCCGCTCAAGTTCGCAGGCTGCACTGGTATTCAGCTGCTTTTGCCTGCCTCGCTGATCTGGCCATGCTCAGTCTGGGGGGGCGCCTCAAGCGCAAAGAAAAGATCTCCGCACGTCTTGGCGATATCCTGTCGCTGCTGTTTGTTGCCAGTTGCGTGATTAAAAAATACGAGTCTGAGGGGCGTCGGGCCGACCACGCGGCGGTGGCCCAATGGGCGCTTGAAGACTGCTTGCACAAAACAGGGGCGGCGTTTCGCGGTGTGCTTGCCAATTTCCCCAATCGGCCTCTGGCCTTTGGGCTTAGGCTGGCTTTGTTTCCTTGGGGACTGCGCCAAAGGCCTCCGGCTGATGCGCTGGGGCGCGATGCGGCCCACAGTCTGACCCACCCGGGCGAGACACGCGATGCGTTGACCCGCAGCTGCTTTTTGCCACGTGGTGCACAGGAGCCACTGGCCGCGCTTGAGCAGGCTTTGCAGGCGACGATTGCCTGCGAGCCAATTGCTGCCAAGATTCGCGCGGCCGAAAAGGCTGGGCGCTTCAAGGGTGTGCCGCGCGGCAATGTGCGCGACCTGCCCGGGCTGGCCCATGCGATGGGCATCGTCTCAGACGAAGAAGCGCACGCTTTGGCGACACGCGATGCAATGCGTGACCGGGTAATTCACGTGGACGACTTTGCGTTTGCGGTTCGCGGCAATGGCATCCAATTCCACACCGACACCCCCGCAGATAACGAACGGCCTGGCGTCTCATCAGCCGGCGCGCAATCAGGCCAGGCGCTGGGCTCGGCCACGCTTTTTGCCGCCCCGAGCGACACGGGTGTCCCGCGCAAGGCAGCCTAGCCATGGCATCGCGCGAACCAGTTTATGTTGTCGATGGCGCCCGCACGCCTTTTCTTAAGGCCCGCGGTGGGCCAGGTAGCCTAAGTGCATCGGACCTTGCCACGCAAGCGGGACGTGCCTTGCTGATGCGCCAGCCGATCGCACCCGAGCAGCTGTCTGAGATTATTTTGGGTTGTGCCGCCCCGGCTCCCGATGAAGTGAATATTGGCCGTGTGGTGGCGTTGCGCATGGGCTGTGGCCACAAGGTGCCAGGCTTTACCGTGATGCGCAATTGCGCCTCGGGGTTGCAGGCCATCGACTCGGCCATGGCGAATATTCAGACCGGTCGATCCGATTTGGTGCTCGCCGGTGGTGTCGATGCCTTATCACGTACCCCTTTGATTTATAACGACACCATGCTGCGCTGGTTCGCTGCCATGGCAGGAAAAAAAACGACAGTCGCCAAGCTCGGACACCTGGTTAAGCTGCCTGCGCGTGCGGCCTTGCAGCCAGTCATCGCGATTCTTAAGGGTCTCACCGACCCTGTGGTTGGGCTCTCAATGGGGCAGACCGCTGAAAACTTAGCGTATCGTTTTGGTATTACGCGGCATGAGATGGATGCGTATGCAATGCGCAGCCACCAGCGTGTGATCCGGGCGCGTGAGACGGGCGTTTTTTCTGACGAAATCATACCCGTCGTCGATGACCGCGGCACCGTTTATAAAGAAGACGATGGCGTGCGCAGCGATTGCACCGAAGCGGCACTGGCTCAATTACGGCCGGTGTTTGACAAGCCCTACGGCAACATCACGGCCGGTAACAGCTCACAAGTCACCGATGGCGCGGCGTGGGTGCTGTTGGCCTCTGAGGCGGCGATAAAAAAGTTCGGACTCGCGCCCATTGCGCGCCTTGTTGATCTGCACTGGGCTGGTCTGGATCCGGCTGAAATGGGCCTTGGGCCGGTTCATGCCGCCACGCCGCTTTTGCAGCGCCACGGCCTCGGGCTCAACGATCTTGACCAGTGGGAGATAAATGAGGCGTTTGCTGCTCAGGTTCTTGGGTGTCTAAAGGCTTGGCAAGATTTCACCTATTGCCATGAGCAGCTCGGAGTCGCGCCGATGGGGGCCATCGATGACACGCGACTCAATGTGCATGGCGGGGCGATTGCCTTGGGTCATCCGGTGGGCGCCTCGGGGGCGCGTATTGTGCTGCATCTTGCACGCAGCCTACAGCGCAAAGGGGGTGCGAATTTGGTTAATCAAACCAACGCGGCAGACGACACACAAAAATCGCAAAAGAGCATGCGGGGTATGGCCGCCATTTGTATTGGCGGTGGTCTCGGCGGTGCCGCGCTAGTGGAGACGGTGTCATGAACCGTGCGCCCACGACATCGCCAACGGACGGAACTCCATACTCGTCGGCAGGTGGCTCTGAAAGGCAAGCTGCTTCAGTCTTGCCACTGAAAAATTGGGTTTTATTGCTTGACAATCACAACCCCAAGCTTTTTTGGGCCAGCCTGCAGACTGAAAGTTCTGGACTCAATACCCTGTCAGCGGCAGTATTGGACGAGCTACAAGAGATTCTCGATTATCTCGATCAGGTGCACGCCGTCGGTCTCATCATCGCGTCCGGCAAAGACTCAGGCTTTGTCGCTGGCGCAGATATTGAGGAGTTTAAAAGCCTCACCACGCGCGATGAGGCGATTGCGCTGGTGCGACGGGGATGGACTTTGTTTAATCGGCTAGCGGCTGTGCGCTACCCGACACTTGCGTTAATTGAGGGGGTTTGCCTAGGAGGCGGATTGGAGCTGTCTCTGGCCTGTCGTTATCGCATTGCCGTTGACACGCCGGGTACCCGCCTGGGGCTGCCCGAGGTGCTGCTGGGTATTGTGCCGGCCTGGGGTGGGATGCGACGGCTACCTAGGCTGATTGGACCGCAGGCTGCTTTAAACATGATGCTAACCGGCAAAAGTTTGGACGCGCGGGGTGCGAAACAAATCGGGATCGTTGATTTGGCAGCGCCCCCCCGGGTCATGCATAACTCGGCCCGAGGACTGATATTGTCGGGTCGGCCCGCTGCCCGCGCCTCGGGTATGAAGGCCGTGATGAATTGGGGTTTGATGCGTCCGTTTGTCGCCCATACAGCCCGCAAGCAGCTCGCGCGTCAAGTGCGGCGGGACCAATATCCGGCGCCTTATGCACTCATTGATCTTTGGCAAAAGACCGATGGTGATGCTTTGCAGGTGGAGGAGATTCTTGATGGAATTGTTCGGTCGCCGACGGCGAGTAACTTGGTGCGGGTATTCTTTTTGCAAGAGCGCTTAAAAGGCTTTGGCAAGACAGCGGCTGAGGGCGCTGCACCGCTTAACCACATTCACGTGGTGGGCGCGGGCACCATGGGTGGCGACATCGCAGCTTGGTGTGCACTGCGCGGATTAAGAGTCACGTTGCAAGATCAAGGAATCGATCGCCTCCAGCCTGCGCTTGCCCGAGCTGGTAACTTGTTTGCCAAACGTCTGCGAGACCCATACGCCCGACGCGCGGCGCAAGACCGGCTGATTCCCGACCCTGATGGCAAAGGTGTTTCACACGCCGATCTTATTCTTGAAGCCATCGTTGAAGACTTGTCGGCCAAGCATTCCCTTTTGCGTGATATTGAAAAAATTGCCCGACCCGATGCCATCATTGCCAGCAACACCTCTAGCCTGCGCATAGAGGACTTACGCTTGGTGATGCAAAGGCCACAGCGACTGGTGGGGATTCATTTTTTTAACCCAGTGGCCTTGATGCCTCTGGTGGAGGTGGTTCAGGCTGAAGGCATTGACCCCGGCGTGATGCACAGGGCATTGCAATTTGTTCGACGCATTGACAAGCTGCCCCTACCAGTGAAGAGCGCGCCTGGTTTTCTGGTGAATGCGGTACTTGCGCCCTACATGCTCGCCGCGATGCGTAAGGTTGATGCGGGTATGTCCCCCCATGAGATCGACCAGGCCTTGATTGACTTTGGCATGCCCATGGGACCGCTGACGCTTGCCGATACGGTAGGACTTGACGTTGCCTTGGCCGCGGGCCGTTCGCTGGCTGCGGCGCAGCCCACAGGGGCATCCAATGGCCGCGCCAGCCAGGCTGGTATCAACACCAGTAACGACGGCGCCGATACGGCATTGGTTTCCGTGGTTCCATGCTGCTTGCAATCACGCGTCGAAGCGGGACACCTAGGCAAGAAGACCAGCCAAGGCTTTTACACCTGGAAGGATGGCAAGGCCACGGGCCCCGGTAGCCTACCGCGGGTGCACCAGCGGCCAGTGTCGGATACCGCCCAGGCCTTGGCGCTCGAGTTGGTTGCGCCACTGGTCGCTCGCGCTCAAGAACTGGTTGCCTCAGGGCTCGTGGCCGACGCCGATCTTGCCGATGCCGGTGTGATCTTTGGTACCGGCTTTCCACCTTTTCGGGGTGGGCTTTGACCCTAACTCATTGAAATGTAGAAGAGATTGATAAGTTGCTCATCCGTTGACCCGCGGGGATCAGCTCGATTTCCACCCGGCGGTTTTTGGCTCGTCCTAGTTCGGTGGTGTTGTTAACGAGCGGGTCGGACTCGCCCCGGCCCTCGATGTAGATACGCTGCATCGATACCCCGCGGCTCAACAGGTAGTCACGCACCGCGGCAGCGCGCCTCGTGGACAGGCTCAGGTTATATTTCTCGCCGCCGACCGAATCGGTGTGGCCCACCGCGACCACCACCATCAACTCGGTGGTTTGAAGGGTGCCCAGTTATTGGTCGAGGAGCACTTGAGCCTGCTGGGTTAGGACGGCCTGGTCAAAGCCAAAGAGGACGGTCGATTTCTGGGGGGTAGGAGCGACCGTGGGAGCCGACTTCACTTGAACCATGGGGGGCTTGCCCTCGAGGCTAAGCGTCACCCCGGCGTTAGCCACTCCGCACGCCAGCAAAAGGTAAATAAGTAACTTGATTTTTACCATTGGGTGAAAGAGAGCCATAGATTTAGTCACCGGGACTGCACTCCAAAAAAACCTTTGTCTGTTGCACGGAACTGCTGCTGGCTAAAAACAAGCGGCCGGTGTACTGAGTGAAACGCCCCTTGGCATAGCCCGTTACGCAGTTTGTAACGGCTGTCGCGCCGGATTTGTGAAAGCACTTTACCAGCGAGTAAGAGCCGATACGCCTTGCGTTGCTGTGGCTCCAGCCGTGGCTATCGATTGGAATCTCTCTCTCAGCCTCTGCCTGCAAAGGATAGCTGATGGCATTTGGACTGCCTGCGTTGATATGCACGGTTACCGTGCCAGGCGCGCGGGCATAACCCACGCCACAGGCGAGAAGAAGATAAATAAGTGCTTTGATTTTTACCATTGGTTTACCCGGTTCTACTACATCCCCCGCGTTGCAAGCATTGGTGGGGTCGCCGAAAATCACGGCATAAGAATAATAACTATCTTGACCAATTGAGGGGAAAACTCGCCCTGAAATTTTCAAGATAAAGAGAGGCCCGCACTAGGCGGGCTTTGTTGTTTATGGTTAGTCGCAGTTGCTGAGCCGATAGTAAGCGCGGCCGCTTGATTGAGCAAGCGCCGTAACAATGGCGCCTGTTTGAGTAACCGGTGAATCAACCTGTTAACGACTTGTGGGTATCAAGTTCCTCCTGATATATCGTGGGCTATTTACCCGGAAACACTACCCCTACTGTGTTGCCAGCGTCACTTTTTCGGCCTAATCTTTTGGTGTTGAGTGACCGCTAAATTTTCGTGTGATGTGTTGGCTTGAGAGTCGATGCGGCAGCGTGAAGAGGTCTTGTTTTTTTAAGGAGGGTTTATGGAACCAAGAACACGTCGCCGCAAAAAGTCGCCGTCCGCAGCGCCTATCTCTGGCCCATTTTTAGCTCTACCGCATTCGGTCTTGAACTCTCAGGCATACCTCCGATTGAGCTTTGCCGCGCAGTCGCTGCTCATTGATATTGCCGTTCAATTCAACGGGGTAAATAACGGGCATCTCCTGAGTTCGATGCGTGTTCTTGGTCCCAGGAGGTGGAGGAGCAGTGCAACCGTTCGTAAGGCCTTGACCGCGCTCGAGGAGGCGGGCTTGATTTACCAGACTGCCCAAGGCAAGTTCCCCAACGACGCGAACCTTTGGGCAATCACTTGGCAGGCGCTTCGCCCAAGCGACAAGTTTGACCCAGGACATTTTGAAGGTTTCCAAAAGGGGCGTTACACGATGTTCGACCCACTGCCCCCTATTCAGAAAATGAAGCAAGCAGTTTCAAACGCTGATGCTGTGTCATCTGACCGATTCTGAAATAGGTTCACAAAACGATGGTATTTGCCGTGCAGGCTGGGCCAACCCAGATTCACCAAGTGAACACCATTTAAATGATTTGCCACATAGGGAGGGCTGAAATGAATCAAACTCAATCAACGCGTGGAGGGGCAAGGCCAAATGCTGGAAGGCCCAGGGGTTCGTGTAATGCGAGGACGCGTCAGATTGCTGATGAGGCGATACGAACCGGGTTGTCGCCGCTTGAGGTCATGCTGGCTGTGATGAGGCGGTTGTATGAGGCGGGTGACGATAAGGGTGCGGCGCAAATCGCCAGCTCGGCTGCACCGTTTGTCCACCCCAGGCTACAGGCTGTCCAACTTGAGCCGTCTACCCAGTCAAACGATGCCTTCGCGGTGTCCTGGCAGGGAAGGGCTGATGCATGACCCAGGGGGAAAGCCGCTGGATTTCTTGCGCTGGTGACGGTATAACGGGGCGTCTGTTCCTGACCCGAGCCGAGGTGAAAGACCTAACTGGGCGTGAGCAGCCTGCGGCTCAGAAACGTTGGTTGCAGGCCAACGGTTGGGTCTTTGAGGAAGATGCGGCTGGGAGACCGAAGGTGGCGAGAGCATATTTCTTTAATCGCATGGCTCGGACTGAATCAACGGCACCCGCAGAGGGGCCCTGGGAGGTCAATATGGAGGCGTTTAAGGGCTGATATGGGCAGGAGGCGAAAGTCTGGCTTTGATTTGCCACCACGGCTTTACAAGCGCCGTGCGAGCTACTGGTACACGCCTAGAGAAGGTAAGCCCATCAACCTTGGAAAAGACCTGAACGCTGCCAAGCGCCTGTGGGCTGAGATGGAAGACCCTGCCTATGAGCGCGGGTCATTGTCAGCCCTGTTGGATTGGTACCTAGGGGAGATTGCACCTAGGAAAGCGCCACGAACCTACCGCGACAATCAGATTGAGGCTGAGCGCCTCAAAAAGGCTCTGGGGCACATTCCATTTGGGGAGCTTCGCCCGCACCATGTCGCAACTTATCGGGATGAGAGAGCCAAGGCAGCGCCAATTAGGGCCAACCGCGAGAAGGCACTCCTGTCCCATGTGTACACCAAAGCCATGGAGCGGGGCTGGGTCGACCAAAACCCTTGCATCGGGGTAAAGCGCAACAGTGAAGCGAAACGCGCCCGGTATATCGACGATGCCGAGTATCACAAGGTCTTTGAGCTGGCTTCCGAGCCCCTGCGAAACCTGATGACGCTCATCTATCGCACCGCGCAGCGCTTGGAGGACATCCTGAAAGCCGGCCCAGCCAATATTGACCGCATTTACGATTCAGGCCAGTCCGTTAGGGTCTTGAAATTTCGGCAGGGCAAGACAGGGAAGGAGGTAAACGTTCAAGTCGTGGGCGACATAGCCAAGCTGGTCGATGCACATTTGTCTAGGAGGGTGGTGCCCCAGACATTTGTTCACGGCCGAGCAGGCAAGCCATACACACCGCAGGGCATCGGGGCGATGTTCAGGCGGCTCGTTGAGAAGGCTGGTTTGAAGGACTTCGGGCCTTACGACTTAAAGGGCAAGGCGGCCACCGACATGTACCGTCGAGGCGTTCCGTTGGAGGAGATACAACATTTGCTCGGCCATACCAGCATCACCACGACGGAGCGGTATATCAAGGCTCGCTTGTCGGAGTCGGTTCGCCCGAATTTGACTGAGCTTCGGCCACCAGAGTCAGCCAGCGCCGGCGGGAGTGGTTTTCCATGAAGACTGGTGCAATAAGACTCTGGGATAGCTTCTGCGCTCGGCATGGCGTGCGAATTGACTCGGTACCGTTATTCGACTCGTCGGACGAGCAAGTCGTTCGTACCAGAGAAATTGGGAAGGCGAACATTAGGCGCGTGCTTTGTCGCAGCGGGGCCATGGAGGCCTTGATTCGACTGGCAGCCAGCACACTCGTTGACGATTGGGAAAAGGGCACTCGCCAGTTTGATGGTCTCATATATATGGCTGGAACCGTTGAGGACGAAACCTTTGCGCCGCTATACATTGGCAAGGCAGAGGTGGCGGGCAAGACATCTGGGGTGTTAAGCGCCAACCTCAAAGGTGTCCAGACGGACACCTCAAAATTTGCTCGGTGGGGTGACGGGTATGCCTATCACATCGGCGATTTAAGTGCCTGTGCTGTACCCGGTCATGACCCGAGAAAAATCACGAAAAAGTATTTGGCCTGGGCTCAAGCGCTGTTCGTTGAATTTCCATCGTATCAACCTGTGCTGCGAAAACCAGTATATTTTTGGGTGAAGGCGTGGAAGCCTGAAAACCTTGGCGTGTCTGAAGAGCTTGGCCAAACTTCTCTAGCCAACTTGGAGTATGAGTTGATTGGAGTCGCGGGGAGAGTATTTCCAGACCTACTTAACTATGAAGGGCGGGCTCGCGGATAAGCTTCGGTGTTGTCTTCCTTTGGTGATAGTTTGGGTGAGAAAGAAACTTTCGCTAATATCGAAGCAAGACTAGACCGTCTGCTCCGGAGCCACCGGTTGCTCCTGCGCTGGAGCCTCCACCTCCGCCTCCTGAACCGGTGTTCGCAGCGCCAGTAGCGCCATTAAATTGGTCTCCGTCGCCTCCCACGCCACTGCCACCCGTGCCAGTTACATCCGAGGCTGTGACGAAGTTTGTGGGTGCTCCGCCGCCGCCGCCCGCTAATGTACGGCTCTCAAATGCCACACTAGTCACGTAGCCTAGACCTCCGTTACCTCCCTGACTCCCCGGGTTTGGCCCGTTATCAGTTGCACTGCCGCCTGCTGAACCAGCGCCACCGCCACCACCGCCTGGGTGTGCGTGACCGCCAGCTGCAATCCCGCCAGAGTTACACAACCAAGTGAATCCGTTCACAACTAGCCCACAACTGGGATTTGCTTGACCTATAGCGCCAGACTGATTTCCTCGGTATGCCGCGCCGCCACCCGAGCCACCATGATTCCCGTTTGGGTAAGTTGAAGGAGGCGGGGCGGCGCACCCCCCACCTCCGCCGCCGGGGGCAGAAATTGCGCCAAAGCTGGTGTCTGTGCCGTTTTGCCCATGTCCTATCCCACCGCCGCATTCCACCACCCCGGTTGGATTGTTTCCACCTGCGCCACCTACCCCGATTTGAATGTTGTAAGAGGTGGCTGCTGCCACGGTATGTACCTGGTTTCCGAGAAGCGCCCCGGCTCCGCCACCGCCGCCGCCAATGGCTCCCCCACCGCCCCCGCCCCCGACCAGCAGTAACTCGACGGAGGTGAGGTTGGTTGGGGTGGTGAAGGTTGTGTTGGTTGAGGTTGCTGCGGTGTCAGCATCTCCTTTGACAACGGTTACCCCTGCCGTTGTCCACTGCAAGAGCACAGGCTGTCTGACCTTTATGGTCAATGGGCCACTAACGGATGAGCCTCCTGTGGCTGAGGTTGCGGTGACGGTGAAGGTGTAATCGGTCGTTGTGACGACCGCAGTTGTGCTGCCGCTAATTAGGCCTGCTGCGTTGATGGTCACGCCGGGCGGCAGCG
>JAYPEA010000017.1:0-29083 GCA_038125525.1 Burkholderiaceae bacterium | reverse complement strand
GCACTGTTGGTTGCGGTGGTTATGGTGCTGGGCCGCATGCAGCGCGAAAGTGAGTTGGTGGTGTGGCTGGCCAACGGCATGGGGCCAGGCCAGTTTGTGCTCCCCGTGCTGCGCTTTGCCACCCCGATTGTGGTGGTGATTTTGGCGCTGCAGTGGTGGGTATGGCCTTGGTCCAACGCTCAGCTTGACCAGCTCCGCAGCCGATTTGAGCAACGCGGCGACTTGCAGCGCATCGAGCCCGGGCGCTTCCAAAGCTCAGCCGATGGCCGTCGGGTGTTTTTTATCGATCAGTCCAGCAACGCCGACAACGTGGCCAGCAATGTGTTTATTGCCAGCCAACAAGGGCAGCGCGAGGCGGTGGTCTCGGCCGCCTCAGGGCGTATTGAACGCGATGATCGAGGCAGCTCACTGGTGCTTGATGCCGGGCAGCGTATTGAGCGCAGCCCTGAACGCAGCCAGGTTTTGGCGTTTGACCATTACCAGGCGCGCGTCACACAAGAAACCGCCACCACCCCGGGCCTAGGCATCAAAGGCACGTCCTCCCTGCAGTTGTGGCAAAGCCCATCGCCTTATCGCATGGCCGAGCTGACGTGGCGGCTTGGCCTAGCCGCTGCGGCGTTTAACTTTGCGCTGCTGGCGCTGGCGCTAACGCGGGTTAACCCGCGTGGTGGCGGCAACGGGTTGCTGCTGGCGTTGCTGGTGGCGGTTGTCTACATCAACTTGCTGAGCATTGGCCAAGGATGGGTGGCCACCCAGCGCGTGGGGCCATGGACGCTCTTTGGCGTGTTGCACGGCGGCTTGGCCGGCTTGGCACTGTTTGGCGTGGCTTGGCGCAGCCACTGGCGCCTACGCATGCGTCCCCTGACGGCAGCATGAAAACCGTACGCAAACTGATTTTTCGCGAAACCGCACGATCGGTGTTGTTGGCGCTGCTGGGCTTTGTGGCACTGTTTGTGTTTTTTGACTTCATCGACGAGCTTGACCAAGTCGGCAGGGTCTCGGCGCTCGATCCATCCCGGGTGTTCAACGCACTGGATGCGGTGCTCGGCATTGCCTTGGGGCTACCCTCGCGGGTATACGAGTTGCTGCCAATTTGTGTGCTCATAGGAAGCATCTTTGCCATGGCGCGTTTGGGCCAAAGCTGTGAATTTACGGTATTGCGAAGCGCTGGACTTGGCCCATGGCGAGCGCTTAAGCTCACCCTAACCATGGGTATGGGATTTGCCGTGCTGACGTTTGTGGTGGGCGACTACATCGCTCCAGTGACCGACAAAATACAAACCTTGTCTCGTGCCGAGTTCAACGGTGGGCTTGGCCGCAGCGACCAAGGTGTGTGGCTTAAAGAACGCACCGCGCAGGGCAGCGCCGCGGTGCACGTGGGGGCGCTGCGGGGCGACGGTCAGCTGCAAAACATACAGGTCTACAACTTTGATGCCACCGGCGTGCTGCTCGAACGCATCGAAGCGCCCCTGGCCAAAACCGACGAGCTCGGCAACTGGTACTTACAAGACGCCACCCTCACGCGCTACCTCTCCAACCGCAAGCAACCCACGATCGATCAAAGCTTGCACGCCAGCCTACGTTGGAGCAGCGACATCAACACCGGCATGGTGACCTCTGCCATGGTAGACCCCGCGCAACTCAACACCACCGACTTGTTTTTGTACGTACGACACCTGCAGGCCAACCAACAAGATGCACAAGCCCATGAAATCGCCTTCTGGCGTAAGGTGTTTTACCCGTTGAGCAGTTTGGTCATGACCTTCATGGCGCTGCCCTTTGCCTACCTGCACACGCGACGCGGCAGCGTTGCAGAGTTTTTGTTTTTGGGCGTCATGGGAGGCATTGGTTTTTTCTTGCTCAGCAACATCACCGGTCACATGGGCAACCTCAAAGACTGGCCCCCATGGCTGGCAGCCGCCAGCCCAAGCGTGGCGTTTTTGCTGTTGTCATTGACGACGTTTCGCTGGTTGGTGGTGCGTCGGTGACTACCCGCGCATGGGTACTGCTCGGGCACGGCTCGCGTGACGTGCAGTGGGCGGCGCCGCTTGAGCGGCTGGCCCAGCAACTTCGCGAGTTGACGCATACGCCCAACCTGGTGGCCTGCGCTTACTTAGAGCACACCCCACCCACCCTAGCCAGCGTGGCCCACCAACTCGGGCAAGCCGGGGCGCAACACATCACGGTGCTGCCCCTGTTTTTTGGCATGGGCAAGCACGCGCGCGGCGACTTACCCGAATTGATCGAGCGCACCCGTATCGCCCACCCCCACATCACCATCGCTTGCAAAGACAGTTTGGGCGAACACCCGCTTTTGGCCCAGTGGGTTGCACAGGCTTTTGACACGCCATAATGCGGTCTATCCGCCGCGTTGCCCACGGGCCAGCCCATGAACCTGCATCAATTCCGATTTGTCCAAGAGGCAGTTCGCTGCGGGTTTAACCTAACCGACACCGCCAAGGCGCTGCACACCTCGCAGCCGGGCATCTCCAAAGCCATTATTGAACTCGAAGACGAGTTGGGCGTAGAAATTTTTGCGCGGCACGGCAAACGCATACGCGGCCTAACCGAACCTGGCAAACAGGTGGTGCGCAGCATCGATTTGATTCTGCGCGAAATTGGCAACCTCAAACGTATTGGCCAGCAGTTCTCCCATCAAGATTCAGGCACGCTGCGCATTGCCACCACCCACACCCAAGCGCGTTACGTGCTCCCCGCACCTATTGCCAAGCTCAGGCAGACCTACCCCAAGGTATCGGTAAGCCTACACCAGGGCTCGCCCACCGAGGTCGCCCACATGCTGCTCAACGACCAAGCCGACCTGGGCGTGGCCACCGAGGCACTGACCGAGTTTGAAGACCTGATTACCCTGCCCTGCTACGAGTGGCAACACATGGTGGTGGTGCCCAAAGGGCACGCCCTGGCGCTGCTCGACGAGTTGCGCCTGGAGGACTTGGCCGAACACCCACTCATGACCTACACGCCCGCTTACACCGGGCGCCAACGCATCGACATGGCGTTTGCCACCCGCCGCATCAAACCCAACGTAATAATTGAAGCCATCGACTCGGATGTGCTCAAAACCTACGTTGAGCTCGGCTTAGGGGTGGGCATTGTGGCCGAAATGGCCACCCAAGCAACCGCCCTCAGCCCCGACCTGCTGGCTTTGCCCGCCGGGCACCTGTTTGGACGAAACGTCGCACGTGTGGCCTTCAAACGTGGCGCCTACCTGCGCCACTATGTGTTGCGTCTGGCCGAGAGTATCAGCGACCGACTCAATACCACCCTGATCCTCAAAGCCCTTCAAGGTCAAGGCGAGCACTTCGACCTGTAGGCCTCAAGCGCCGTAGGCCCTATCATGTGAGCCTGCTGCCCTTTTGCCCTTAATCGCGCATTGCCCAAGCCATGTCGTCTGTTTTTAACTTTACCTTTGTCCCTTGGTTTCGCTCGGTCGCGCCCTACATTCATATGCACCGAGGCAAAACCCTGGTTGTGGGGGTGGCGGGTGAAGCCATTGCCCACGGCAAACTACCTGCCTTGGCACAAGACCTTGCCTTGCTGCAGAGCATGGGGCTGCGCATCGTGTTGGTGTATGGTTTTCGGCCACAAGTCAGCGAACAATTGCAGACCAAGGGGCACGAATCCAAGTTCTCACACGGCATGCGCATCACCGACTCGGTGACGCTGGACTGCGCCCAAGAAGCCGCCGGCCAGCTGCGCTACGAAATTGAAGCCGCCTTCAGCCAAGCCCTGCCCAACACCCCCATGGCAGGCGCCACGGTTCGGGTGCTCTCGGGCAACTTCATCACCGCCTCTCCGGTGGGTTTACTCGACGGGGTTGACTTCATCCACTCCGGGTTGGTGCGCAAGGTCGACAGCGTGGGCATTACCCGCGCGCTGGACATGGGTGCGTTGGTTCTGATCTCGCCCTTTGGTTTTTCACCGACGGGCGAGGCCTTTAATCTCACCATGGAGGACGTCGCCGTCTCCACCGCCGCGGCGTTACAGGCCAACAAACTGATGTTTCTCACGGAAATTCCAGGCATCAGCAGCAACCCCGAACAGGTTGACGCCCCAATCGCCACCGAGCTTGCCCTGACCCAAGCCAGGCGCCTGCTCGAGGCCATGCCGGTGCCGCAGGCACCGTCTGACGCGGCGTTTTACTTGCGCCACTGCATACGTGCCTGCGAGGCGGGTGTGGAGCGCAGCCATATTTTGCCGTTTGCGGTGGACGGCGCCCCGCTGTTAGAGATTTACACCCACGACGGCATTGGCACCATGGTGGTGGACGAAAAACTCGAGCACATGCGCGAAGCCACGGTGGACGACGTCAGCGCCATCTTGTCGCTGATTGAACCGCACGAAAAAGACGGCAGCCTCATCAAACGCGACCGCAACGCCATTGAGCGCGACATCGCCAACTACACGTTAATCGAACACGATGGCGTAATTTTTGGCTGTGCCGCGCTGTACCCCTACCCCGAGAGCCGCACCGGCGAAATGGCCGCGCTAACCGTAAGTCAACAGGCCCAGGGCCAAGGCGACGGTGAGCGTTTGCTCAAACGCATTGAGCAGCGCGCCCGTGCGCAAGGCTTGACCAGCCTTTTCGTGTTAACCACGCGCACCACCCACTGGTTTTTGCGGCGCGGGTTCATTGAAGTGGCACCCACCGAGCTGCCTCAGGCCAAGCAAGCCATGTACAACGTGGGACGCAAAAGCAAGGTGCTGGTCAAGCCCCTGCAGCCTGCCTCAATCAGCAAATAGACGCTGCCGGCGGGTTCGCCAAAACATGCCCAGCAACAGCAAGGCAATGGCCACGAAATGAATAAAGCCCCAGTTGGCCAGGCTCAGCCCCCAAAAGCTCCAGTCCACCGCGCTGCAATCGCCGCTGCCACGCAGCACCATGGGTAACACCCGCTGCAGCGGAAACGCTTCAATCATGCCGAACAAATCGCGTCCACAGGTCAGAATTGATGGCGGATACCATTGCAACCAACTCTGTCTGGCCGCGGTAAGCGCACCCAACACCGCCCACAACACCGCAAGCAGCATCAGCGCACGCCTGGCCCTAACCCATGCCACGGCCGACACCAGCGTAACCCACACCAGCAGCCACAGATAACGCTGCACGATGCACATGGGGCAAGGCTCCAAACCCACCACGTGCTGCAAATACAAGCCCGCAGCCAGCAAACCCAGTACCCACAACGCCATGGCCAACAGCAACCACCGCACCATGGGCGCACGGGCGCCGCTGGCTTGATCAAATTTCATCGCGCGCTGCCAATGCCACGGCGAAAAAACCATGGCGCCAATGGCTTGGCTTGGGACCATAAGCCACGGTTAGCCTGACGGGCTTCTAGCTCGGCCCGGGCGTAAGCAAGGCGGTCTTCCTGCGACTGATCACCCTCGTATTGTCGATAGTGCCAGGCCATGCCATTGCTCACCAGCATAAGGTTCACGTCTTGCCCGTTGACCAACACCTTACCCAGCGAGCGGTCGTAGCGGTCGAGCTTGGTGATTACGACCTTGACGCTTTTGTCTTGTACCAACTTGACCAATGCCTCACGCGCGGGTGGTCCAAACGGTTGCTTGAGCTCCGGCGCATCAATCGCCAGCAACCGAACCTTGATGCGTCGGCCCTCGTCGCTCATCATGGTCAGCGTGTCGCCATCGGCAACCGAGACCACTTGCCCAAACACAATGTCGACGCGGGCGTGCGCCAGCCCCAGGCCAAACCAAGCCAGCCAAACTGCAACCAGCGCGGCGCGCCATCCCCGTTTCATCCGGTTCACCTCCATACCCCGTGTGTCTCACGCCGCGGCGCTGCCGCGCTAGCGATTGATCTTTTGGGCCAGCTCTTGTGTGGCCTGCGCCATGATACGTTGGCGCCGCTGCGACAAATCCAGCCTCGCCTGCTCGAGTTGATTGGCCTGTTGGATCAACTCGAGCACCTGTTTTTTCCGCTGGGCGATACGCGCGTCCAGCTGGGGCAACAGCGCCATCATTTCGTCACGGGTGCGAATGTCGTCACTCAACTCAGCAATTTGCCTCGCCACCTCTTGCCAGTCGGCCGCATCCCCACCCGAGGTATACGCATCCACGGCGTCTACCAGTTCGGGCAACCGCTGCCCTACCGCGCCCAGCGAGGCGTCGCGTAAATCGTTTAACCCAAAGCCACTTCCAACCGCTGGCGCGTCGCCCTCACCAGTCTCGGGTTGGTCAATGGCGCCCGCCTGCGCTTGGGTCAGCGGCCTCACGTTGTCAGGCTCAGCCGCCGCATCGGCCAGCGGCGCCCAGCCCTGATCGGGGCGGTATTCGAACATGCGACCGGTTGTCATGACTAAATCATACGCAAGTTTCCACCGCCCGCCAACCCAAAGCCAAGAAAACCTTTATAAATACGCATGTTGTATCGTTTTTCTCATTGATCACTTGGATTCGATCCCCATCCCCTGGCTTGAGCCCGACGACGCGTTCCCCAACACCGCGACCGCCTTAAGCGACATGAGTGACCTCAATGGCCTGTTGGCTGCCAGTGCCCAAGTGCACGCCCCCCAATTGGTGCGGGCTTACCGAATCGGGTGTTTCCCGTGGTACAGCGCCGGCCAGCCGGTGCTTTGGTGGACCCCCAACCCGCGCACCGTGCTGCCCGTGGCGCACTTTCATCTGCCATACAACACCCGCAAAGGGCTCAAACGACTGTTGCGTGACCAACGCCTAACCATACGCATCGACGCTGACTTTGCCCGTACCATGCAGCGCTGCGCCCAAGCCCCCAACCGACAAACCAGCGGCACCTGGATCACCCCCGACATGGTGGCCGCCTACCACGCGCTGCATCAACAAGGCTTGGCACACGCCGTAGAAGCCTGGATCGACGGCCAATTGGCTGGCGGTCTGTATTGCGTCAACATCGGGCGCATGGTGTTTGGTGAATCCATGTTTATGCTACAGCCCGGTGGCTCCAAACTGGCCTTAGCCGCCTTGGTGGCGCTGTGCCGCGCCCAGCACCTGCCCCTAATTGATTGCCAGCAAGACACCCCTTTGCTGCGCGCGCATGGTGCGGTTGCGCTGCCGCGGCTGACTTTCGAGGCGCAACTCGCTACACTGGTGGTCCAGCCGGCGGTGGCATGGCATTTTGACCCAACCACCATGTGGCCACACGTGTTGCAACCGAATGACGCGCCCTAACGAACTGCCCCTCGAGGCCGTGCAGTTTTATGCCACGGCCCCCTACCCCTGCAGTTACCTGCCCGATCGCACCGCGCGCTCGCAGGTGGCTACGCCAAGCCACTTGATTCACACCGAAACATACTCCGAACTGATTGCCCAGGGGTTTCGTCGCAGCGGGGTGTTCACTTACCGCCCCCACTGCGACCACTGCCAGGCGTGTATTCCGGTGCGCGTACTGACCGCAGCGTTTCAGCCCACGCGCTCGCAGCGACGCGCCAAGCGGCAACACCACACGTTGCAGACCCGGGTGCTGGAGCCCACGTTTTCGCAAGCTCATTACGCGTTGTACAACCGCTACCAAACCACACGCCATACAGGCGGTGGGATGGA
This sequence comes from Burkholderiaceae bacterium, assembly GCA_038125525.1. GTDB lineage: Bacteria > Pseudomonadota > Gammaproteobacteria > Burkholderiales > Burkholderiaceae_C > RS62. Next base: position 21,517 of record JAYPEA010000017.1, on the reverse strand, counting down.
CCACGACAGCGTTGACCAGTACCAACAGTTTTTGCTGCACACCCGGGTCAACACCCGTTTGGTTGAGTTTTGGACTCCGGGCAGTGACACGCAAGCCCCCGAACTCAAAATGGTCTCGGTGCTGGATGTGGTCAACGACGGCCTGTCGGCGGTGTACACCTTTTTTGAACCCGAGCCTCATGCCAGTTACGGCACCTATGCCATTCTTTGGCAAATCGCTCAAGCTCAGCAACTGCAACTGCCCTATCTTTACCTGGGCTACTGGATCGAAGCCAGCCCCAAAATGCGCTACAAACGCGACTTTTTGCCCCAGCAACACTGGCGCGATGAACAGTGGCGCGACGCGCTGTAGCGCCCTGATAAAATTGCACCATATGAAATGGTGTCAGCTGCCCCACCCATGACCAACAAGCCCAATATTCAGGTACTCGAGCGCGCCTTTTTGCTGCTCGAGGTGTTGGCCGAGCGCGACGAGCCAATGTCGCTTAAGTCAATTGCCACCCGCGCCGAGTTGCACCCCTCCACTACCCACCGCATCCTCAACGACTTGGCCTTAGGCCGCTTTGTTGACCGCCTCGAGCCGGGCAGCTACCGGCTTGGGCTGCGCCTGTTGGAGTTGGGCAATTTGGTCAAAGCCAGGCTCAGTGTGCGTGAGGCGGCCCTCGCCCCCATGCGTGAGCTGCACCGGCTGGTGCAGCAGCCGGTGAACCTTAGCGTGCGCCAAGGCGATGAAATTGTGTACATTGAACGCAGCTACGGCGAGCGCTCGGGTATGCAGGTGGTGCGTGCCATTGGCGGTCGGGCGCCGCTGCACCTGACGTCGGTAGGCAAGCTGTTTCTTGCCCACGAAGAACCCAGCCGCGTGCGCGCGTACGCCAACCGCACTGGCTTGCCTGGCACCACACGCAACAGCCTCACCCAGCTGCCGCAGTTGGAACGCGACCTGCAACAAGTAAAGCACCACGCGATGGCCCGAGACAACGAAGAGCTCGAGCTTGGGGTGCGCTGCATGGCCGCCGGCATTTACGACGACCAAAACCGGCTGGTGGCGGGCCTGTCGATTTCGGCGCCTGCCGGGCGCCTAGACGAAGGCTGGACCCACAAGCTGGCCGACACCGCCAAGCAAATCTCTCGTGCCCTGGGCAACCGCACCAGCTAACGGGACCTTGCCGGACTAGCTGTTGACGTCCGGGCCAAGTGGATTGGCTGCGGTGGTTTGCGCTTCAAGCCAACGGCGCACGCGCGCGGCGTCGCCCAATCGACTGAGTTTGCCCACCGAATCCAAAAACACCATGATGACATCGCGTCCGGCCACGCGGGTTTGCATCAGCAAACAGCGGCCCGCTTCGCGGATGTAGCCAGTTTTTTGTAAGCCAATGTCCCACCCATCGTTGCGTACCAGGGCGTTGGTGTTGCGGTACTGCAGCATACGCCGCCCCACCCGCACGGCGTAACTCTCATCGGTGGAGAGATCGCGAATCAGTGGGCGGTCGTAAGCCACACGCGCCAAGCGCGCCAAATCGTGCGCACTGGATCGGTTGGCACTGGACAGCCCCGTGGGGTCGGCATATTGCGTATCCGTCATGCCCAGCAACTGGGCTTTGGCATTCATGTTGGCCACAAACGCTTGGGTGCCACCAGGAAAGGTGCGCCCCAACGCATGCGCGGCTCGGTTCTCGCTGGACATCAACGCCAGATGCAACAGCTGTTTGCGCGACAACCGTACCCCCACCGACAGCCTAGAGCGGCTGCCTTTGACGCGGTCAATGTCGGCACGCGTGATACGTATTTTTTGGTCCATGTCCAACCCACTGTCGACCATCACCAAGGCGGTCATGAGTTTGGTGATGGACGCAATGGGCAACACCGCTTCAGCGTTTTTGTCGTACAGCACCTCTTGCGTCTCCTGGTCCACCACCAAGGCCACGCTGGAGCGCAGGCGCAAGGGGTCGCGCACCCGGTTCAGCCCCAAACGCCGCGCCACCGAGGTGTTGCGCTTGGTTTTGTTGGCCACGGGTTGCACCTGCCCCGAGGGTGTAGAGGCCGACCACCCCGCGCGCACCACCTGCGCATGGACCGGTGCCAGCCACGAGGCCACGCCAATCGCCAGCGCAAGCAAGGCGGCGTTCATGCCCGGCTTGGCTTTGACAGATGGGCGATGGTGGCCACGGGTTGGTCGCATCGCGCCAGTGTAGCGGATTATGAAAAGGTAATCAAATTCAAAAACTTACGCCATGAAATTAAATACCATTGGTGATGTGCCCGCGCCTGAGCCGTGCTACCCCTGAGCCGCTACCCTCACCTCGTCGCTGGCCAGTTTGTTTAATGCGCTCAGGTACGCCTTGGCTGAGGCGACCACGATATCCGGGTCCGCGCCCACCCCGTTAACCACCCGACCGCCGCGCTGCAAGCGCACCGTTACCTCGCCTTGGCTCTCGGTTGAGCCCGAGGTAATGGCATTGACCGAGTACAGCAACATCTCGCTGCCACTTTGCACCTGGCTCTCAATGGCTCTTAGTGATGCGTCCACGGGCCCATTGCCCTCGCTGCTGGCTTGGCACTCGGCGCCATCCACTCGAAACACCACCGACGCCTGCGGCCGCTCACCGGTCTCTGAGCGTTGCGCCAGCGAGACCAGTGCATAACGCTCGCGCTGAGGCGTCAGGCTCTCGTCGTTGATGAGCGCCAAAATGTCTTCATCAAAAATGTCGGCTTTGCGATCGGCGAGTTCTTTGAAGCGCGCAAACGCTTGGTTGACGTCGGCCTCGGACTCCATTTCAATGCCCAACTCTTGCAACCGTTGTTTAAACGCGTTGCGACCCGAGAGCTTGCCCAAGACAATTTTGTTTGCGCTCCAGCCCACGTCTTCGGCACGCATGATCTCGTACGTGTCACGCGCTTTGAGTACGCCGTCTTGATGAATGCCTGAGGCGTGGGCAAACGCATTGGCCCCAACCACGGCCTTATTGGGCTGCACCACAAAGCCGGTGGTTTGGCTGACCATGCGCGAGGCCGGCACAATTTGCGTGGTATCCACGCCAACCTCTAAACCAAAAAAATCACGTCGGGTACGCACGGCCATCACCACCTCTTCCAACGAGCAGTTGCCCGCGCGCTCACCCAGGCCGTTGACGGTGCACTCAATCTGTCTGGCCCCACCCACCACCACGCCGGCGAGCGAGTTGGCCACGGCCATGCCCAAGTCGTTATGGCAATGTACGCTCCACACCGCTTTGTCTGAGTTAGGAATTCGCTGGCGCAAATCTTGAATGAAGGCGCCAAACAACTCGGGTACGGCGTAGCCCACCGTGTCGGGAATGTTGATGGTGCGAGCACCTTCGTTGATCACCGTCTCGATTACCCGACACAAAAAGTCCGGGTCGCTGCGATATCCATCCTCTGGGCTGAACTCCACATCGTCCACATGCTGACGCGCAAAACGTACCGCAAGACGCGCCTGCTCGTGCACTTCGTCCGGGCTCATGCGTAGCTTTTTTTCCATGTGCAGCGCACTGGTCGCAATAAAGGTGTGCACCCGCGCTGCGTTGGCGCCACGTAAAGCCTCAACGGCTCGGGCAATATCACGATCGTTGGCGCGGGCCAGCGAGCACACGGTGGAGTCTTTAACGGCGTCGGCAATCGCCTTTACCGCTTCAAAGTCGCCGTTGGAGCTGGCGGCAAAACCCGCCTCAATCACGTCCACCCGCAAGCGCTCGAGCTGGCGTGCGATGCGTAGCTTTTCTTCGCGCGTCATTGATGCCCCAGGCGATTGCTCGCCGTCACGCAAGGTGGTGTCAAAAATGATCAATCGATCGCCCATGTCGCACTCCAACAAAAAAAACGGCCCGTTGGGAGACGGGCCGTTGGTGGTAGCAAACTGCGCGCGCTACGTCACCCGCCCGTACGGCGTGGCTAGTAGCAGTAGCGTTGCTTGCAAAGATTTCATGACGTTGAATGTAGCACAAGCCGCAGGGCGAAACGAAACCCGAGTGTCGCGCGCGTGCAACACCGGGTTATTCGTCGTGCAAACCACGCTCGTCGGGCTCAGAGGTCGAGGTGCTGATGACGCTGGTGGGCTGACCTTTAAATTTACGCCAGCCGTACACCATGTACCCGGACAGCCCATACAACGCAAATAACCCGCCCAACACCAACGGCGGATGGATGTTGATGACAGCAATGGATAAGGCCAGCAACACGATGACTGCAAACGGCACGCTGCGCTTGAACTCAAAATCCTTAAAGCTGTAAAACGGCACGTTGGTGGCCATGGTGAGCCCGGCGTAAAGCGTAAGGCCAAACAGCCACCACGCCGCACCTAGGGGCTGGACCTGAAATTCATCGGCCAACCACAAAAAGCCCGCCACCAGCGCAGCCGCCGCCGGCGAGGGTAAGCCCTGAAAATACCGCCGATCAACCACCGACACATTGACGTTGAAACGCGCCAGACGCAACGCCGCGCAAGAAACGTAAACAAACGCGGCGATCCAGCCCCAACGCCCGAGGTGCCGCAACCCCCACTCGTAGGCCACCAGTGCCGGGGCGGCGCCAAAGGACACCATATCCGACAGCGAGTCCATTTGCTCGCCAAACGCGCTTTGCGTGCGCGTCATCCGCGCGACCCGACCATCCAACCCATCGAGCACCAAGGCCACAAAGATGCCAGCCGCGGCCAGGTCAAAACGCCCGTTCATGGACATGACCACCGCGTAAAACCCGCCAAACAAAGCGCCCAGCGTGATGAGGTTGGGCAAGACATAAATGCCCTTGCGGCGCAGCGGCACCGGCTGGGCGGCGCCACCGCGCGCCGCGGCTTGGGCGTGGGTGGCGTCGGGGCGCTCGTTTGATGGCACCATCAGTTACGGCTGCGGTCTACCAATTTGTTTTTGGCAATCCATGGCATCATGCCGCGCAGCTTTTCTCCCACCACTTCAATCGGGTGTTCGGCGGTGAGGCGACGGCGCGAAATAAGGGTTGGCGCGCCCGCTTTGTTCTCCAAAATAAAGCTCTTGGCGTACTCGCCAGTTTGAATGTCTTTGAGGACATCACGCATGGCCTGCCGGGTTTGCTCAGTCACCATGCGCGGCCCAGTTACGTACTCACCGTACTCAGCATTGTTGGAGATGGAGTAGTTCATGTTGCCAATGCCGCCTTCATAAATCAGATCGACAATCAGCTTGAGTTCGTGCAAGCACTCAAAGTACGCCATTTCGGGGGCGTAGCCCGCTTCCACCAACGTGTCAAAGCCAGCTTTGATGAGTTCCACGGTGCCACCGCACAACACCGTTTGCTCGCCGAACAAATCGGTTTCGGTTTCTTCGCGAAAGGTGGTTTCAATGATGCCAGCCTTGCCGCCACCGTTGGCGCTGGCGTAGGCCAACGCAATGTCACGGGCGCGGCCGGAGACATCTTGATACACCGCCACCAGGTGCGGTACGCCGCCGCCTTGGGTGTAGGTGCTGCGCACGGTGTGACCAGGAGCTTTGGGCGCCACCATCCACACGTCCAAGTCAGCGCGCGGCACCACACAGCCGTAATGCACGTTAAAGCCGTGGGCAAAAGTCAGCGAGGCGCCTTTTTTGATGTGCGGCTCAACGTCTTGCGTGTACACGGTGGCAATTTGCTCATCGGGCAACAAAATCATCACCACATCGGCGGCTTTGACCGCCTCGGCCACCTCACGCACCTCAAGGCCAGCGGCCTCGGCCTTGGGCCACGAGGCGCCACCCTTGCGCAAACCAACCAACACCTTGACGCCACTTTCGTGCAGGTTTTGGGCGTGGGCATGGCCCTGGCTGCCGTAGCCGATCACGGCTACGGTTTTACCCTTGATGACGCTTAGGTCGCAGTCCTTGTCGTAATAAACTTTCATCGCTGATTTCCTTGAGTTGGTTGGAGCCCCCCGGGCCCCGGTTGGCTCGCGCTATAGGCGCAAAATTCGTTCACCCCGGCCAACACCGCAGGCCCCGGTGCGTACCGTCTCCAAAATGGCGCCTCGGTCAATCGCGCCAATAAAGGCATCGTTCTTGGCTTCGTCTCCGGTGAGCTCAATGGTGTAGCTGCGATCGGTGACGTCAATCACGCGGCCTCGAAAAATATCTACCGTGCGCTTGATTTCTTCGCGCTCCTTGCCCACTGCTCGCACCTTAATGAGCATCATCTCGCGCTCAATGTAGGCCCCCTCAGTGAGGTCAACCACCTTGACCACCTCAATCAGTCGGTTTAGGTGCTTGGTAATTTGCTCAATCACATCGTCGGAACCCGAGGTTTGAATGGTCATGCGCGACAGACTTGGGTCTTCGGTGGGCGCCACCGACAACGATTCGATGTTGTAGCCACGCGCCGAAAACAAGCCCACGATGCGCGACAGCGCCCCGGGTTCGTTTTCAACCAATACGGCAATGATGTGTTTCATGGATTCCTCTTCTCGCCACCCTCCCCCAGCGGCGGTAACCGCTGGGCTTGGTGGTCAATAGATTCGTCAAAAAAAGCGCGCTGGGCCTACAAATCCTCCGAGCCCAACAGCATTTCGGTAATACCCTTGCCCGCTTGCACCATGGGAAAGACGTTTTCTTCGGGGTCGGTGCGAAAGTCAACGAACACGGTTCGGTCTTTGAGCCGGCGTGCCTCGCGCAGGGCGGGCTCCACGTCTTGTGGCTTGTCAACCAGCAGCCCAACGTGGCCGTACGACTCAGCGAGTTTCACAAAATCGGGCAAGGCGTCCATGTAGCTTTGGCTGTAGCGGCCCGAGTATTCAATTTGCTGCCACTGCCGTACCATGCCCAAGTAGCGGTTGTTCAGCGACAACACTTTGATGGGGGTGTTGTACTGCAGGCAAGTCGAGAGCTCTTGTATGCACATTTGCACCGAGCCCTCGCCCGTGATGCAAAACACGTCGCTGTCGGGCTTGGCCAGCTTGATGCCCATGGCGTAGGGAATACCCACACCCATGGTGCCCAAGCCACCACTGTTGATCCAGCGCCGCGGCTGATCAAAACGGTAGTACTGGGCCGCCCACATTTGGTGTTGGCCCACGTCTGAGGTGATGTACACGTCCTCGTTGCGGGTCATCTCCCACAGCGTTTCAACCACCATTTGCGGCTTAATCACCTCAGTGTTGCCACGGTCGTAGGCCAAGCAGTGCTGGCTGCGCCAGCCCTCAATGGTGTTCCACCAGGCTTGCAAGTCAGCCTCAGGCATGCGCTGGTCGGTGTCTTTAATGGCCTCGATTAATGTGCGCAACACGTCTTTGACCTCGCCCACAATCGGCACGTCCACCTTAACCCGCTTGGAAATGCTCGAGGGGTCGATATCAATGTGCACAATCTTGCGCGCGTTTTGTGCAAAGTGCTTGGGGTTGCCAATCACACGGTCGTCAAAACGCGCCCCCACAGCCAGCAACACGTCGCAGTTTTGCATGGCGTTGTTGGCCTCAATGGTGCCATGCATACCCAGCATGCCAAGAAAACGTCGGTCGGTGGCAGCAAACGCCCCCAGCCCCATGAGCGTGTTGGTTACGGGGTAGTTGAGCAAGTCGGCAAGTTCGCGCAGCTCGGCCACCGCCTCGCCGAGTATGACACCGCCGCCGGTGTAGATGTACGGCCGCTTGGCCGCCAGCAGCAGCTGCGCGGCACGGCGAATTTGGCCGGCGTGACCTTTGCGCACCGGGTTGTACGAGCGCATGACCACCTCGGTGGGGTAGCCGGTGTAAGGCACGCGGTTGAACGAGACGTCTTTGGGCACATCGACCACCACCGGACCAGGGCGCCCGGTGCGGGCAATATGAAACGCCTTTTTCATGGTCTCGGCGATGTCACGGGCGTCTTTGATGAGAAAGTTGTGCTTAACAATCGGGCGCGTGATGCCCACCGTGTCGCATTCTTGGAACGCATCGAGCCCAATGGCCGCCGTGGGCACCTGCCCGGTAATGATGACCATGGGAATGCTGTCCATGTACGCCGTGGCGATACCGGTAACGGCGTTGGTGACGCCCGGCCCAGACGTGACCAGCGCCACCCCCACCTCGCCAGTGGCGCGCGCGTAGCCATCGGCAGCGTGCACCGCGGCCTGCTCGTGCCGCACCAGCACGTGCTGAAATTGATCTTGTTTGTAAATCGCGTCGTAAATGTGCAGCACCGCGCCACCGGGGTAGCCCCACACGTGTTTGACGCCTTCGGCCTCAAGCGCCTTAACCAGCACCTCCGCGCCCATCAGTTCGGGCGCACTGGCCGCGGACTCAGCACGCGCCACGGCGTGCGTTTGTTGATCGTTGATATCCATGACAACCTTCCGAAATTTTTCTCTCACGAAAAACCGAGGGTGCCCCTCTGCTGGCTTCTTGTGGAACCGCTTTGGGACTTAAGGTCTGCCACCATGGGCGCCTAGGTAGGCGCACGGTTCAGACCCGTTTCCGGTTTGGACAGTCGAGCATTATGGCACGGCCGGCTGAGGCCCTGCCCGGGTCGGTGCGACAATACGTCCAATGACGAACCCCGCCACCCCTTGCATGCCCGTGGCGCCGAGCTTGCGGCGGCGCATGGCATGCTGGTTGTACGAAGGCATGCTGCTGTTTGGCGTGGTGTTTTTAGCCGACTACCTATTCAGCACCCTTACCCAAACCCGCAGTGGGCTGGACAACCGGGGCTGGCAGCAAGCGCTCATTTTTGTGGTGTTGGGATGGTATTTTGTGTGGCAGTGGCAACGCACCGGCCAAACCCTGCCCATGAAGACCTGGCACATTCAACTGGTGGACACGCAAACCGGTGCGCCGCCGGGTGCATGGCGTGCCGCTTGGCGCTACACGCTTTGTTGGATATGGTTTTTGCCACCGCTGGCGTTGGCCGGTGCACTGCAGGCCCGTGGCGGCGCGGTGGCGCTGCTGCTCATTGGCTGGGTTGTGCTTTGGGCGCTGCTAAGCCGTCTCCACCGCTGCGGTCAATTTGCGCACGACGCGCTGGCAGGCACAGCTTTGCAAAGCGCGGCGTTGCCACCGGCGGCGGCGCGTCAGCCATGAACGCGCCTTTTGATAACGCGCAAAAAAACCGGCGCGGCCCCAGCCGGTTGTGGCATGCCATGCGCTACTCGTGGCGCGGCCTGGTGGCCACGTGGCGCACCGAGGCGGCCTTTCGCACCGAGGTGGTGCTGGCGCTTGTGATGCTGCCGGCCTCGCTGCTGGTGGGGCGCACTGCCGCTGAGGTGCTGTGGCTCATGGCTTCGGTGCTACTGGTGCTGGTAGCCGAATTGCTCAACTCGGCCATTGAGGCCTTGGCCGACCACGTGTCGCTGGCCCAGCACGAGCTGATTGGCCGGGCCAAAGACATGGGCAGCGCCGCGGTGTTTTTAACCTTATTGTTTTGCGGTGGTGTATGGTTTACCTTGCTGCTGCTCCGCTGGTTTTAGCCCGCTCACCCTCATGACACGCGCCGCCACCCCAACACCCACCTTTTCAATTGCCGTTTACTGCGGCGCACGCGAGGGCGCCAACGCGCAACATGCCCAGGCTGCACGCGCCGTAGGCGACTGGATAGGACGTCACGGTGGACAGTTGGTTTACGGCGGGGGCAACAGCGGGCTCATGGGTGTGGTCGCCCAGGCCACCCACGCCGCCGGGGGCCGCGTGCTTGGCGTGATTCCGCAGGCCCTGGTGGAGCGCGAACTGGCCAATCACGACTGCGACGAACTGCACGTGGTAACAAATATGCACCAGCGCAAAGCGCTCATGGCCGAGCAGGCGCAGGCGTTTTGCGCATTGCCCGGCGGCATTGGCACGCTCGAAGAACTGTTTGAGGTGTGGACGTGGCGCCAACTGGGCTACCACGACAAGCCCGTCGGTTTGCTCAATGTCGATGGCTACTACAACGACTTGCTGAATTTTTTGAACCGCATGGTGCCCAGCGGTTTTTTATCGGGCGCGCAACGCGCCCTGATGCTTGACGACGACAACGTGGACACCCTGATGCGGCAACTCGTGCAAGCCGCTGGGTTGCCCGTGATTGCGTTTGACGCCAACCGTATTTAGCCCGGCCCACGGCCTTAAGGGCACATTAAACGGCTTGATCGTCTTCTTCGCCGGTACGAATGCGAACGACCCGCTCCACCGCCGTAACAAAAATTTTGCCATCGCCAATTTTGCCGGTGCGCGCGGCGCGCACCACGGCCTCAACGCAGCGGTCCACGTCGGCTGAAGCCACCACCACCTCAACCTTAACTTTGGGTAAAAAGTCGACCACGTACTCGGCGCCGCGATACAACTCGGTGTGACCCTTTTGTCGACCAAAGCCCTTTACCTCAGTTACCGTGAGGCCCGTTACGCCCTGCTCGGCTAAGGCTTCGCGCACCTCTTCGAGCTTAAACGGCTTGATCACGGCGGTGATTTGCTTCACTTGGGAACCTCGCATAATGGTGACATGCCCCACATTATGCCGCTGCCCCATGGCCTTCGCCTCTGCCGCCCCTGAGCGCGTGACCCTACCCCAACACAGCGCCATGTTGGCGTTGATGCGCGGTGGCCACCCCGAAAACGTGGTGTACGGCTCGGCAGCTGTCGTCGATGCCAACGGGCGTGTTCGGGCCACCATAGGCGATGCCGCCACCGGGGTCTTCGCGCGCTCAACGCTCAAGCCGTTCCAGGCCATGCCGCTGCTGGCCGGCTTTGGGCGCGCGTTGCACCTATCGGACGCCGACGTGGCGGTGCTGTGCGCCAGTCACAATGGTGAAGCCGCGCACGTCAGCCGCGTTCAGGCTCTGCTGCGCCAAGCCGGTGCCACCGAGTCTGATTTGCGTTGCGGCACCCACACGCCGGCGTATTACGCGGCCACCGGACAACGCCCCGAGCCCAGCGCCACGTTTCATGCCTGCCACCATGGTTGCTCGGGCAACCACGCTGGGCTGATGCTGCTGGCTCACGCCATGGGGCACCCCATACGCGGCTACGAACAAGCCCAACACCCGGCGCAGCAAGCCGCCTTGGCCAGCGTGGCGCACTTTACCAACCAAACCCCAGGGCGCCTGGTTGCTGCCATTGACGGCTGCAACCTGCCCACCTACGCCATGCCGCTTACCGCCTTGGCGCGCGCCTACGCCCTACTGACGCGAGACGAGCCAGACCCCACCTACGGCCAAGCACCGGCTTGGGTATGGCAAGGCATGACGCAGCACCCGGCGCTGGTGAGTGGCGTGGCGCGGCACGACTTGATGCTCACCCGAGCCGGCCAGGGCGACTGGCTCGCCAAAGAGGGCGCCGACGGGCTACAAATGCTGGCAAGCCGGCAGCGACAACTTGCCATTGCCGTGAAGGTGGCAGACGGCCAAGCCACGCATGCCATGCGCGTGATGGTCGCGGTACTCCACCAGCTCGACTGGCTCAACGACCACGCCCGCCACCAACTGCGGCCATGGCTAGAGAACGAGGTACGCAACAGCAGCGCCCGCGTGGTGGGGCATTGGCAGCCCGTGCTGTCTTGGTTTGGGCTGGGCTAGCCGCTGCCCTCGGGCCAGCGGTGGCGGTAGCCTTGCGTGATGGGGTAGCGCCAGTCCCGACCAAACGCGCGGTGTGTGACACGCACCCCAATGGCGCCTTGACGACGCTTGTATTCGTTTGCTCTTAGCAGGTGCAGCACCCGCTGCACCACCTCGGGATCGTGGCCCAGGGCCACGATGTCTTGTGGGGTTTGTTCTTGCTCAACGTACGCCTGCAAAATGGCGTCCAGCACTTCATAGGCCGGCAGGCTGTCTTGGTCGGTCTGGTCGGGGCGCAACTCGGCGCTGGGCGCGCGCTCAATGATGCGCTGCGGAATGGGCTGGGCCACCCCACCCATGGGGTTGTGCTGGTTACGCCAGCGCGCCAGCGCGTACACCTGTGTTTTCACCACGTCTTTAATCAGCGCAAAGCCACCGGCCATGTCGCCGTAAAGGGTGCAGTAGCCCGTGGCCAGTTCGCTTTTGTTACCCGTGGTCAGTACCAGCGCGCCAAATTTGTTAGAGATGGCCATGAGCAAATTACCCCGCACCCGCGCTTGCAGGTTTTCTTCGGTGGTGTCCTCAGCGGCGCCTTCAAATACGGGGGCAAGCGTTTGGCGCAGCGCGTCAAAGGTTGGGGCCACCGGGCATTCGTGGTAGCGCACACCCAAACGGCTGGCCATGTCACGCGCGTCAATTAACGAGATGTCGGCTGTGTAGGGCGAGGGCATCATCACCGCGTGCACGCGCTCTGCCCCCAGGGCGTCCACCGCCAAGGCCAGCACCAACGCCGAGTCGATGCCGCCCGAGAGGCCCAGCAACACCGAGGGAAAGCGGTTTTTTTGCACGTAGTCATGTAGCCCAAGCGCCAACGCGCGCCACAGGTCGGCGTGCGCGTCCTCAAGCGGCGCCACCGCGCCTTGCCATTGGCCCGCGGCCACGTCCAGCCGCCACACGGGCAAGGCCTCAACAAAGCCCGGGGAACGTGCGACCACCTGTCCGTGGCTGTCCACGGCAAAGCTGCGCCCCTCAAACACCACCTCGTCTTGTCCGCCCACCAAGTGCGCATAGGCCAGCGGCAAACCCACGTCCACGGCGCGCTGCGTCATCACGGCCTCGCGCTCAGCACTCTTGCCCACGTGGTACGGCGAAGCATTAAGCACGGCCAGCACCTGTGCCCCTTGCTGTTTGGCCTGTTGCGCCGGTTCGGGGTACCACGCGTCTTCGCAAATTAACAAGCCCACGCGGTGACCCCGTACCGCAAACACACAAGGCCCGGTGCCGGGAGCAAAGTAACGCCGCTCGTCAAACACCTGGTAATTGGGCAAACGCTGCTTGGCATAGCGGGCCACGCAATGCCCGGCATGCCACACGGTCGCGGTGTTGTGCGCCAACGGGCCACCGGTGCCGCGCCCGCCGGGATTGCTGGCCTGATCCGTGGCGCAGGGGTGCCCCAGCACCACATGCAAGCCCTCGAGCTGGGCGCAGGCTGCGGCCACCTGTTGCACCGCGTGCGCGCAGTCGGCCAAAAAGGCAGGACGCAGGTACAAATCTTCTGCGGCGTAGCCAGCCAGTGCCAGCTCGGGAGTGAGCAACACATCCACCCCCTGCGCGTGGGCTTGTTGCGCCGCCTCGATAATGCGTTGCACGTTGCCGTTTAAGTCACCCACCACAAAGTTGCACTGCGCAACCGCAAAACGAAGCGTCATAAGAGCGTATGCCAACCGTTTGTTAAAACTACCACCCATCGATGAGTGACCCGCATTATCACACCCGCACCCTAAGCCACTGGGACGAGCTGCCGGCGCAGGCGTGGGATACGCTGCTCGAGCACAGTGCCGCCGGGCAAAGCGTGGCGCCATTTATGCGCTGGGCGTTTTTACGTGCCATGCAGGCCAGCCAATGCGCCAGCGACCAAACCGGCTGGACGCTGCACCTGGTGACACTATGGGAGGGGGAGCAACTGGTGGCCGCAGCGCCGGTGTACGCCAAAACCCACTCGTATGGGGAATACGTGTTTGACTGGGCATGGGCGCGCGCTTACGATGCCCACGGCCTGGCCTACTACCCCAAGGGCTTGATTGCCCCGCCCTTTAGCCCGGTACCCGGGCCGCGTCTGTTGGCGCGCACCGAGGCGGCACGCCACGCCCTGCTGCAGGCGCTGGTGGCCAAGGCCGTCGAGCAGGGTTGGTCGTCGTTGCACGCGTTGTTTGTGCCCGAGGCTGAGCGCCACGCATGCGAGCGCGCCGGCTGGATGGTGCGAGAGACCGTACAGTTTCATTGGCACAACGCACAGCCGCCATGGCCCAACTTTGACAGCTTTTTGGCCTCGCTCAGACAAGAAAAGCGTAAAAAAATTAAGCAAGAGCGGCGCAAGGTGGCCGAGGCCGGGTTGCAATTTACGGTGCGCGAGGGCCACGAAATCAGCGAAGCGGACTGGGACTTTTTTTACCACTGCTACGCGCAAACCTACCTTGAGCACGGCAACGCGCCGTACCTAAGCCGGGCGTTTTTTGCCGAAGTGGCGCAGCAACTGCCCAAGGCATGGGTGCTGTTTGTGGCGCATACGGCCAGCGGGCAGCGCGTGGCCTGCAGCCTACTTGGGCTAAGCCACGACCGGCGCGTGGCCTACGGCCGCTACTGGGGAGCGCTGGCACGGGTGGACGCGCTGCACTTTGAGGCCTGCTACTACCAGCCACTGCAATGGTGCATGGCCAACGGCATTGCACGCTTTGAGGGCGGGGCCCAGGGCGAGCACAAAATGGCGCGTGCCCTGATGCCCACCCGCCACCACAGCGCGCACTGGGTGGCGCACCCACAGTTTGCGCAAGCCATTGGCCACTACCTAGAGCGCGAAACCCAGGCCATGGACGACTACCAAGACGCGCTGCACGCGCATACGCCCTTTAAGCGCGCCGGCGCTGCTTAAGCTGCGTTAGCGCGCGCCATGCCCTCGCTCACCTCGCGTTTGGCCTGCTCTGGCCCCTCCCACCCCAGTACCTTGACCCACTTGCCCGGCTCGAGGTCTTTGTAGTGCTCAAAAAAGTGCACGATGGTTTGCAAGCGCAACTGGTTGATGTCCTCGGGTTTGCGCCAATGGGTGTAAATGGGCAAGATGTTGTCCATCGGCACAGCCAACACCTTGGCGTCTTGACCCGATTCGTCTTCCATCTGCAACACGCCGATGGGCCGGCACGGCACCACCACGCCCGACATCAGTGGGTATGGCGTAATCACCAACACATCCACCGGGTCGCCGTCACCGGCGATGGTGCGCGGCACGTAGCCGTAATTGGTGGGATAGTGCATGGAAGTTCCCATGAAACGGTCAACGAAAATCGCGCCCGAGGCCTTGTCCACCTCGTATTTGATGGGGTCGGCGTTCATGGGAATTTCAATAATGACGTTAAAGCTCTCGGGCGCGTTGTCGCCGGGTGTGACGTTATCGAGTGACATAAACAAATGGCCTCATGGGTAAATTGACGGTGGTTGCTGCACACGGTATTAGTGTTTACCCTTATTTTAGCCGGGCAAAACACGCCAACGGGCAAGATTGCCGGCAAAGGTAGGTACAGTGTCGGGCGCAACGCTGGCCTGTGGGCGCAAGACGCCAAGGCCAGCTTAATTTGCCATCAGCAAACCAATTGGAGAACCATCAAGATGGGTATGAACGTGGTGTACTTAGCCATGGTGTGCGGCTTGATTGCCGTGGCCTATGGATTGTTGACCCGCAGCTGGATTTTGGGTCAGGACGCAGGCAACGCCCGCATGCAAGAAATTGCCGCTGCGGTCCAAGCAGGGGCGGCGGCGTATCTGGCTCGCCAGTACAAAACCATTGCCATGGCTGGGGTGGTATTGGCTGTGCTGATTGGTCTGTTGCTGGACGTGGCCACAGCAGCGGGCTTCATCATCGGTGCCGTGCTCTCGGGGGCTTGCGGCTTTATTGGCATGAACATTTCGGTACGTGCCAACGTACGCACCGCGCAAGCGGCCACCCGCGGCATGGCTGCGGCGTTGAACGTGGCGTTTCGTGGCGGAGCGATTACGGGCATGCTGGTGGTGGGCCTGGGCCTGCTGGGCGTGGCCGGATTTTTTGCGTTTTTGTACGACGGTAACCCCGCCAACTTAGGCGACACGCTGCACCCCTTGGTGGGGTTTGCATTTGGCTCGTCGCTGATTTCGATTTTTGCGCGTTTAGGCGGCGGCATTTTTACCAAAGGCGCCGACGTGGGTGCCGACCTTGTGGGTAAGGTCGAAGCCGGCATTCCCGAAGACGACCCACGCAACCCAGCGGTGATTGCCGATAACGTCGGCGACAACGTGGGCGACTGTGCTGGCATGGCCGCTGACTTGTTTGAGACTTACGCTGTAACCATCATTGCCACCATGGTGCTGGGTGTACTGATGATTAAAGCAGCCGCGCTGAACGCCGTGGTGTACCCGCTGGCACTGGGTGCGGTCTCGATTGTGGCCTCGATTGTGGGGTGCTTTTTTGTCCGCGCTGCCGACGGCACCAAAAACGTCATGCCCGCCCTGTACAAAGGGTTGGCGGTGGCTGGTGTGTTGTCGTTGATTGCGTTTTACTTTGTCACCAACGCCGTGATTCCTGACAACGCGCTGGGCACCGATGGCAGCCAAATGCGCCTGTTTGGCGCCAGCGTCGTGGGCTTGGTACTCACCGCCCTGATGGTATGGATTACCGAGTACTACACTGGCACGCAGTACAAACCCGTGCAGCATGTGGCTGAGGCATCAACCACCGGCCACGGCACCAACATCATCGCCGGCTTGGCGGTTTCCATGCGCTCAACCGCGTGGCCCGTGGTGTTTGTGTGCGCAGCCATTTGGTCGGCCTACGCACTGGGCGGGCTTTACGGCGTGGCCATTGCCGCCACCTCCATGCTCAGCATGGCAGGCATTGTGGTGGCCCTAGACGCCTATGGCCCCATCACCGACAACGCCGGGGGCATTGCCGAAATGGCCGAATTGCCCAGCGCCGTGCGCGACATCACCGACCCGCTGGACGCCGTGGGCAACACCACCAAGGCCGTGACCAAGGGCTACGCCATTGGCTCGGCTGGTCTGGCCGCGTTGGTGCTGTTTGCCGACTACACCCACAAGCTCGAGGGCTTTGGCCAGTCGCTGGCGTTTGACCTGAGCGACCCCAAGGTCATCATTGGTCTGTTTATTGGCGGCTTGGTGCCCTACCTGTTCGGCGCCATGGCCATGGAGGCCGTGGGCCGCGCCGCCGGTGCGGTGGTGGTAGAGGTGCGCCGCCAGTTCAAAGAGATTCCGGGCATCATGGAAGGCACGGCCAAGCCCGAATACGGCCGCGCCGTGGACATGCTGACCGCTGCAGCCATTAAAGAGATGGTGCTGCCCTCACTGTTGCCTGTGGCGGTGCCCATTGTGGTGGGCTTGCTGCTTGGGCCGGTGGCGTTGGGCGGCTTGCTGATGGGTACCATCGTTACCGGCTTGTTTGTGGCGATTTCGATGTGTACCGGTGGCGGAGCCTGGGACAACGCCAAAAAGTACATCGAAGACGGGCACTTTGGCGGCAAAGGCAGCGAGGCGCATAAGGCAGCCGTCACGGGTGATACCGTGGGTGACCCCTACAAGGACACCGCTGGCCCGGCCATCAACCCGTTGATTAAGATCATCAACATTGTGGCCCTGCTAATTGTGCCGCTGTTGGTGTAGCGCGCTGCTTTAACATATGGGGATGTCATCGCTCAAAGGCGCCACCATCCCCTTGCATGCGGCCCCTGCGGGGGCCGCTTTGCTTGCCGAGCCCGCTGCGGTTAGCCCCAATTTACGCGACACCTTGGGGCGACCGCTGCGCGACTTGCGTATCAGCGTAACTGACCGGTGCAACTTCCGCTGCAGTTATTGCATGCCCAAAAGTGTGTTTGATCGCAATCACCGGTTTTTGCCACAAGCCGAGCTGCTGTCATTTGAAGAAATCACGCAAGTGGCCCGGGCCTGCTTGCCACTGGGCATCAAAAAAATTCGTATCACCGGGGGTGAGCCGCTGTTACGCAAGGGTTTGCCCACCCTCATTGGTCAACTGGCCGGGCTGCGCCACGCTGACGGTGCGCCGCTTGACCTGACCCTAACCACCAACGCCAGTTTGCTGGCGCGCCAAGCCCATGCGCTGCGCGATGCTGGGCTGCAGCGCCTGACGATTAGCCTAGACGCATTGGACGACGCCACGTTTCGACGCATGAACGACATGGACTTCGCCGTGGGCGATGTGCTTGCCGGTATTGACGCGGCGCGACGCGCCGGGTTTACCAGCATTAAGGTGAACATGGTGGTGCAGCGCGGCGTCAACGAAGACCAAATCGTGCCCATGGCCGCGCACTTTCGCGGCACTGGCATTACCCTGCGCTTAATCGAGTACATGGACGTGGGCCACACCAACGGCTGGCAAATGACCCAGGTGGTGCCCAGCGCCGAGGTGCGCGAGCGTATCCACGCGGTTTACCCGCTGGTGCCCTTGGCGGCGAGCACGCCGGGCGAGACCGCCCAGCGCTGGGGCTACGCCGACGACCAGGGCCAGCACGACCCCAACTTGGGTGAAATTGGCCTTATTTCCAGCGTAACTGAGGCGTTTTGTGGAGACTGCAACCGAGCCCGGCTGTCTACCGAGGGGCGGTTATTTTTGTGCTTGTTCGCCAGCCAGGGGCACGACCTGCGTCAATGGCTTCGCCAACCGGTTGACACCGACACGCTTAGCAAAGCGCTTGCCAGTATTTGGCAAGCGCGCACCAATCAATACTCGGCGCTGCGGGGCTTGGCACACGCGGCTGAGGCTAACGCGCCCAAAATTGAAATGAGTTACATCGGCGGCTAGCGCGGTACGCCCTGGTTGGCCAACGCGTCGGCTCGCTCGTTGCCAGGATGGCCCGCGTGGCCTTTGACCCAGTGCCACGTGATGTCGTGACCTTGCTGGCTCACCAAATCGTCAAGCGCCTGCCATAAATCCACGTTTTTTACCGGTTTGCCCGCGGCGGTTCGCCACCCCTTGGCGCGCCAACCCGCCAGCCACTCGGTGATGCCTTTGCGCACGTATTCGCTGTCCAGCCATACCTCAAGGCGACACGGACGCTTGAGCGCGCGCAAGGCCTCAATCACCGCGCTGAGTTCCATGCGGTTGTTGGTGGTGTTGGCCGCACCACCGCACAGTTCGCGCTGCTGCTGATTGGACACCAGCAACACCCCCCAGCCACCGGGGCCGGGGTTGCCCTTGCAGGCGCCATCGGTGTAGGCCACCACGTGCGGCTTCATATGTGCGGCGCGCGTTGGACGGCGCGTGCGGGTTGGGCCTGAGTCGATGGCCGGCGCCATGCTGGACGGATGCGTCGCATACCCACCACGCGTTTAACAGCAACCATCACGTACGCTCCTCCAAACCAAGGCGCCCACCGGGCACCCCATTGTTCCATCCCCTCGAGTCGTGTCTGCCACCGTGGGTTTTGCCACGGAGGCCGAAAAACGCCCACCCGCTGCCATTGCACCTCAAAATCCAACAGCGTCAACCAATCGCGCAGCCGCCAGCGGCCTATCATTTGCTGGGTGGCGGGGGTGTCTTGGGCCAAATCGTCTTCACTTAAGGCCAAACCCCGCATGCGCCTTACCCGGCGCGAGAGCCAAAATTGCGCGCCCCACCAACTCAGCGGCTGCAGCCCCGTAACCACCAGCTGCCCCTCGGGCATCAACACCCGCGCCGCCTCGCGCAGGCAATCGTGCGGCAAGGCGGTTTGCTCTAGGGTGTGAGGCAGCACCAGCAAGTCCACACTGGCCGAGTCCAGCGGCAGCGCCGCTGGGTGTGCCACCGCATCGGGCGCCAGGGGTTGGGCGGGCTCGACACCCAAACCAAAACGCCAGCGGTGCGGCATGCGGTTTTCGCGCAAGGCCTCAAGCGCAGGCAAGCCCAGCTGCACCGCGTGGTAGCCAAAGACGTCCGAGACCACCTGGTCTAGGGCGCGTTGCTCCCAACCCAACAAGGTTTGCGCCGCAGGAGAGTGCCACCAACCATCCCTACCTATAATTCGCGTTGCCATGACTTTGTTGCCCATTCCTGCGTTTACCGACAACTATATCTGGCTGCTGCACGATGGACGAAGGGCCATCGTGGTTGACCCCGGGCAGGCGCAGCCCGTGCTGCAAACCCTACATGCGCTCAGCCTAACCCTAGATTGCATACTCATCACCCATCACCACGGCGACCACATTGGCGGCGTAAGCGAGTTGCTTGCCGCTACGCCGGAGGCCAAAGTTTACGCGCCCAGCCGCGAGGCCAAGCACTTCAGTTTTTTGTATCAGCCGGTGCAGCCCGGGCAGACCGTCACCGCACTTGAGACGGATTGGCGCGTTCTGGATGTGGCCGCCCACACCGCCGGCCATGTGGCCTACGTGGGCACGCCACCTGGGTATCAAGCGCCCGTGCTGTTTTGCGGCGATACACTGTTCTCGGCAGGCTGCGGCCGCTTGTTTGAAGGCACCGCAGCCGATATGCAGCGTGCCTTGCAGCAACTGGCGGCGTTGCCCGACCAAACCCTGGTGTGCTGTGCCCACGAATACACCCAAAGCAACGTGCGCTTTGCCTTGGGCGTTGAGCCACACAACCAAGCACTGCAGCAACGCGCTGAACAGGTCGCCACGCTTCGCGCGGCCAACCTTCCCACCCTTCCCAGCCAGATCGGACTCGAATTGCAGATCAACCCCTTTATGCGGACTGAACACCGCGCGGTGCAACAAGCTGCATCGGCGCGCGCCGGACACCCCGTGGCCCACGCCACCGAATGCCTGGCGGTGCTACGCGAATGGAAAAATCAAGCATGACATCCCACCGATACTCCCGTACGGCATGGTTGGCGGCGTTGTTGATGCTGGCACTTTCAGGCTGCCAAACCATGGTGCAAGCGCCTTCGCCGGTGCGCGCGGTGGGCAGCCCAACTGCCTCCCCTGCCGGCTCCCCTGCCATCACCCGTGATACGACAACTGGCCAACCCGCGGCACCAGCGGGCGAGCTCAAAGACTTAGTCAGCGCGCAACCGGTCTCGGTTGAGGTAGCCGAGGCACCCTCGTCGGTTGCCGAGGAAGCCGTGCCCGATTTGTGGGACAGAATACGCAACGGCCTGTCCATGCCTGCACTTGAGTCCAAATTGGTCCGCACCCACGAGGTATGGTACGCATCACGGCCAGACTACATGGACCGCATGACCACGCGTGCCGAGATGTACCTCTTTTATATTGTTGAAGAGGTTGAGCGCCGCGGACTGCCAATGGAGTTGGCACTGTTGCCGTTTATTGAAAGTGCGTTCAACCCTCAGGCCGAGTCGCGCGCTCGCGCCATGGGCATGTGGCAATTCATGCCCGCCACGGGGCGACACTTCGACCTCAACCAGAATCATTTTTTCGACGAGCGACGCGACGTGATGGCCTCAACCCGCGCGGCGCTTGATTACCTTGAACAACTGCACGCCGAGTTTAAAGACTGGCATTTGGCCCTAGCCAGCTACAACTGGGGCGAGGGCAATGTGCGCCGCGCCCTCAAACGCAACGCCCGTCTGCGCAAGCCTCAAACGTATGAGGCCCTGCGTATGCCCCGCGAGACGCGCAACTACGTGCCGAAATTGCTCGCGTTTGCCAACATCATCAAAGACCCCAAACGCTTTCAGGTGGCGTTACCAGTCATTCCTGACCACCCCTACTTCGATGTGGTCACGGTTGAGGCAGACATTGATGTAGCCCTAGTTGCCGACTTGGCACGCGTTTCGGAGGATGATTTCCGTGCGTTAAATCCGTCCATCAAGCACCCTGTGATTCTCTCGGCGGGCATGCCCAAAATCCTACTGCCTTGGGAAAACTCGGTTTTGTACAGCAACAATTTGGCCGACTACACAGGGCCTCTGGCCAGTTGGACGGTGTATGTCACGCCACGCAACATGAACACGTCGCGCATTGCGCGCACGGTGGGCATGAGCGACGCCGAACTCAGACGGGTCAACGACATACCCAAAGGCCGAATCGTACGCAAAGGGTCGACGCTACT
>JAYPEA010000016.1:0-30208 GCA_038125525.1 Burkholderiaceae bacterium | reverse complement strand
GCGTTAAGCGCCTCGCGCTCGTCAAACACGAAGCAATTGCCCTGCCAGTGTTTGCCATTGGTGCGCTCTAGGTACTCAAGTATGCCGCCTTCGAGCTGCCACACGTTGGTTAAGCCCAGCGTGTGCATGTAGAGGGCGGCTTTTTCGCAGCGTATGCCGCCGGTGCAGTAGCTCACCACGGTGTAGGGCGTCAGTTCGTGGCCGTGTTGCTGGGCGGCTTGCGGAAACTCGGTAAATTGCCCCAAACTCCAGTGGGTGGCGCCGGCAAACTGGCCGTGCGCCACTTCAAAGGCGTTGCGGGTGTCCAGCATGCGCACGGGGCGGCCTTGGTCGTCGTGGCCTTGGTCTAACCAGCGTTGCAGCGTGGGCGCGTCCACGCTGGGCGCCCGGCCCTGGCCGGGCTGAATGGCCGGGTGGTTCATACGAATCATTTCGCGCTTAACCTTAACTTTTAGCCGCTTAAATGGGCACGCCGCCGACCAGCTGGCTTTGGCCTTAAGCGCCGCAAAGCCGGGTACGTTGCGCAGCGCTTGCAGCATGGCTTGGGCCTCGGTCTCGGGGGCAGCCCAAAAGGCGTTCAGCCCTTCGGGGGTAACCAATACGGTGCCCTTAATGCCCAGTGCCTGGGCTTGGGTACGCAGCGCGGCGGCCACCGGGGCGGGGTGGGCAATGGGCGCAAAGTGGTACGCGGCAAGGTTGAGCAAACCGGGTGCGCTGGGGCTCATGGTGGGCGCGTTAGGCTGGCTGCACCAAGTTGGCGTAGTAAGTGGGCAGGGCAAACAAGGCGCCGTGAATGGCGCTGTTGTAATACTGCAGTTGCCCAATGCCGCGCTGCTCAAGCCGTTGTTGTACCTCGGCGGGGGTGAGCGTGGTGGGGTCTAGTCCGTCAGAGACGACGGCCAGCGCCCAGTAGGCACCGTACAGCGGAATGTGCAGGCCATAAAACGCGGTGTGCCGGTACGTGGCACGTAGCGCGGTGGCCAGCTCGGTAACTTGGTCAGCTTCGTAAAACGGCGCACCCAAATGCAGCACCAGCGCACCTTGTGGCGTAAGTACGCGCTTGCATCGTTCAAAAAATGCTTGGGTATACAAGGCCCCAGCCGGCGTTTCGGGGTCGGTAAGGTCAAGCAACACCAAGTCAAAGCGCTCGTCGGTGGCGTCGATAAAGGCCGCGCCATCCATGATGCGCACGTCCACCCGTGGGTCGTTAAGGGCACCTTGGTGAATGCGTTGCAGGTGTTGGCGCGAGGCATCAACCACCGCTTCGTCCAGCTCGGCCAGCACCACGTTTTGCACGCTGGGGTGCTTAAGCAGCTCTTCGGCCAGGCCACCGTCGCCGCCGCCAATAATGAGCGCGCGTTGCGGCTGCGGGTGCGCCACCGCCGCGGGGTGGGCCATGGCTTCGTGGTAAAAAAATTCTTCGCGCTCGGCCGTCATGAGGTGGCCGTCAAGCCGCATGGTGCGCCCCAGCATGGGCGAGTCAAACAGTTGCAGGTGCTGGTACGGGGTTTGCGTATCAAGCAAGCGCTTGGTAAAGGCAAAGCCGTAGCGGCTGTGGGGGTTGAGCTCTTCGGTAATCCATTCGCGCGAGCTGGGGCCGTTTTCGTCGCCGCGTTGTAGGCGTTCGCGCTGGATGTCGGTGGGGGCAAAGGCTTTTTCTAAACTTTGAATGAGTTGCTCGGCTTTGGCCGAGTTGTCGCAGGTAAAGTTGCATACGTACACGTCAAGCGTGACGCCTTGGCGCTCGGGCCAGGTGTGCAGGGCCAAGTGCGATTCGGCCAGCAAAATCATGCCGGTCACGCCGCCGGGTTGGCCTTGGTAATCGTCAAAGGTGTGCCAACGGTCGGCCACCACGGTCAGTCCGGCGTCCTCGGTGAGTGTGCGGCAGGTCTGGGCCAGCAGCGTGGCGTCGGTCAGTAAGTCCTCGGGTGCCTGGCAACCGTACAGGTCGGCAGTGAGGTGCAAGCCTTGCATCGCATAAAACTCCTGGTGCGGTGCCAAAGTCGCAAGCTTTATGGCAAAAGGTGTCTATTGTAACCGTGCGGCCATGGCGTATTGGGTATATGGACAAGGGCCTCGGCGGGGCGACGGTATATTGTGGGTTGATGGCGCGGGTTGGTGTGGTAAGGGTCAAAAGGAGCAACGATGACGCAGATTGCGGTGGTGTTTTATTCGGGTTACGGCCACACCCAACGGGTGGCCGAGCATGTGGCCAAGGCAGCGGCGGCCACGCTGGTGGCCATTGACGACGAGGGTGACCTGACCCCGGCGCAGTGGGCGGCGCTGGATGCGGCCCCGGCGGTGATTTTTGGGGCGCCCACATACATGGGCATGGCGGCGTGGCAGTTTAAAAAGTTCGCCGATCATTGCTCCAAACGGTGGGTCTCGGGGCAGTGGCACAACAAGCTGGCTGCAGGGTTTACGATCTCGTCCCACCCCAGTGGCGACAAGCTCAGTACGTTGCAGTATTTTGTCACGTTGGCGATGCAACTGGGCATGGTGTGGGTGGGGCAGGTGGTGGCCAACGATGGGCGGCTTAACCGCTTGGGGTCGTACCTGGGCGCCATGGCGCAGGTGCCGGCAACCAGCCCGGCGGGGGACATTCCCGAGGGCGATTTGGCCACCGCCGAGGCGCTGGGGCAGCGGGTAGCGGCGCTTGCGGCCGGGTGGTCGGTGGGCTAGAGGCGTCCCCTAAAATCGGCGACATGTTTGTTCATTTGCGTGTTCACAGCGACTACTCGGTGGTCGATGGCACCGCCCGTATCGACCCCCTGATACAAGCGGCTGCGGCCAACGGGCAGCCGGCGCTGGCGCTCACCGACCTGAACAACATGTTTGGGGCAATCAAGTTTTACAGTGCGGCGCGGCAAGCCGGCGTCAAGCCGATTTTGGGCGTTGAGGTGATGCTGACCGGCCTTGCTGGACAGGCCGAGCGCAACGCCCCAGGGCAGGCCCAGCAGCCGCTGCCACGGGTGTTGCTGCTGGCGCAAAACACCACCGGTTACCACGGCTTATGCCTGTTGCTCTCCAAGATGTGGACGGGCCACGAGGGCCGCGACCAGCCAACCCTTGACTGGGCCGATTTGTGCGCCCACCACGAGGGGCTGGTGTTGCTTTGTGGCGCGCAGGCCGGGCCCGTTGGCGCGGCTTTGCTGGGCGGTGACGAGGCGCGCGCCTCGCAGCTGGCCACGGACATGGCGCGGGTGTTTGCGCACCGCTTTTACCTTGAGGTGCAGCGTGCCGGGCGTGCGCAAGACGAGCCACACGTGCAAGCCACCGCGCAGTTGGCCGCGCGCTTGGGGCTGCCGCTGGTGGCCACGCACCCGGTGCAGTTTGTGCATGCCGACGACTACGACAGCCACGAGGCGCGGGTGTGCATTGCCGAGGGTGACATGCTGGGCAACCGGCGCCGGGTGCGGCGCTTTACGCGCGAGCAGTACCTGGTGTCGGCGCAAGACATGGTGGCGCGCTTTGCCGACTTGCCCAGCGCCGTGGCCAACGCGGTGCATTTGGCCGCGCGTTGCAGCCTAACGCTTACCTTGGGCCAGCCGCAGCTGCCGCGTTTTCCCACCCCCGAGCGCGATGGCAAGCCCATGCCCGTGGGCGAGCATTTGCGTGAGGTGGCGTTTGCCGGCTTGGCGCAGCGGCTGGCGCAGCTGTTTGCGGACGAAGCCGCGCGCGAGGCCCAGCGCGCGGCGTACGAGAGCCGGCTGGCGTTTGAAATCGACACCATCGACGCCATGGGCTTTGCCGGTTACTTTTTGATTGTGGGCGATTTTGTCAATTGGGCGCGCGGCCACGGCTGCCCGGTGGGCCCAGGGCGTGGGTCGGGAGCCGGGTCGCTGGTGGCCTATGCGCTGCGCATTACCGACCTTGACCCGCTGCGTTACAACTTGCTGTTTGAGCGATTTTTAAATCCCGAGCGGGTTTCCATGCCCGATTTTGATATTGACTTTTGCCAGGCCAACCGTGACCGGGTGATTGACTACGTAAAAAACCGTTACGGGCGCGATGCGGTGAGCCAAATTGCCACCTTTGGCACCATGGCCGCGCGCGCGGCGGTGCGTGATGTGGGGCGGGTGCTCGACATGTCGTACACCTTTTGCGACGGCGTGGCCAAGCTGATTCCCAACAAGCCCGGACAGCACATCACCATTGCCGACGCGCTGCGCGACGAGCCCGCGCTGGCCGAGCGCGCCGCCCGCGAAGAAGAGGTGAGCGAGTTGCTGAGCATGGCGCAAAAGCTCGAAGGCGTTACGCGTAACGTGGGCATGCACGCCGGTGGGGTGTTGATTGCGCCGGGTAAGCTCACCGACTTTTGTCCGTTGTACCAGCAGCCCGGCAGCCAGGCGGCGGTAAGCCAGTTTGACAAAGACGACGTCGAGGCCGCCGGGCTGGTGAAGTTTGACTTTTTGGGCTTGGCCACGCTGACCATTTTGGAGATTGCCGCCCAGTTTTTGCGGGCCTCGCATCCGTCACTGGCCGATTTTTCGTTTGACGACGTGCCGCTGGACGACGCCAAGGTGTACGCCTTGTTTGGGCGCGGCCAAACCGAGGCGGTGTTTCAGTTTGAAAGCCGTGGCATGCAGGGTATGCTGCGCGACGCCAAACCACAGCGACTTGAAGATTTGATTGCGCTCAACGCGCTGTTTCGTCCCGGCCCCATGGAGTTGATTCCCACCTACATCGCGCGCAAACACGGGCGCGAAACGGTGGCGTATCCGCACCCCTCGCTCGAGCCGATTTTGTCCGAAACCTTTGGCATCATGGTGTACCAAGAGCAGGTGATGCAGGTGGCGCAAGTGATGGCGGGCTACTCGTTGGGTGGCGCGGACATGTTGCGCCGCGCCATGGGCAAGAAAAAGCCCGAAGAAATGGCCAAGCAGCGTGATGTGTTTTTGCAAGGCGCCGAGCAAAAAGGCATAGACGCCAAGGTGGCCGGCGAGGTGTTTGACCTCATGGAGAGCTTTGCCGGTTACGGCTTTAACAAATCGCATGCTGCGGCGTATTCGCTGCTGGCGTATCACACCGCGTGGCTTAAGGTGCACCACCCCGCGGTGTTTTATGCGGCCAACATGACGGTGGAAATTGACGACACCGACAAACTGCGCCAACTGGTGGCCGACGCCAAGGCCATGGGGGTGAGCTTTGAGTTGCCCGACGTTAACCGCGGGCGCTACCGGTTTGAGCCGGTTGACGCCACCACGGTGCGCTATGGGCTGGGTGCCATCAAGGGCACGGGTGAACAAGCGGTTGAGGCGTTGGTTGCGGCGCGCGAAGCCGGCGGCCCGTTTGTCAGTGTGTTTGACTTGGTCAATCGGGTCGATGCGCAGCGCATCAACCGCCGCACGTTTGAGGCGCTAATTAAAGCCGGCGCACTCGACAGCCTAGAGCGCAACCGCGCCAGTTTGCTTGCCTCGGTAGAGCGCGCCATGGAGTACGCTGCGGCGCAGGCGGCCAATGTGCACCAAGTGGGTTTGTTTGACATGGGTGAGAACATGCACGGCGCCAGCACCCAAGAGCCCGACTTGGTGGCCGCCATGCCGTGGGGCGTACGCGAGCGATTGATGCATGAAAAGACCGCGTTGGGCTTTTTTATGTCGGGGCATTTGTTTGACGAACACGCCGTCGAGGCGCGTGCGTTGGCGCCCACCGAATTGGCGGCGCTGGGCCAGACGCGCGACCCGGTGCTGGTGGTGGGGCTGGTGAGTGACGTGCGCCCCATCACCACCGCGCGTGGGCGCATGGTGGTGTTGGCCATTGAAGACAACAGCGCCAGCGTGGAGGTGATGCTGGGCGAGGACTTGTGGCTTAGCCGCCGCCAATGGCTGCGCGAAGACGAGTGGGTGGTGCTGCAAGCCACGGCCCAAAGCGACCGCGGCGGCGGCCAGTTGCGTGTGCGGGCGCAAGCGCTGTGGAGCTTGCCGCAGGCGCGTTGCCGGTTTGGTAAGTATTTGCGCGTTGAAGTGAATGGCCACATGCCAGATGTGGCCGAGCTGGTGCGCGAGTTTCCGCCGCAGCGCGAACCCAGCGATGAGGGCGAGTTGGTGCGTGGCTTGGGCGTGCAGTTGCACTTAACGCGCGGCGGCGCGGCATGCGACCTGCAACTGGACGAACGCGCGCACTTTTACCCCACCGATGAAGCGCTGCGGCGCTGGGCGGCGCAGGCGGCCAATGCCTGCGCCACCGTGGTGTATTAGGCTAGTACGGGTTAGCCGATCGCGCGGCCACTTGCGACTGGGAGGCTGCCCCTGTGCCCAGTGCCGGGGTGGTTGCTGCGGCACTTTGCTCGGCATCAAGCACGGGGCCTTTGCCGGCAAAGCGGTCAAGCAGCACGTAAATGACGGGCGTAATAAACAGCGTCACGGCCTGAGACAACACCAAGCCGCCCACCACCGCCAGGCCAAGCGGCTGGCGCAGCTCGGCGCCCGCGCCGAAGGCCATGGCAATAGGCAGCGCGCCAAATGCGGCCGTCAGTGTGGTCATCATGATGGGACGAAAACGCAGCACGCACGCTTGTCGAATGGCCTCGGTGGGCGATAGGCCCTGGTGGCGTTGGGCGTCTAGGGCAAAGTCAATCATCAAGATGGCGTTTTTCTTTACGATGCCAATGAGCATGAGCAAGCCGATGACGGCGATGATGGTGAGGTCTTTGCCAAACAGCTGCAGCGTAAGCAATCCACCCACCATGGCCGAGGGCAAGCCCGCCAGAATGGTAATGGGGTGGATGTAGCTCTCGTAGAGCATGCCCAGCAAGATGTAGATCACCACCACCGCAGCCACCAGCAGCCAAATTTGGCTTGCCTGTGAGTCTTGAAATACCGCGGCGTCACCGCCGTAGCTGGTGATGATGGTGGCCGGCATGTCAATGCTTTTTACCATTTGGTCTAGGGCGCGGGTGGCATCACCCAAGGCCACCCCAGGGGCAAGGTTAAAACTGATGGTAATGGCTTGCAGTTGCCCTTGGTGGTTGATGCTGGTTGGCCCCAGCGATCGCTTGATGCCAGCAAAGCTGGACAAGGGCACCAGCTCACCACTGCGGGTGCGCACCACCAAGTCGAGCACGTTTTGTTCAGACTGACCCGCGCGATCGTCGATGCCCAAGATGACCGACCAAGTGCCCTCGTCGCTGTAGATGCTGGCGACTTGGCGCTCACCGTAGGCGCTGTAAAGCAGGCTGCGCAGCGACTGGGCGTCTACGCCCATGAGCTGCATGCGCTGGCGGTCAATGATGAGCTCGGCTTGTAAGGCGTTGTTTTCAGCGTCTGAGTTGATGTCGGTAAAGCGTGCGTCGCCGCGCATGCGCTCTTGCACGCGGTTGGCCCATTGCTCTAGCGTGCCGCCGCTGACGCTTTGCAGCGTGTACTGGTAGCGTGCGCGGCTAAAGCGGCCACCGACGCGCAGGTTTTGCAGCGGGGTAAAAAACACCCGCACGCCCGCCACGCCGCCCGAGGCTTTGCGCAGTTCGCCCAGCACTTGCTTCATGTCGCCGCGCTCGGCGCGTGGCTTAAGCGAGATGAACATACGCCCAAAGTTGCCGCCAAAAACAGCCGCCGCCATGGAGTCGACCGCTGGTATTTGTTGCACCCGCGCGGCCACCGCATCGAGTTGGCGCTGCATGGTGGCCGGGGCCACGTCTTGCGCACCAACCACGCTGGCCATCACTTGGCCGATGTCTTCTTCGGGAAAGTAGCCCTTGGGCATGGAGACAAACAACCACGCGGTCAAGCCAAAGGTGCTGGCCGTAAGCAGCAGCATCACGGCGCGGTGGCCCAACGACCAGTCGAGGGCGCGCGTGTAGCCGTTGAGCATGCCGCGAAACAGCCAGTCAAACCAACCCGTTAGGCGCAGCGCTAAGGTGGGCTTGGCGTCGGGCTCTTCGTGGCGCAAAAAGCGGCTGCACAACATGGGCACCAGCGTTAACGAGACCACGGCCGAGACCAAGATGGACAGGCCAACGATGATGGCAAACTCGTGAAACAACCGGCCCAAGGTGCCGGGCATAAAGAAAATCGGTATCAGCACCGCCACCAGTGAGATAGAGATGGAGATGATGGTAAAGGCCACCTCGCGCGCGCCGCGTAGCGCCGCATCAAAGGGGCGCATGCCGGCTTCCATGTGGCGCACGATGTTCTCGAGCATCACAATGGCGTCGTCCACCACCAGCCCCACGGCCAAGGTAAGCCCAAGCATGGAGACGTTGTTCAGGCTGCCGTCAAAGGTGTAGAGCAGCGTCATGGCGCCAATGAGTGAGACCGGAATGGACAGCGTGGGAATCAGCGTGGCCGTGGCGCGGCGCAAAAACAAAAAGATGGTGGTAATGACCAAGGCGATGGTGAGTGCCAGGGTAAAGTACACGTCGTGCAGCGCCTCGCGAATCGAGGTGCTGCGGTCGCTTAGGCTGTTGAGCTCTAGGCCCTTGGGCAGTTGCTCGCGCAGCTGCGGTATGGCTTGGCTTACGCCGTCAATCACCGCCACGGTGTTGGCGTCGGGCTGGCGGTAAAGGCCCAAAATGATGGAAGGGGTGCCTTGAAAACGACTTAACCGGTCTTCGTCTTCCACGCCGTCGGTGATGTCGGCGACGTCGCGCAGGTACACCGGCGAGCCACCGCGTACCGAGACGATCATGTCGCGAAATTCGGCAGCCGATTTGAGCTGGGTATTGGCCTGAATAATGAGCGATTGCTGCTCGCCCTTAACCAAGCCCATGGCAGCGTTGGAGTTGGTTTGGCGCAACGCAGTGGCGATGTCTTCAAGAGTTAGCTGGCGTAGCGCCAGCTCGTCGGGTTTGGCGCGCACGCGCACGGCGTAGCGTTTGGCACCCCACACACTCACTTGGGCTACCCCATCGATGGTGGACAGCGCGGGCGAGACCAGGTTTTCGGCAAAGTTCGACACGTCGGTCAGGCTCATGGTGTCTGAGCTGAGCGCCAAAATCAAAATGGGTGCATCGGCGGGGTTAACCTTGCGGTAGGCCGGCAGGTCGGTCATTTCGGTGGGCAGGCGCCGCTGCGTAGCCAGCAGCGCGGCTTGCACGTCGCCGGCGGCGGCGTCAAGGTTGCGGCTGGGCTCAAATTCAAGGGTCACCGAGGTACGCCCGCGCGAGCTGGTGGAAGTAATGGCGCGTATGCCGGCAATGCGCGAGAACTCTTTTTCAAGTGGCAGCGCCACCGACTGGGCCATGGTTTCGGGGCTGGCCCCATTGAGGTTGGCCGATACGTTGATGGTGGGCAGGTCGTAGCGCGGCAGCGCAGCCACCGGAATTTGCTGTAACGCGGCCCAGCCCACGGCAAGCATGGCCACGTTGAGCAGCACCGTCATCACCGGACGGCGGATAAAAATTTCGGTCCAGCGCATGGTTTACTCCGCAGCGGTTACGTTGGGCACCACGCGCACGTTGCCTCCGGGGCGAACATTGTCGCGGCCTTGCAGCACCACTTGATCGCCGTTGGCCAGCCCTTTGAGTGCCACTTGCTCGCCTAGCGAGCGCAGCACCTGTACCGCTTGGCGTTGGGCTTTGCCTTGGCGCACCACGTACACCGCGGGTTGCTTGCCGCCCAGCAGCAAGGCCGCTTGGTTGACCACGGCCACTTGGCGCAGCGTACCGGCGTCTAGGGTAACCGGCACCAACTGCCCAGGCCACAGCGTTTGTGGCTGGTTGGGCAGCTCGGCTTTAACGGTGATGGTGCCGCTGGTGGTGTCCACGTTGTTGTCAATAAAGCGCAGCTGGCCTTGAATGGCTTGGTTGGACTGCGGGCCAAACGGCGGCTTGGCGCTTACGGGTGAGCCCAGGCCAGCGCGGGTAATCATGCCCAGTTCGCGCTCGGGTAGCTTGAATTGAATGGCAATGGGGTGGGTTTGCACGAGGCTGGCGAGGGCCGTGCCTGAGCTGCCGGTGGAGACCAACGCGCCGGGGCTGACGCTGACCGCGCCCACGGTGCCGGCAAAGGGCGCACGGATGCGGTAGTTGGTGAGCAGCAGCGTTTGGCTTTGCACGGCGGCTTGGTCGGCGTTAACCTGCGCCGCTTGTGCCTTAACTTGGGCAGCCACGGTTTCGGTGGCACTGGCGGCGATGAAGTTTTTGGCACGCAACTCTTGTGACCGGGCAAGCTGACGTTGTAGGTCATCGAGCGTGGCTTGCGAGCGGTTGAGTTGGGCTTGTAGCCGGTCGAGGTCGGCGCGTACGCGGCTGTCGTCTAGCTCAAACAACAACGTACCGGCAGCGACGCGCTGGCCCTCTTGTACCACCACGCGTTGCACGCGGGCGGTAACCTCGGCGCGCAGAGAAACCTGGTTAAGCGCCACCACCGAGCCAATCGCCTGCAGGCTCACGGGCACGTCTTGTAGGGCCACGGTGGCCACGGTGACTGCCGCGGGTGCGCCAAAGCGCTTGCCCCCTGCGGGCGGTTTGGCCCCAGGTGCGGGCTTGTTGCCTGGCGCCTTGCTTTGCGCCCCTTGCGCCCCTTGCGCAGCTTGGGTGGCCGGGGCCGGGGCCGATTGGGCGTGCGCGCCCATGCTGGCCACAAGCAGGCAAACCGCCCCCGCAGCGTAACGCCAGCTTGGCGTTGGGCATGGTGTATTCATCGTAAGAAGCCTTTGAAACAAAAAGACGGACAGCGACAGGCGTGTGGGGTTCAGTCGCGTGGCCTAAACACAATCACCATGGGCGAGGGCACCCTGCCGTCCTCGTCCAAGGGCATGCGCTGCGTGCGGTCGATGGCGCGCAACACCGCGTCGTCCCATGCGGGGACACCGCTGCTTTCGATTAACTCCCTTCCCAGAATGTTCCCGGTTGGGCTGGTGCGGAGTTTAACCACGGCTTCGGGGTTTGTGCTGAGTTGTTCGCCAAAAATGATGTTGGGGCGTACCGCCGCCACCACCTTGCCAGCGTACGAGGGTGAGGGGCCGCTGGCCTGCTGGGCTTGGGCCTCGGCGCCGGCTTGTCCGGCCAGGCTGGAGAGCCGGGCCATTTGCTCTTGCCGCAGTTGTTTGGCCAGTGCCGCTTGTTGTTCGGCGCGGGCGGCTTCTTCGGCCTTCTTTTTGGCCAACGCCTCGGCTTGGCGTTTTTGGCGTTCGGCTTCAGCTTCGGCTAGGCGCTTTTTTCGCTCAGCCTCGGCTCGCTCGCGCTTGGCTTGTTCTTCTTCGAGGCGCTTTTTTTCTGCCGCGCGGCGTTTTTGTGCCGCCAATTCGGCCTCTTTTTCGCGCTGCGCTTTGGCGCGTTGGGCCGCAATGTCTTGCTCGGTTACCTTGGCCGCGGCTTGGGGCGGCGGCGGGGGGGGCGCGGGCTTGGCCGGTGGCGGGGGCGCAGGTTCGGGCTTGGGCTCAGGCCGAGGCTCAGGCTTGGGCTTGGGAGCCGGTTTGGGTGGCGTTGGCGGTGGTGCAGAGCGCGGGGTGGCAGACCACAGCTCAACGTCGTAGGTTAGGGGGTCGGCGCTGCGGCTCCAGTTCACGCCCGCGCTAAGTGCCAGAGCCAGCAGCAAGTGCATCACCAGCGCACCGCCTAAGCTCGGGCCCCAGCGCATGGCGTCGCTGGGAGGCAGCACAACGCGAGGTTGGGGCAGGCGGGTCATGAGGGCAGTCAGCGCTTGGTACTAACCGACAACCCAACTCGGTCAACCCCAGCTTGGCGCAGGGCGTCCATGGTTTGCACCACGTCGTCGTAAGGGGTGCGCCGGTCAGCGGCAATCACCACGGCCAGCGCGGCGGGCTCTTTGCCCGAGGTGTCTTTTTGCCGGTAGGCGGTGCGCCGCTCAAGCACGGTATTGGCCAGCGTTTGTTTTGACACGGCGCCTGACCAACGTCCATCACGCACCAAGAGTTTGCCGTCTTTGGCCACCTCAACGGTGATGACGTGATCGGGTTGGCGCGGCGCCTTGCCCACGTTGGGCAGGTTGATGAGGCTGGGGGTAATCAGCGGCGCGGTAACCATAAAGATGATGAGCAAAACCAGCATCACGTCGATAAAGGGCACCATGTTGATTTCGTTGATGGTGCGGCGGCTGCTGCGGCGGGTGGCTAGAGCGGGCATGGCGCGGGCTAGGCCTTGGCGGGTTTGTTGCTGAGGTTACGTTGCAGAATGTTCGAGAACTCTTCCATGAACGTGTCGGTGTGGCTGCCAATGCGGTCAACCACGGTAGAGAAGCGGTTGTACCCCAGCACCGCGGGAATGGCGGCAAATAAGCCGATGGCCGTGGCCACCAGTGCCTCGGCAATGCCGGGAGCCACGGTAGCCAGCGTGACTTGCTGCAACGACGCCAGCCCGGTGAAGGCGTGCATGATGCCCCACACCGTACCAAACAGGCCGATGTAGGGTGCAACCGACGCCACCGAGCCCAAAAACGAGAGCTTGGATTCCATGGCGTCCATTTCGCGTTGCGCGCTGGCACGCATGGCACGCTGGGCGCCTTCGAGTAGGGTGCTGATTTCGTGAATGCGACGCTCGCGCAGCTTGGCGTATTCACGCATACCGGCAGCAAAGGTACGCTCCATGGGGCCTGCTTGACTGCCTTGTTGCAGGGCGTGGGCGTATAAGTCGTTGAGGCTGGCACCTGACCAAAAGCTGGATTCAAAGCGCGTGTTGTCGGCTTGAATTTTGCGCAGCGACAAGCCTTTGCCAATGATGACGGCCCAGCTTGCCACCGACAAGCCAAGCAGCAGCACCACCACTGCTTGAACAACCGTGCTGGCGTTGAGCAGCAAGTGGACGATGGACAAATCTTGGTTCATGTGTTGAGGGCCTCCATAAGAATGCGTGGCATGCGCGTGGCCTGCACGCGTTGCGCGTTAACCCAGCCCAGACGCAACGTGCTGTCGCACAGCGCCGTTGCGCTTTGGGCGTGGCTTAGGCTTTGGTGTAGCTTGACGCTGGCGCCACCCACGCGTGTAACGGTGGTGGTAACGCTGAGAGCGTCATCGAGTTGGGCCGGTGTATGGTAACGCACGTGCATGTCGCGCACGACGAACATGCCGCCGTGCGTGTGCTTGAGTTGGGCTTGAGAAAAGCCCAGCGCGCGCAGCCATTCGGTGCGGGCCCGTTCAAAAAATTTAACGTAGTTGGCAAAAAAAACCACACCACCGGCGTCGGTGTCTTCCCAGTAAATGCGAATCGGCCAATGATGCAACCGGCTCATGCCAGCGATTCCAAACGCAACAGGGCTTCTTGCCAGTCGTCCATGCTGCTGGCTAGGGACAGTCGCACAAAGTGATGGGTGTGGCGTTGACCAAAATCGCGGCCAGGAGCCAGCGCCACCTGGGCGCGCTCGAGCAGGGCAAAGGCCAACGCCCAACTGCCCGCTTCGGCCGTTTGGGCAATGCCCAGGCGTTGGCACAAGCTGCGGCAGTTGGCCCAGATGTAAAACGCGCCATCAGGCGCCACGGGCACCTCAAGCCCCACCGCTTGCAGGCGTGGCAGCACCGCGTCGCGGCGTTGCTGCAGGTCAAGGCGGCGTTGTTCGTACCACGCTAGGCTGCTGGGCTCAAAGCAAGCCAGCGCGGCGCGTTGGCTGAGCGTGCTGGGGCAGATGTAGAGGTTTTGCGCGAGCTTTTCTACCGCAGGCACCAGCCGCTCGGGCAGCACCAACCAGCCCAGGCGCCAGCCGGTCATGCCAAAGTATTTGGAAAAGCTGTTGACGCTGACAACGTGCTCGGCCAACTCGGGCGCCAGGCCCAACGCGGTGCGGCCGTAGGCCGGGTCAAAGCTCAGGCCGGTATAAATTTCGTCGGCCAGCAGCAGGCCGTGGCGCTGCCGCACCACCTGCGCCAGGCGTTCGAGTTCGTCCCAGTTGAGCGAGGTGCCGGTGGGGTTGGAGGGTGAGGCCAGCAGCAGGGCGCGGGTACGCGCCCCCCAGGCCTGGGCCACTTGCTCGGCGGTGGGTTGGTAGCGTTGCTCAGGCGGGCAGTCCAGCGCCACCGCTTGCCCGCCCACGGCGTGCACAAAGTTGCGGTTGCAAGGGTAGCTGGGGTCGGGTATCAGCACCTCGTCGTCTTGGCCCACCAGCGCCAGACACGCCAGTTGCAACGCGGCCGACGCCCCGGCCGTGACCACCACGCGTGAGGGTGAGATGGTGATGCCGTGGTGCTGGGTGTACCAGTGGGCGATGCGTTGACGCAACTCGGGCAGGCCCAGGGCGGCGGTGTAGGGCAGCGCGCCGTCTTGCAGCGCTTGCGCGGCGGCTTGCCGCACCGCCGGGGCAGCGCCGTGGTCGGGCTCGCCGATGTTTAGCCGCACCACGCGCCGGTGGTGGGCGCCGGGTTGCACGGCCAATTGGTTGGCCAGTTGGTCGGCGGCTTTGCCGACTTCCATCACGTAAAACGGGTCGATGCCGGCGTTGCGCGGGGCCAATCGCCAGGCGTTGGGTGGGGTGCCTGCTTCGCTTAAGCTCACGCGGCCATCTCCAGCGGCCTTAGGGTTTGCGCCAGGGGGTGAAGTACGCCGTTGATAAAGCGGTGGCCGTCGGTGCCCCCAAACGCTTTGGCCAGCTCAATGCATTCGTTAAGCACCACGCGGCAAGGCACCTCAAGCATGTGGGTCAGCTCGTACGCGCCTATCCACAGCACCGCGTGCTCAATGGGCGAGACCTCGGCCACCGGGCGGTCAAGGTGTGGGTGCAGCGCGTCGTCTAGCGCGTCGCGCTGCGTCAAGCAGCCGTTTACCAGGGCGTCAAAGTGTTCAGCGTCGGCCTTGTGAAAACCCGCCAGGCCCGAGGTGTAGAGCGCGGCCTCTTGGCTGTTTTGTTGGCCCACCAGCGCTTGGTACAAGGCTTGCACGGCAAAGGCTCGAGCCCGCGCGCGTGCCGAGGGGGAGCCTTTTTTACCGGTGGTGCTCACGCTCAGTCCAGGTCTTCGAGCAGCACGGCCAACTCCACCGCCAGGTTGGCCGCATCTTGGCCTTTGGCTTGCACCCGTGCTTGAGCTTGGGCCAGGTCTTCGGTGGTGAGCACGGCGTTGGCGATGGGTAACTGGTGCGCCAAGCTTACTTGCATGATGCCGCGCGCGGACTCGTTGGCCACCAGTTCAAAGTGGTAGGTTTGGCCGCGAATCACGCAGCCCAAGGCAATCAAAGCGTCGTACCGGTCGCTACGGGCCATGGCTTGTAAGGCCAGGGGCAGCTCGAGTGCACCGGGCACCTCTACCACATCAATGTCGTCGGCCGCTACGCCCAAGGCCAATAACTGGGTGCGCGCGGCTTGCAGCAGCGCGTGGGTGATGTCGGCGTTGAAGCGGGCTTGGGCCATGCCAATCACCAGGCCGTCGCCGTTGAGCCCAGGGGGGGTAGGTAGGCTGCCTTGCATCATGGTTGGCTCTCGGGTTGGGTTAGGTGGCCGCAGACTTCAAGGCCGTAGCCCGTCATGCTGGGTAGGCGGCGTGGGGTACCCAGCAATTGCATGCGTTGCACCCCCACGTGGCGCAAGATTTGCGCGCCAATGCCGTAGCTGCGCAAATCCATGCCGCCGCGTTCGGGGCCGTGTGAGGCGCGCGCGCGGCCTTCAAATTGCGCAATGAGCTGCGGCGCCGATTCGCCTGCGTTAAGCAACACCGCCACGCCTTGCCCTTGGGTTTGCAAGTGGCGTAGGCTGGCGTCAAGCGGCCAAGAGTGCATGGTGCGCCCGGTCTCTAGCGCATCGAGCAGCGACAACGGCTCGTGCACGCGCACCGGCACCACGTGCTCAGCCTGCCACTGGCCGCACACCAGAGCCAAGTGCACGCCGCCGCCAAGTAGGTCGCGAAACAAATGGGCCTCAAACCGGCCGTGGGCGGTGTGCAGCGGCCGCTGGCCTAGGGGCTCAAGTAGGGTTTCGTGGCGACTGCGGTGTTCGATTAAGTCGGCAATGGTGCCAATGCGCAGCCCGTGCGCGGCGGCAAAGCGTTGCAAATCGGGCAGCCGCGCCATCGTGCCGTCGTCGTTCATGATTTCGCAGATAACCGCCGCCGGGGTGCAACCCGCCATGGCGGCAAGGTCGCAGCCGGCCTCGGTGTGCCCGGCGCGCATCAGCACGCCGCCGCGAGAGGCTTGCAGCGGAAACACGTGTCCGGGCTGCACCAAGTCGGTGGCCTGGCTTTGGGCGGATACGGCCACGGCGATGGTGCGGGCGCGGTCGGCCGCAGAAATCCCGGTGGTCACGCCAGTGGCGGCCTCAATGCTGACCGTAAAGGCGGTGCCCATACTGGTGCCGTTGTGGCGGGCCATGGGTGAGAGACCCAAAAATTGGCAGCGCTCTTGGGTGAGGGTAAGGCATATTAAGCCGCGGCCAAAGCGGGCCATGAAGTTGATGGCCTCGGGTGTGACGTGGTCGGCGGCCAGCACCAAGTCGCCTTCGTTTTCGCGGTCTTCTTCGTCAACCAACACCACCATGCGCCCGGCACGTAGGTCGGCAACAATGTCTTGAACAGACGAGATGGGCACGGGGCTGGTGGGTGTGGACATGCGTAAACCAAAGAGCGAGGACGCCAGTTAGGGCGTCAAAACCTGCATTATCTCAGGAAGCGCGGGGTGCTTGCGGCAGCTCGCCCAGCATGCGCTCGGCGTAGCGTGCCATGAGGTCGATCTCTAAGTTGGCGGCATCGCCCGGGCGCAGTTGGCCCAAGGTGGTGTGTGCGATGGTGTGGCCAATTAGGTTGATATCAAAGGCGCAGCCCTGCGCGTCGTCTTGCACGGCGTTAACGGTAAGACTGACGCCATTGACGGTGACCGAGCCTTTGCGCGCGATGTACCGCCCCAAGTGGGCCGGGGCGCGCACGCGCAACAGCCAGCTCTCGCCCACGGGGTCAAAGGCCAGCACGTGGCCGGTGCCGTCAACGTGACCCGTGACGATGTGCCCGCCCAGCCGGTCGTGGGCGCGCAGGGCTTTTTCGAGGTTAACCGCACCGGGTTGGGCCAGCCCCGCGGTTTTGTCCAGCGATTCGGCCGAGACCTCAACGGCAAACACACCCTGAGTGGCCTGCCGTTGGGTTACCGTCATGCATGCGCCTTGTATGGCGATGCTGTCGCCCAGGCCCACGTCCTCTAGGTAGCTGGGCTCAACCTTAAGGTGCAGCCGTACGCCATGGCTGGCGCTGTTGCCCAGGGGTTCGATGCGCTCAATGTGGCCAACGGCGGTGATGATTCCGGTAAACATGGCCGGTATTGTCTCAGGTTGTGGTTGCCCCTTGCCAAAACGCGGCCCCTGGCGGGGTGAGTACGCGTAGGCGCCGGTCTGGGCCGACGCGCGCTTCTTCTAGCCACTGCAGTGCCAGGCCTTGGTCTGGGCTTTGTAGCGGCCCAAACTGGCTAGCCAGTGCGCCTTGGCCCAGCCAGCATGGGGCTTGGTAGAGCAAGATTTCGTCCACCAAACCGGCGCGCAGCAACGAGGCGTTAAGGGCGGGGCCCGCTTCGGCGTGTACCTCGTTGACTTCGTGCTCGGCCAGCGCATGCAGCAGCGCGGTGAGGTCAACTTTGGCCCTACCGGCTTGGGGTAGGTGCAGCGATTGGCGCGTGGGCTCGCCGGCTGTGGGCGTGGGTGGGGTAGCCACGGCGTGGGCCCAAAAGCGGCGCCGTTCGGGGCGCCAGATGTTGGCATTGGGTGCGGTTTGGCACTGGCTGTCTACCACCACCACGTGCGGTTGGCGTGGCGTGGTCACTTCGCGTACGTCCAGGCGTGGGTTGTCCTCGCGCACCGTGCCGTAGCCGGTAAGTACGGCACAGGCGCGCGCGCGCCAAGCGTGGCCGTCGGCGCGCGCCTGGGGGCTGGTGATCCATTGGCTTTGCCCATTGGGCAGGGCGCTGACGCCGTCCAGCGAGGTGGCCATCTTCATGCGCAACCAAGGCCGGCGGCGCTGCATGCGGCTAAAGAAGCCAATGTTGAGCGCCACGGCGTCGGCTTGGCACAGGCCAACGTGTACCTGCACGCCGGCTTGGCGCAACCGTTGCAGGCCGGCCCCGGCCACCTGCGGGTTGGGGTCGGGGGTGGCGGCCACCACGCGTGCGACGCCGGCGGCCAGCAGCGCGTCGGCGCAGGGTCCGGTGCGCCCGGTGTGGGCGCATGGTTCAAGCGTGACATAAGCGGTGGCACCTTGCGTGCTGTGCCCGGCCTGCGCGGCGGCGCGCAGGGCCATGACTTCGGCGTGGGCATGCCCCACCGCTTGGGTGTGGCCGCTGCCAATGACGTGACCGCTTGGGCTAACCAGTACACAGCCCACGCGCGGGTTGGGCTGGCTTAGCCACATGGCCTCTGCGGCCAGTTGCAGCGCGTGTTGCATGTGAGCGGTGTCGGCCGGGGTGGTGTGCATGGGCCGATGTTAGCGCCCCGCTGCGTGCCCTGCGCGCTACCAGCAGTGGGTGCCGCCGGTGGCTTGGCGCTGGCCGTCAAACCGCAAGATTAGCGTAGCGCAGGGGTCGTTGCGTTGGCTGCCGGTGGGGTGGGCTTGCAGTTGCCACTGGGGCGGGGCGGCGCGCAGTTCAATGCGGTAGTGGCCTTGGGCGCTTGTTTGTAGGGGTGCGGGCAGCGTGCGCGGGGCCAAGGGTTGGCCAAGCCATTGCGCCGCCAGCAGCAACGCGGCGTGCCCGTCGGCCCGGCGGGCTTGCTGCAGCCAGCGTTGGCCGGCCGGCCACAGCATGCCGCTTAGGGCAGCCACCAGCCCAAGCACCAGCAGCAGCTCAAGCAGCGTAAAGCCGCCTGTACCGGCTGGGGCTTGGCGCTGTGCTCGCCGGGCCAGGGCGCGGCGGTTATCGGCCTGGTGTTGGGCCAGGGCATGGGCGCGCCAGGCTTGCCAGCCCAGCGTTTGGTGCCACTGCGCGGTGAGGCCGGCCAGTGCCACGGCGGCCAACCAAGGCAGCAAGCCCAGCACCAGCCACAGGGCCGCGCCGCGCTGGCGCTCCCGAGGTGGTGCTAGCCTGCGTTGTGGGGCACCTGTGGGCTCATCCATTGCTGATTGATGCCGGTTTGGCAGGGGGTGGTGGCTTGTGTGATGAGGCATACCTGCACCGCGCGCAGCGTGTGCGCTGGGGCTGCGGCCGCAGCCTCGGCGCTGAGTATCCGCCAGCCTTCACTGGTTTGCGCCACGGCTTTCAGCTGCCAGCGCGCCACGTGGTCAAGCGCGGGTTGGGCACCCCAGCGGTGGTTGCTGCTGCAGCGTAGGTTATTGCGTCGCACTTCAAAGGTGTTACGCCACGCCGTGGTGCCGTTTACCGGGTCGCCAAAGCAATCGGCCACGGCACCGGGGGCAAGCCACAGCGTGAGGCGGTTGTTGGACAGCTCCAGCCGCTGGGCGTGGCGCACTTGGTTTTGTATCCAGCCCAAGGCGCGGGTTTGGCCCAGCCACTGGGCGCTGGCTTGCTCGGCACGGCGGGCTTGGCGTTGTAACTGTGCCAAACTGGGCAGCATGGCCGCCATGACCACGCCCACCAGCGCGGTGGCCGCCAGCACCTCAAGCAAGGCGCTGCCTCGGGTGGGCGCCATGGGTGGCCTAGCCATACCAGCAGCGCGCAGCCCAAGGGGGTTGGCCGCGGGTGGGTGGGGCTAAGGTAACGCACCACTGGCTGCCACCGTGCGCAGCGGGGCTGAGTTTTACGTCAACCCGCGCCGTGGGTAGCGCTTGGCGCTGGGTGGTTTGCCAGTCGTGCCACCACCATGCAGCAAACTCGATCAGGCCACAGGTGCTGGTTTGGCAGTCTGCACCCAATTGGCCTTGTTGCACCGCTTGCCAGTCGCGCGTGGTCATGGCCGGCGCCAGCAGGCGAAAGCGAGCGCTCCAGTCGTCAAGCAAGCGCTCGGCCAGTTGGTGTTGGCCTTGCTGGTGTTGAACGGCCAAGGCGTGGCGCTGCGCCTGATGCCACGTGCCCACCGCAGCCGCCGCTAAGGCAAGGGCCAGCAGCGCTTCAAGCATGGCGTAGCCAAGCGCAGGCTTGTGGGTCATGGGGTGTTGGGTTGTGGGTTAACCCGGCCCAGCACCGAGACGGTGGCGCGCCAACTGCCAGCGGTGTGGCGCGCGCGCAGCTGCAAGGTTTGCCATTGACGGGTTTGACCCGAAGGGGCAAACGTAATGGCCGCGCGCCTGTTGCCCGCGACGCTGACACCCCGTGGCCACCGCGCTTGCTGCCACGGCTGCGAGGCGCCGGCCGGCATCAGCGCCCAGCCGCAGGGCCAGGGGTGCTCGCCGGGGCGAGCCAAAGGCACCTGAGCCGCGCAGGCGGTGGCCGGCAAGGGTTGCAACGTAACGGGTTGTTGCGTTTGCGCCGCGTGCAGTTGGGCCAGCCACGCCGCGCGTTGCAGCGACGCGCTGGCCAGCTGCAGGTGCTGCCGGGCTTGTTGGCCCAGCCAACGCGGCAGCGCCACACCAGCCACCAAGGCCATCAAGCCCAGCGCCAAAAGCGCCTCAAGTAAGGTAAAGCCCGGCCGGGCAGCGCCAAAGGCCGGGAGGTTAGCGGTTTTTTTTGTGCAAGGCGTCAACCGCGTCGCGGAAATCGTCAACATCTTCAAAGTTTCGGTACACGCTGGCAAAGCGCACGTAGGCCACTTTGTCTAGGCGTTGCAGTT
Organism: Burkholderiaceae bacterium; assembly: GCA_038125525.1. Classification (GTDB taxonomy): domain Bacteria; phylum Pseudomonadota; class Gammaproteobacteria; order Burkholderiales; family Burkholderiaceae_C; genus RS62. The sequence continues at coordinate 9,698 of JAYPEA010000016.1, read as the reverse complement.
CGGCCATGACCCACTCGCCCAAGCGCTGCGCGGCAATCTCGCGCTCGCCGCTGCCGCGCAGGCGGGTTTCAATGTCGTCAATGGCGCGCTCAATCTGCTGCACCCCTACGGGGCGCTTGCGCAGGGCGATGTACAGAGAGCTTTGAAGTTTTTTTCGATCGAACTCGGTGCGGCGCCCGTCTCGCTTGACCACCATGGGCAGTGCAAGTTCGGCGCGCTCGTAGGTGGTAAAGCGGCGCTCGCATTCGGCGCAGCGGCGGCGCCGCCGAATTGAGCTGTCGTCGTCGGCGGTGCGGGTTTCGGCAACCTGGGTGTCAGGCTGTCCGCAAAATGGGCACTTCATGACGCGCGCGATACACCGGGTGGGCTGCGGTGAGTTGGGCCACCTGCGAGCGAATGGCGGCAAGCCGTTCGGGTTGGTCGTGCGCCTCCAGCGCGTCGGCCAGCAAGTTGGCGGTGCGTTGGGCCTCGGGTACGCCAAAGCCGCGGGTGGTGATGGCTGGTGTACCCAGGCGCACGCCGCTGGTAACCATGGGTTTTTCGGGGTCGTTGGGAATGGCGTTTTTGTTGGCCGTGATGTGCACGCTGCCCAGCACCGCCTCGGCTTGCTTGCCGGTGAGGCCCATGGGGCGTAGGTCAACCAACATGACGTGGCTTTGGGTACCGCCGCTCACAATTCGCAAGCCGCGCTGGGCAAGCGTGTGGGCCATGGCTTGGGCGTTGTCAATAACTTGCTGCTGGTAGGCCTTGAAGGCCGGTTGCAAGGCCTCGCCGAAGGCGACTGCCTTGCCGGCAATCACGTGCATCAGCGGCCCGCCCTGTAAACCCGGAAACACCGCACTGTTGATGGCTTTTTCGTGCTCGGCTTTCATGAGGATGATGCCGCCGCGCGGCCCGCGCAGGCTTTTGTGGGTGGTGCTGGTCACCACGTCGGCGTGGGGCACGGGGTTGGGGTACAGGCCAGCGGCCACCAAGCCGGCGTAGTGCGCCATGTCCACCAAAAACACGGCGCCTACTTCTTTGGCCACCTGTGCAAAGCGCGCAAAGTCCATATGCAGGCTGTAGGCCGAGGCGCCGGCAATGATGAGTTTGGGCTTGGCCTTAAGCGCCGTGGCGTGCATGGCGTCGTAATCAATCACTTCGTTGGCGTCCAGCCCGTAGCTGGCCACGTTAAACCACTTGCCGCTTAGGTTAAGCGGCATGCCGTGGGTGAGGTGGCCACCCTCGGCCAGGCTTAGGCCCATGATGGTGTCGCCCGGTTTGAGAAAGGCCAAAAACACCGCTTGATTGGCCGATGCGCCGCAGTGCGGCTGCACATTGGCGGCGTCCGCGCCAAACAACTGCTTGGCGCGGTCAATGGCCAGTTGCTCCACCACGTCTACGTGTTCGCAGCCGCCGTAGTAGCGCCGCCCAGGGTAGCCCTCGGCGTATTTGTTGGTGAGCTGGCTGCCTTGCGCGGCGAGTACCGCAGGCGAGGTGTAGTTTTCGCTGGCAATGAGCTCAATGTGGTCTTCTTGCCGTTGGTGCTCGGCCTCGATGGCGGCAAAAACGGCGGGGTCGGCTTGGGCAAGCGAGGGACTTTGGCTAAACATGCGTGGCTACCAGCAAAACGATGCCTCGCATTTTAGCCCGCGCTTGCGCCCTTGCCCGCGAGCGCTTAGCCACGCCCAGCCGCGCGAATCAGGCGCTGGTGCAAGGCCATAATGCGCTCGGTGGTGGCCTGTGGGTCATCGCGCATGCGCGCGGTGTAGCGCATCAAGCCGCTTTCAAGGTTGGGGTCAATGGCCCACTCGTCACGCAGCAGCAACGCCCCCACCCTCAAGTTGGCCACCGCGTCAAAACGCGCGTTGTTGCCGCCGTAGGGTAGCCATTGCACGTCGCCTCCTAGGGGCGGGGTGAGCATCACGCCCACGGCGCCGCTGCCGTTGTCAGCCAACGGATTAAAGCGCGACTGCACGGCCGCCGTGGCCAGCACGGCCAAAGGGTCGATTTGCCATTGCTCGCCCAGGGCGTAGGCCTCGGCCACCAGGGCCCGCATCGGCTGGCGCGCCACGCGGTAGCGCCGCCCAAGCCAGCGCGTGACGCGCGACTGCTCAGGCGAAAAATCATCGGCTGTGTCCACCGTACGAGACACATCCACCAATTGCAGCAGGCGGTACTCCAGCACCGACTGCAACCGTGGCTGCAGCGCGATTACCACCAGCACCAGCAACATGCCCCCGCCCAGCAAGGCCAGGGCGTCCACCGCGCGACGGCGCCACCTCATGCTGCCACCGGTGGGGGGCTGGGTTCGCGCTGCCAGCCCTGAGGGCTTAGGCTCAGCACGTGCCCGCGCGGCGGCGTGGCGTGTGCGTCCCAGTCGGTAAGCACGACGCGGGTGCAGCCACCGGGCAGCGGCCCGTGGCTGGGGCGGTGGGTGTGCCCGTGTACCACCAAGGTGGCCTGCGCGGTGCGCGCGGCGAGATCAACCGTGGCAAGGTCAACGTCCGCTGGCATGGACCGCGCGCTTTGATGCGCCTGGCTGGCCTGGCGCATGGCCCGGCCCTGCTGCAAGCGCGTGGTCAAGGGCTGCTGCAAAAACCGTTGTTGCCAGGCGGGGCTGCGCACCTCGGTTTTGAAGCGTTGGTAGTCGGTATCGGTGGTGCACCAACTGTCGCCGTGCGATAGCAGTATGCGTTGCTGCCCCCAACACAGCACGGTGGGGTCGGGCAGGGCGTTCATGCCGGTGTGGGTCATGAGCTGCGTTTGCGCCAAAAAGTCGCGGTTACCCACCATGAAGTACACGGGGCACCGCGCCGCCCATTGCGCCAGGTGCTGCACCTGTTGCTGCCAAAATTCAGTGGCTGCGCGGTCTGGCGCGCTCAGTGTGGGCGTGGGCTGCAGCGAGTCGTCGCCCACCCAAAGTTCAAAAAAATCGCCCAGCACAAACAGCGCGTCAAAGGCACTGGCCTGTAGCGCTTGCACCCACGCGCGCGCGGTGTGCGGCTGCGACACGTCAAGGTGCAGGTCTGAGATGACCGCCACACGCCGCCAGTGGGCCTGGGCGTGTAGCGTGTGCATGGGCGTTGCCCTTAGCGCTGGACGGCGCGCTCAATCACAACAGGCTCAAGCGGCACATCGTCGTGAAAGCCCTTGCGCCCCGTGGCTACACCCCGAATCGCATCCACCACGTCGGTTCCTTCTATCACCTTACCAAACACGGCGTAGCCCCAACCCGAGGGGGTTTCGGCGGTGTGGTTAAGAAAGTCGTTGTCGGCCACATTAATAAAAAACTGCGCGGTGGCCGAGTGGGGGTCTTGGGTGCGGGCCATGGCCAGCGTGTAGCGCTGGTTGGTTAGGCCGTTGTTGGCTTCGTTGGCAATTGGCGCCTGGGTGGGCTTTTGGTTCATGTCAACGTCAAAGCCGCCGCCTTGCACCATGAAGCCGTTGATGATGCGGTGAAAGATGGTGCCGTTGTAATGGCCGCTGCTCACATAGGCCAAAAAGTTGGCCGTGCTTTGTGGCGCTTGCTCGGCGTTGAGCTCGATCACGATGGTGCCGTGGCCGGTGAGGTGCAGTTCAACAACAGGGTGCGACATGGGCGGGGCTCCTTTGGCCTGGGGTGCTAGGGCGTGGCCCGAGCGGGTGCGGGCGCTGCCGCCGGTGAGGCTGGCAGCAAACTGAGGTTTTTTTTTACCAACGCAAACTGTGGGTTGGCGCGCAGCGCTTGCTCAAATGACTGGCGAGCCTCGTTGGGCTTGCCCATGGCGGCCAGTACCAAGCCTAGGTTGTTGTGCACCTCGGGCAATTCGGGGTAGCGTTTGGCCATGTCTTGAAACGTGGCCAACGCCTTGTTGTATTGCTGCGATTGGGCTTGCGCCACGCCCAGCAGCAATTGCCAGCGCACGTCGTTGGGCGTTTGCGCCAGCGCGGCTTGTGCGGTTTCAAGCAAGTCGGCCCATTTACCCTGCTGCGCCATGGCTTGACCCTGCTCAATGCCAAGCGGGGCTGTGTAGGCCAAATTGGCAAACAAGCCGGCAACACCAAGCAATGCAATGGAGAGCGCTTTGGTAAAACTCATGCGTGCCATTGTACCCAGCCACCCAAGCGATGCCGCGGGCATAGAATGCGGGCTCTTGGCCTTGCTTGACTTGCCCCACAGGCCGTTTTTGCACATGCCCCTTACCCTTTACAACACCCTCACCAAGCAACTCGAGCCCTTTGTGCCGCTGCAAGCGGGGCAGGTGCGCATGTATGTATGCGGCATGACCGTGTACGACCTGTGCCACGTGGGGCATGCGCGGTCCATGGTGGCGTTTGATGTGGTGCAGCGCTGGCTTAAGGCGCTGGGTTACGAAGTCACGTACGTGCGCAACATCACGGACATCGACGACAAAATTATTCAACGCGCAGTGGCCAATGGTGAGCCCATTGGCGCGCTGACGGCGCGCATGATTGAAGCCATGAACGCCGACGCGCAAGCCCTGGGCGTGCAAGCCCCCACCCATGAGCCGCGCGCAACCGAGCACATTGCCGGCATGGTACGCCTGGTGCAAACGCTGCAATCGCGCGACCTGGCCTACGCCAGCGGCAGCGGCGACATGCTGTATGCCGTGCGCCAATTTGCCAACTACGGTGCCCTAAGCGGCAAAAGCCTCGACGAGCTGCGCGCCGGCGAGCGTGTGGCAGTCGACCAAGGCAAACGCGACCCGCTTGACTTTGTGCTGTGGAAGGCCGCAAAACCCGACGAACCCGACGACGCCAAGTGGGACAGCCCTTTTGGCACAGGACGCCCCGGCTGGCACCTGGAATGCTCGGCCATGAGCTGCGCGCTGCTGGGCGAGTCGTTTGACATTCATGGTGGCGGCGCTGACTTGCAGTTTCCGCACCACGAAAATGAAATTGCCCAAAGCGAAGGCGCCAGTGGCCAAACGCTGGCGCGCTATTGGATGCACAACGGCTTTGTGCGCATCAATGATGAAAAAATGTCCAAAAGCCTGGGCAACTTTTTTACCATTCGCGATGTGCTGCAAACCGTAGACGCCGAGACGCTGCGCTTTTTTATTGTGCGCGCGCACTACCGCAGCGCGCTCAATTACGGGGTTGATCACCTCAAAGACGCCCGCACCGGGCTGCGCCGGCTGTACACCGCGCTGTCTCAGGTGGCGCCCGAACCGGTGGTGCTTGATTGGCAAGCCAACGCCCACGCCCAAGCCTTTGCCCGGGCCATGAACGACGACTTCGGCACCCCTGCGGCCGTGGCGGTGCTGTTTGAGTTGGCCGCGGAGGTTAACCGCAGCGGCAGCGCCCAGGCGGCAGGGTGGCTGCGTGCCTTGGGCGGCGTCCTGGGCTTACTGCAAGACGACCCGCAAGCCTATTTGCAACGTGGTGCCAGCGACCAAGCGCTCAGCGCCGAGCACATTCAAGCCCAAATTGCCGAGCGCGCCGCGGCCAAACAGGCCAAAGACTACGCCCGCGCCGACGCCATACGCCACGCGCTGGCCGAGCAGGGCGTGACACTTAAAGACAGCCCGCAAGGCACCACCTGGGAGCGGCTTTAGTGCCCCGCGCTCGCGCCGCGCTGCAGCAGCCCAGCTATTGGGCCGACGCCCGCGCCCATTTAATGAAGCGCGACCGCGTGCTGCGCAAATTGCTGCCGCAGTACGAGCAGGGCATGCTCGAGTCGCGCGGCGATGCGTTTGTTACGCTGGCCCGTAGCATCGTGGGCCAACAAATTTCGGTGCGCGCGGCGCAAGCGGTGTGGGACCGTTGCGAAGCCGCGGTGCCGCGCGTCACGCCCAAGCACATGCTGGCCGTGGCCGGCGCCACGCTGCGCGAGGCCGGGCTAAGCCAGCGCAAGGTGGAATACATTCAAGACCTTGCGCAACACTTTGAAGACGGCCGGCTGCACGCCAAACAGTGGCAGCACATGGACGACGAAGCGATCATTCGCGAACTCATCACCGTGCGTGGCATAGGGCGCTGGACGGCTGAGATGTTTTTGATTTTTTACCTGTTGCGGCCCGACGTGTTGCCACTGGACGACATCGGCCTACTTGCCGGCATCAGCCGCCTGTACTTTTCGGGTGAGGCCGTAAGCCGTAGCGACGCGCGCGAAGTGGCGCAGGCGTGGGCACCCTACCGCAGCGTGGCAACTTGGTATATTTGGCGATCGCTGGACCCCTTGCCCGTGGCCTATTAACGCTTAGCGCGGTGTGGCTGGAGAACGAAACAACGTGAGCAAAAAAAACTTTCTCGATTTTGAGCAACCCATTGCCGAACTCGAACAAAAAATCGACGAGTTGCGCTACGTGCAAGACGAGTCGGCGGTGGACATCAGCGACGAAATTGAGCAGTTGAGCAAAAAAAGTCAACAACTCACCAAAGACATATACGCCCAGCTCACGCCATGGCAAATCACGCGCATCGCGCGCCACCCCGACCGTCCCTACACGCTGGACTACATCCGCACGTTGTTTACCCACTTTACCGAGTTGCACGGTGACCGGCACTTTGCCGATGACTTAAGCATTGTGGGCGGCCTGGCCCGGCTAAGCGGCCAGCCCTGCGTGGTGTTGGGCCACCAAAAAGGCCGCGACACCAAAGAACGCAGTCAGCGTAACTTTGGCATGACCAAGCCCGAGGGCTACCGCAAAGCTCTGCGCATCATGAAGCTCGCCGAAAAATTTAAGTTACCGGTGTTCACCTTTGTTGACACCCCCGGCGCCTACCCCGGCATAGACGCCGAGGAGCGCGGCCAGTCAGAGGCCATTGGGCGCAACATTTTTGAAATGGCCCAGCTCGAGGTGCCCATCGTCTCCACCGTCATTGGCGAGGGGGGCTCGGGCGGGGCACTGGCCATTGCCGTGGCCGACGCCGTGCTGATGCTTCAATACGCGGTGTACTCGGTGATCAGCCCCGAAGGCTGCGCCTCTATTTTGTGGAAAACCGCTGAAAAAGCCGAAGTGGCGGCCGAGGCGTTGGGCATTACCGCGGCACGCCTTAAAGGCATGGGCCTAATTGACCGCGTGGTGGCCGAGCCTTTGGGCGGCGCGCACCGCGACCCCACAGCCACGGCCAGTACCCTGCGCCGTGCGCTGCTTGATGCGCTGCGCGAAGTGGCCGACCTGTCCCCCGAGGCCCTGCTGCGCCGGCGCCACGAGCGGCTGCAAAGTCATGGGCGTTTTACCGAAGCCCCCAACCCCTAGCGCCACGCTGCAACAGGCTGCGGCACACGCGTGGCACACCCACGGTGCGGGCAGCCAAGCCCCGTTGGCGGTGGCCTACAGCGGCGGTGCCGACTCCACCGCGTTGCTGCTGGCGGCTTGCGCGGTGCGCCCCGGGCAAGTGGTGGCGTTACATGTGAACCACCAACTGCAGCCAGCGGCAAGCCAATTTGAGCAACACGTGCGCCACTGCTGCCACGCCTGGGGCGTGCCGCTGCAGGTGCTGGCCGTAAACGCCCAAGCGGCCCCCGGCCAAAGCCCCGAAGAAGCCGCGCGCGACAGCCGCTACCTGGCGCTGGCGCAAGCCGCCGCCCACGCCGGGGCGGCCCAGGTATGGCTGGGGCAGCACGCCGATGACCAAGCTGAGAGCCTGCTGCTGGCGCTGACCCGTGGCGCCGGCTTGGCCGGCTTGGCCGCCATGCCCGAGCGCCTGCAGCGCCACGGCTGCACCTTTGTGCGGCCCCTGCTGCAATGGCCAGGGGCGGCACTGCGCGCCGAGGTGGAGCAGGTTGGTGCACCCTACGTTAACGACCCCACCAACACCGACACCCAGCGCACCCGCAACCGGTTGCGACACCAGGTGCTACCGGCCTTGTTGCAGGCGTTTCCGCAAGCGCGCCAAACGCTGGCGCGTAGCGCCCGCCACGCCGCGCAGGCCCAGGCCTTGCTTAGCGAGCTGGCCGCCAGCGATATGCAGCACGTGGGCCATCCCCCGGCCATCGCCGCACTGCAAGCGCTAAGCCCGGCGCGCCAAGCCAACGTGCTGCGCCACTGGTTGTATGCGCACTGCACGGCGCGGGCGTCTACGGCACAGCTGCACGCGCTGCAGCACCAGCTGCAAGCGTGCCGCACCGCGGGCCACGGCATTGACCTAAAGGTGGGCCATGGCCACGTGCGGCGCCAAGGCACCGTGCTGTGCTACGTGCCACTTTTATAATCGTCGATTACGCGTTAATTGATGCGCCCCTGGGCGCGACACCATGGCACTTATTGTTCACAAATACGGCGGCACCTCAATGGGCTCGGTTGAGCGCATACAAAGCGTGGCCAAGCGCGTGGCCAAATGGCACCGCGCCGGCCACCAGCTGGTGGTGGTGCCCTCGGCCATGGCCGGTGAAACCAACCGCCTGCTTGGCCTGGCCGCCGAACTGGCCCCACCCAAGCCCGGCGCGGCGCACGCGCGCGAGCTGGACATGCTGGCGGCCACGGGCGAGCAAGTGTCGGTGGGCTTGTTGGCCATCGCTTTGCATGCCCAAGGTGTGCCCGCCATCAGCCTAGCGGGCTGGCAAGTGCCCATACGTACCAACAGCGCCCACACCAAAGCCCGCATCGAAAGCATTAACGACCAACGTGTGCGCGCCGAACTGGCGCAAAACAAAGTGGTGATCGTGACCGGCTTTCAGGGTGTGGACGAGCAGCACAACATCACCACCCTAGGCCGAGGCGGCTCGGACACCTCAGCCGTGGCCGTGGCTGCCGCGCTTAAGGCCGACGAGTGCCTGATATACACCGACGTAGACGGCGTGTACACCACCGACCCGCGCATCGTGCCCGAGGCGCGGCGGCTGGCGCGCATTAGCTTTGAAGAAATGCTAGAAATGGCCAGCCTGGGCAGCAAGGTGCTGCAAACGCGCTCGGTGGAATTTGCGGGCAAGTACAAGGTGCCGCTGCGCGTACTCTCTAGCTTTACCAACCCCGACATGGACTTAACCGAAGAAGCCAACTCGGGCACCCTGATTACTTTGGAAGACCCCCACACCATGGAACAAGCCGTTGTCTCTGGCATTGCGTTTAACCGCGACGAAGCCAAAATTTCATTGCTCGGTGTGCCCGACACCCCGGGTATTGCCTACCGCATACTGGGCGAAGTGGCACAGGCCAACATCGAAGTGGACATGATTATTCAAAACGTGAGCACCGAAGGCCGCACCGACTTTAGCTTTACCGTGCACCGCAACGACTACGCCAAAGCCATGGACTTGCTGCAAGCCAACGTGGCCCCCGAACTGGGCGCCACCAACGTGGTGGGCGACACCCGCATATGCAAAGTAAGCATTGTGGGCATCGGCATGCGCAGCCACGCCGGGGTGGCGAGCAACATGTTTAGGGCGCTAAGCGAAGAGGGCATAAACATACAAATGATTAGCACCTCAGAAATTAAAACCTCGGTGGTGCTAGACGAGAAATACATGGAGCTGGCCGTGCGGGCGCTGCACCGCTCGTTTGACCTGGACGAGGCCGACGCCGACCGCGTGTAGCCCCCTAGTCCGGTGGGCCTGTTGGGGCACCAGTGGCATAATACAAACCAACGGAGCGATGACCGAGAGGCTGAAGGTGCTCCCCTGCTAAGGGAGTATGCGGCTTAAAACTGCATCGAGGGTTCGAATCCCTCTCGCTCCGCCAGAACAAGACCTGCTAACTCTATCAGTCGGGTTGTCAGGCGCTCAGAGCCCCGCACCACGCGGGGCTTTGCGTTATGGGCTCCTGACTGAC
>JAYPEA010000015.1:17307-30296 GCA_038125525.1 Burkholderiaceae bacterium | reverse complement strand
GGTGCGTCAGCGGTGGGTGGGTTGTGGTCATGATGCCTTGGTGAGGTGAGTCAGGTCTGTCAGGCGAGTAAGGTTGGGGCAACGCGCCTGGCATGTTAAATGACCATGCCGCCGTCTACGTTAAAAAACGCCCCGGTGGTAAACGAGCCCTCGTCGCTGGCCAAAAACACCGCAGCCGCGGCGATTTCGTCGGCCGTGCCCAGGCGCCCCAGCGGCTGGCGGGCCACAAACATCTGGCGCACCGCTTCGGGGGTTTGGCCGCTGGCCTGGGCTTGCGCGGCAATGCGTTGCTGCAGCGAGGGCGACTCCACCGTGCCCGGACAAATGGCGTTGCAGCGCACGTTGTGCGCCACGTAGTCAGCGGCAATCGATTTGGTCATGCCCAGCAGCGCCGCTTTGGTGGCACCATACACAAACCGGTTGGGCAAGCCGCGCACGGTGCTGGCAATGGATGAGACGTGAATGATGCTGCCCCAGCGCTGGGCCACCATGCCGGGCAAAAACGCTTGGTTGAGCTTAAATGCCGCGCGGCAATTAATGGCAAAGGCAAAGTCCCAATCGGCATCGGTGCAGGCCAGCGCGTCGCCTGCGTGCACATGACCGGCGCAGTTAAACAACACGTCAGCGGTACCCACCTGTGCGGCGTAGGCGGCTATGGCCTCGTCGCTTAGCACATCAAGCACATCCACACGAATGTTGGCGTGCGCTTGCGCCAGCGTGGCCAGGGTGTCGCGGTTGATGTCGCTGGCGTATACGGTGGCGCCGGCTTGGGCAAAGGCCAGTGCCGTGGCCCGACCAATGCCTTGGCCCGCGGCGGTGACCACGGCACGGCGTTGAGATAAATCAAACATGCAGTTGTCCTTGTGACGCTTGCAGCCTTAGCCGCGCCCAACAAACGGCATGGCGTTGGCCATGACGGTGACTTGAAAAATGTTGGCCTCAAGCGGCAAATGCGCCATGGTTAAAAAGGTATCGACCACGCTTTGCATGTCCATGCGGGCCTCGGGGCGTACCTCGCCGTCGGCTTGCAGTACGCCGGCGGCCATACGCTCGGTCATGGCGCTGGCCACGTTGCCAATGTCAATTTGCCCCACGGCAATACCCAAGCGGCGCCCGTCCAGCGAGGCCGCGCGGGTTAGGCCATTGATGGCCGATTTGGTGGCGGCGTAGGCAATTGAGGCGGGTCGTGGCACCTGAGCTGAGATGGAGCCGTTGTTGATGATGCGGCCTCCGCTGGGCTGCTGGGCACGCATCAGCGCAAAGGCATGGTGCAGGCAGTAAAACGCGCCGTTAAGGTTCACGTCCACAATGGCGCGCCATTGCGCGGGGTCGAGTTCGTCGGGTGTGGCCGCGGCTTGGTTAAGCCCGGCGTTGTTAAACAGCAAGTCCAGCCGGCCGTGCTGCTGCTTGATGCGCGCAAACAACTCGGCCACCGCGGCCTCGTCGCTTACGTCGGCTGGGTGCACGGTGGCCAAATCGCGCCGCGCTTCGGGCAGGGCCTGTACCGTGGCGTGTAGCGCTTGGGCGTTGCGCCCCACGCACCAGGTGTGCCAGCCACGTTCAATCAGTGCCTGGGCACACGCTTGGCCAATGCCGGCGCTGGCGCCCGTGACGAGGGCAATACGGGTTGCTTGCATGGTTGCGTCCTTCTTAGTGGTTGTCGCGCGGTACAAAGTCGCCGCGCTTGCCGCGCAAAAAGTCCAAGTCGGCGCCTTCGTCGGCTTGCAGCACGTGGTCAATGTACAGCTTCCAGTAGCCGCTGGTAAGCGCCGGCGCTGGGGCTTGCCAGCGCGCCAGCCGCGCGGCCAGCTCGGCTTCGTCCACGTGCAGGTGCAGCGTGCGTGCGGCCACGTCCAGGGTAATTTGGTCGCCGTTTTGCACCACCGCCAGCGGCCCGCCGGCGGCGGCCTCGGGCGCGGTGTGCAGCACCACCGTGCCGTAGGCGGTGCCGCTCATGCGCGCATCAGAAATACGCACCATGTCCGTAACGCCTTTGCGCAGCACCTTAGGTGGCAGCGGCATGTTGCCCACCTCGGCCATGCCCGGGTAGCCCTTGGGGCCGCAGTTTTTAAGCACCAGCACGCAGTGCTCGTCCACGTCCAGCGCCTCGTCGTCAATGCGCGCATGAAAATCATCGGCGTCTTCAAACACCACGGCGCGCCCGGTGTGTTGCATCAGGTGTGGGCTGGCCGCGCTGGGTTTGATGACGGCGCCGCGCGGGGCCAAATTGCCGCGCAGCACGGCAATGCCGGCTTCGGGTTTAAAGGGTTGGTCAAAGGCTTTAATGACCTCGGGGTTGTGGTTGGGCGCCTCGGCTATGTTGTGCCCCACGCTGTGGCCAGACACGGTAAGCGCCTCGGTGTGCAGCTCGTGTGCCATGGCGCGCATGACTGCCGGCAGCCCACCGGCGTAGCAAAAATCTTCCATGAGGTACTGCCCCGAGGGCTGCAAGTTGACCAGACACGGCAGGCGGCTGGCCAGGGTGTCAAAGTCTTCAAGCGACAGCGGCACCCCCAGCCGCCCGGCCAGCGCGGTGAGGTGAATCACCGCGTTGGTTGAGCCACCAATGGCGGCTAAGGTTTTGATGGCGTTTTCAAACGCCTCACGGGTAATGATGCGCGACATCCGCACATCGTCTTTTACCATTTGCACAATACGCCGCCCGGCTTGGCGCGCCAGCACGTTACGCCGCCCGTCCACGGCTGGGTAGGCGGCGTTGCCGGGCAGCCCAATGCCCAGCGCCTCCACCATGCTGGCCATGGTGGAGGCCGTGCCCATGGTCATGCAGTGGCCGTGGCTGCGGTGCATGCAGCTCTCGGCCTCGGTAAAGGCCTCAAGCGTAAGCGTGCCGGCGCGCACCTGCTCGCTCATGCTCCACACCCCGGTGCCCGAGCCCAGCTCTTGCCCGCGCCATTTGCCGTTGAGCATGGGCCCGCCGCTCACACCAATGGTGGGTAAGTCCACGCTGGCCGCACCCATAAGCAGGCTGGGCGTGGTTTTGTCGCAGCCCATCAGCAGCACCACGCCATCCATGGGGTTGCCGCGAATGCTCTCTTCTACGTCCATGGAGGCCAAATTGCGGTACAGCATGGCCGTGGGGCGCAGCATGGTTTCGCCCAGCGACATCACCGGAAACTCCAGCGGAAACCCGCCCGCCTCGTACACCCCAATTTTTACCTGCTCGGCCAGCGTGCGAAAGTGCGAGTTGCACGGCGTGAGCTCAGAAAACGTGTTGCAAATGCCAATGACCGGGCGGCCGTCAAATTGGTCATCGGGTACGCCCTTACCCTTAACCCAGCTGCGGTAGACAAAACCGTCGCGGTCTTGGCGGCCAAACCAGGCTTGGCTTCGCAGGCGGGGTTTGTTGGGCGTGTCGCTCACAGATATTCTCCAGCTTGATGAATGGCCAACATCATAGGGCTAGACCGGTGGCGGCGCGTCGTCGTTGGCCTTGGACGATTCGGCCTGGGCCTGGCGCTTGGCGCGTTCTTTTTTTAGGTCGCGCAGTTGGTGCCAGGCAAACACAAACACCAGCAAAAACACACCCAGTTCAATCCACATCCCCATGTCGCCTCCTTGCTGTCAGGGCGTTGCACGTTTTGGCATCATAGGGCCCTGCGCAACCGCACACAGGAGCCGATATGCCTTTTCCATGGTCAGTGGTGGCCAAAGTCGTGCCATGGGCCGAAGTGGCCAAGCGCGCCCCGCAGGCCATGCGCCAAGCCAAGCAAGCTTATGCCGCGCACCGTGCCGGCGGTGCACTGGTGCGTCAGCTTGATCATTTGGTGCTTACCACCGCGCACAAAGACGCGTGTTTGGCCTTTTACACCGGCGTGTTGGGCATGACCCTGCACACCTTTGGCGACGGGCGCTTGGCGCTGCACTTTGGGCAGCAAAAAATCAACTTGCACATCAAGGGCCAAGAATTCGAGCCCAAAGCCACGCACCCGGTGCCCGGGGCGTTGGACTTGTGTTTTTTGTCGGTGGTGCCACTTGCCGACGTGGTGCAACGCTTGCAACAAGCCGGGGTGCCCATACTTGAAGGCCCCGTGCCGCGCACGGGCGCGGTGGGCCCCATGCGCTCGGTGTACGTGCGCGACCCCGACGGCAACCTGATTGAAATCAGCGAACCGACGAATTAATCCTTCAAAGGGCCAGACCACCCCATGCAAATCGACATCACCACCTTGCCCGCCGCGGCGCAGTACAAGCTCATTACCTCAACCATCGTGCCGCGCCCCATAGCCTTGGTGACCACGCAAGATGCTCAAGGCGTGGTTAACGCCGCGCCCTACAGTTTTTTTAACGCCATGGGCGAAGACCCGCCCATTTTGGTGCTGGGCTTGGAGCGCCGCGCCGGCAGCCAGCGCCTTAAAGACACCACCGCCAACATCGAACGCAGCGGCCAGTTTGTGATTAACCTGGTGGACCACGCCATGGCCGAGGCCATGAACATCTGCGCCATTGACTTTCCGCCCGGCGACTCAGAAATCGACGCCGCCGGCCTGCAGCTTGAGCCCAGCCAACGCGTGGCCCCGCCGCGTGTGCTGCAAAGCCCGGTGTCGTTTGAGTGCGAACTGCTGCACCTCATGCCCATTGCCCCGCGCCGCCACCTCGCCATTGGTCGCGCGGTGTTCATGCACGTGCGCGACGGCTTGTTTGACCCCGACACCGGCCACGTGTCGCCCGAGCGCTACCAACCGCTGGGGCGCTACTTTGGCCGGCTGTACGTAAAAGACCACCAGTTGTTCTCCATGACCGTGCCCAGCCACGCCGAATGGCTGGCGCAACAAGACAAATAACCCGTGCCCCGGTTTGCCGCCAACCTCTCGCTGCTGTTCACCGAGCAGCCGTTTTTGCAGCGCTTTGAGGCCGCGGCCCAAGCCGGCTTTGAAGCGGTGGAATGCTTGTTTCCGTACAGCCACCCCGCGGCCGAAGTGGCCGCGGCCCTGCGCGACAGCGGGCTGCCTTTGGTGTTGCACAACGCCCCGCCCGGCCAATGGGACAGGGGCGAGCGCGGTTTGGCCTGCCTGCCTGGGCGCGAAGCCGACTTTAAACAAAGCCTGGCCCAAGCCTTGCGCTACGCCGAGGCGCTGGACGCGCCGCGCGTGCATGTGATGGCCGGGTTGGTGCCCTTGGGCGTACCGCACGCCACCTGGCACACCACGTGGCTGGCCAACCTACGCCACGCCGCGCGCGAACTGGCCGCTGCCGGGCGCCAACTGCTGCTTGAGCCGCTTAACCCGCACGACGTACCCGGCTACGCCCTAGGCAGCGTGGCTCAGGCCGAGCAACTGCTCGACGTCTTGCAAGCGCCCAACGCGGCGCTGCAGTTTGACATCTACCACGCCCAGCGCACCCAAGGCGAACTGGCCAACACCCTAGCCCGAGTGCTGCCCCGCGTGGGCCACATGCAACTGGCCGATACGCCCGGGCGCCACCAGCCTGGCACCGGCGAAATTGCCTACCCCTTTTTGTTTGAACACATCGACCGCCTGGGCTACACCGGCTGGATAGGCTGCGAATACCACCCCACCGGTCACACCAGTCAAAGCCTAGGCTGGCTGCCGGCCAAGCCATGAGCTTGCCGCCACCCGTTGCCCTGCTGCGCGCCATGCTGGACGCGGCCATCGCCTCGGCCCAGCCCGCCACCTGCTTGCCGCCGCATTTGCCGCGGCCGCAAGAAATTAAAGGTGAGTTGGTGGTGATTGGCGCGGGCAAGGCCTCAGCCGCCATGGCGCGGGTGGTAGAGCAGCACCACCACGGCCCCATGCGTGGCGTGGTTGTTACCCCCTACGGCCACGCCGTGCCATGCCAGCGGGTGCGCGTGTGCCAAGCCGCGCACCCCGTGCCCGACGCCGCCGGCGAGCAGGCCGCGCGCGACGTGATGGATGCCGTCTCAGGCCTTACACCGCATGACACCGTGCTGGCGCTGATCTCGGGTGGCGGCTCGGCGCTGCTGCCCATGCCGCTGCAGGGCCTAAGCCTAGCCGACAAACAAGCCGTTAACCGCGCCTTGCTTGCCTGCGGCGCCAGCATTGGCGAAATCAACATCGTTCGGCGCCATCTCTCGGCCATCAAAGGCGGGCGCTTGGCGCTGGCGTGCCACCCGGCGCAAGTCGTCACCTTGCTGATCTCTGATGTACCCGGCGACGCCCCGGCCGACATTGCCTCGGGCCCCACCGTGCCCGACCCCAGCACCTGCGCCCAGGCCATTGACATCGTGCGGCGTTATCAACTGGCCTTGCCGCCCACGGTGATGGCGGCGCTGCACACCCCCGAGGCCGAATCGGTTAAGCCCGAGCACCCCGCGCTGGTGGGGCACCGCACCACGTTGGTGGCCACCCCTGGCATGGCGTTACAAGCTGCTGCCCGCGTGGCCCAGCAGCACGGCGTGGCGGTGCACGTGCTGGGTGACGCCCTTGAGGGCGAAGCCAAGGACGTAGGCAAAATGCTTGCCGGCATGGCCACCCACGTGGCCCAGCGCCACCAACCCTTTAAGCCACCGTGCGTGCTGCTAAGCGGCGGTGAAACCACGGTAACCCTGCGCGGCAGCGGCAGCGGCGGGCGCAACGTGGAATGCCTGTTGGCCTTTGCCCTGGCCATGCGCGGCGCACCGGGCGTGCACGCGCTGATGGCCGACACCGACGGCACCGACGGCACCCGCCCCGTGGCTGGCGCGTGGGCTGGCCCCCACACCTTGGCACAGGCGTGGGCCGTTGGGGTTAACCCGGCCCAAAGCCTGGCCAACAACGACGCCCACACCCTATTTGAAGCCGTGCAAACCCCTGTGGTTACCGGGCCAACGCACACCAATATCAACGATTTTCGTGCGGTTTATATTGAATAAATAAGCGCCTTTGGCCGGCATTTTGAACCGCGTGTTCAGCCGATCTGAGCAAAGCTTGGCTTCATGGCGCTAAAAATATTGGTGGCTCTTCAGGGATTCGAACCCCGGACCTGCGGATTATGATTCCGTCGCTCTAACCAGCTGAGCTAAAGAGCCAGTGGCGCGCATTATATAACGCGCGCTTTTGCCCCCTTGGGCTATTGGTGCTTAAAGTCGGGCTTGCGTTTTTCCACAAACGCGGCCATGCCTTCTTTTTGGTCGGCTGTGGCAAACAGCGCATGAAACAGGCGCCGCTCAAACATCATGCCCTCGGCCAGTGGCCCCTCAAAGGCGTGGTCCACCGACTCTTTGGCCGCTTTAACCGCCAACTGCCCGTAGCTGGCAATTTGCTTGGCCGCGCCCAGGGCCTCGTCCATCAGTTGCTCGGCGGGCACCACGCGCGCCACCAAGCCGCAGCGCTCGGCCTCTTGGGCGTCCATCATGCGCCCGGTAAGGGCCAAGTCCATGGCTTTGGCTTTGCCAATGGCGCGCGGTAAGCGCTGCGTGCCGCCGGCCCCCGGAATAATGCCCAGCTTAATCTCGGGCTGGCCAAACTTGGCCGTGTCTGCAGCAACAATAAAGTCGCACATCATCGCCAGCTCGCAGCCTCCGCCCAGCGCAAAGCCATTCACCGCGGCAATTACTGGCTTGCGCACGCGGCGCAGGGTTTCCCAGTTGCGGGTAATGTAGTCGTGCTTGTACACGTCGGCAAAGCCGTAGGTGGCCATGGCGCCAATGTCGGCTCCGGCGGCAAAGGCTTTTTCGTTGCCCGTAATCACCAAGCAGCCAATGGCTTCGTCGTCGTCAAACGCCAGCGCCGCCGCCCCCAGTTGTTGCATCAACTCGTCGTTGAGTGCGTTGAGTTGTTTGGGGCGATTCAACGTAATCACCCCCACACAACCGGCCTCTACTCGGGTCAAAATGGGTGTGTCTTCGCTCATGGTGGGTCTCCTGCTTGGGCATTCAAACAATGGCTGCACTATACCCGGGTAAACCATAAGCCGACCGTGTGGTCGGGTTTTGTTTATACTGAATTGGTATCACGAATCGTTACGAGTTTGGAGTTTGCCATGTCGGCCTCTGCCCCCAGCGTTAGCCTTGCCATGCAACAAGCCGTGGCGGTGGTTACGCTTAACCGCCCCGAGTCGCTCAACAGTTTTACCCGCGCCATGCACCAGCAACTGTGGGCGGTGCTAGATGAAGTTGAGGCCAACCCCGAGGCCCGCGCCTTGGTGCTTACCGGTGCGGGGCGCGGGTTTTGCGCTGGCGCCGATTTAAGCGAGTTTGATTTTGCCCCCGGCCCCGACTTGGTTGAACGGGCCAACCCCGGCCCTGTAATTGAAGAAAACTTCAACCCCACCACGCGCCGGCTCATGAACCTGCGTGTGCCCACGGTGGCGGCCATTAATGGTGTGGCCGCAGGCGCGGGCATGTCCGTGGCCATGGCCTGCGACTTGGCGGTGGCCAGCTCGGGGGCCAGTTTTATTCAGGCGTTTAGCAAAATTGGGCTAATTCCCGATGCCGGCAGCAGCTGGTTTTTGCCGCGCCGTATTGGCTTGGCCCGCGCCATGGCCATGGCCATGCTGGGCGACAAGGTGTCTGCCGCGCAGGCCCTCGAGTGGGGCTTACTGCACCAAGTCGTCGATGGCGACGGCCCGGCCTGCGTGCAGGCCGCGTTGGCGCTGGCGCAGCGCTTAGCCGTTATGCCCACGCGGGCGTTGGTGGCCACGCGCACACTGATGCGCGATGGCGAAACCCGCAGCCTTGACCAACAACTCGACGCCGAGCGCGACGCGCAGTCGGCGCTGGGCAAAACGCACGATTACATCGAAGGCGTAACGGCGTTTTTGCAAAAACGCCCGCCACAATTTAAGGGTCAGTAATGGGCAGCGCAACACCAACCGAGCACACCCCGCCCGACAACGCAGCGGCCGAGTTGGCCGCACGCGTAGGCGAGGCCATGTTTGCCGCTGACCGCGCCAGCGGCCAAACCATGGGCATGGAGCTGCTGCACTGTGGGCCAGGGCGCGCCGAAATGCGCATGCGGGTGCAGGCCTTGCACCTCAATGGCCACGCCATTTGCCACGGCGGGTTTATTTTTACTTTGGCCGATTCAACTTTTGCCTTTGCTTGCAACAGCCACAACCACGTTACCGTGGCCGCAGGCGCCAGCATTGAGTTTTTACGTCCAGCCAAAGAGGGCGATGTGTTGACCTGTGTGGGGCTTGAGCAAGTACGCCAAGGCCGCCACGGGGTATACGACATGACCGTGACCAACCAGCATGGCGAGGTGGTGGCGGTGTTTCGCGGCAAGTCCGCACAAATCCAGGGGACGGTGATACCAACATGACAAAAGAAACATTTCAACTCGAGCCGATTGAAACCGCATCGATCGACGAACTGCGTGCGCTGCAGTTGCAACGGCTTAAAGCCACGCTGGCGCATGCCTACACCAACTCACCGGTGTATCGCGCCAAGTTTGACGCCGCCGGCGTCAAGCCCGACGATTGTCAGCGTCTCGAAGACCTTGCCAAGTTTCCGTTTACCACCAAAGCCGATTTGCGCGACAACTACCCCTTTGGCATGTTTGCTGTGCCGCGCCAGCATTTGGTACGTATTCATGCCAGCAGTGGCACCACCGGCAAGCCCACCGTGGTGGGTTACACCCAGTACGACATTGACACATGGGCCAACTTGGTGGCGCGCAGCTTGCGTGCGTCGGGTGCGCGCCCCAGCGACATGGTGCACGTGAGTTACGGATACGGATTGTTTACCGGTGGGCTGGGTGCGCACTACGGCGCCGAGCGTCTGGGGCTTACCGTGGTGCCGTTTGGTGGCGGGCAAACCGAGCGCCAGGTGCAGTTGATTCAAGACTTCAAGCCCGACATCATCATGGTCACGCCCAGCTACATGCTGGCCATTGCCGATGAATTTGAGCGCCAGGGCATCAACCCGGCCAGCTGCAGTTTACGCATTGGGGTATTTGGCGCCGAGCCCTGGACCAACGAGATGCGTGTGGCCATTGAAAAGCGCATGGGCATCGACGCGGTGGATATTTACGGCTTGTCTGAGGTAATGGGCCCCGGCGTGGCCAACGAGTGCGTAGAGACCAAAGACGGCCCAACCATTTGGGAAGACCATTTTTACCCCGAAATCATCAACCCCGAAACCGGCGAGCCGGTGGCCGATGGTGAGCAAGGTGAGTTGGTGTTTACCAGCCTAACCAAAGAGGCGCTGCCAATTATTCGCTACCGCACGCGCGACCTCACGCGGCTATTGCCCGGCACGGCGCGCACCATGCGGCGCATGGAAAAAATTACCGGTCGCAGCGACGACATGATGATTGTGCGCGGCGTCAACGTGTTTCCGACACAAATTGAAGAGCTGATTTTGCGCCACCCAGCGTTGGCACCGCACTACCTGTGTGTGCTGCAAAAGCAAGGCCCCATGGACACGCTTACGGTACGCGTGGAGGTGGCCCCCGGCCAAACGCCCGAGGCGCAAGCCGCCCTTGAGGCGGCCAAGGCTTTGCAGCACGACATTAAGACCTTTGTGGGCAGCTCGGCCAAAATTGAACTGCAAGCTGAAGGGGGCATGGAGCGCAGCATGGGCAAAGCCAAGCGCGTGCTCGATTTGCGCGGCTAGCCCTGGGCCTTAGGTGCCTGCGCTTGCGCGGCGTTGCAGCCGCATGATGCGTGCGGCTGCAGGCCAGCGGCCTTGTAGGGTAAGCAGTTGGCCGTCGCGCGCCACCATGCAGCGCCAGCGGCCGCTGCGGTCTGTGGCGTGTGCGGCGTCTTCAAGTTGCTTAATTTGCCACCACTGCGCGCCTTGGCGCTGGGCCAGCCACACATCGCCCGGGGCAAAGCCGGCTTGCTCGGCGGCGCCGCCGCGCATCACGTGGGTCACGCGCAGGCCGGCGGGTGTGGCTTCGGTGCGCAGCCCCAGGCGTGCGCCCAGCGGCGCGTCGTCGTCAAACACCTCTACACCCAAGCGATTAAGCGCGGCGCGAACCGGTAGCGGTTGCGCGTGGTGCACCCAGTGCTGCACCTGGCGTGCCAATGGCGGCAAGCCCCAGTCGCGTAGCACGGCCAGCAGGTCGGCTTCGCGCAACACGCCGTCACCAATGCGTTGCCACAGGGCTTGCATGAGCTGGTCAAGGCTGCGCCCGGCTTGGCGCAGTTCGGCGTCTAGGCACAGGGCCAGCAGCGCGCCTTTGGTGTAGTAGCTGACCGTGATGTTGGGTGTGTTTTCACCCATGCGGTAGTACTTGGTCCACGCGTCGTGGCTGGCTTGGGCAAGGCTTTGCACGTGTTGCCCGGGGGTTTGCTCGACTTGGTTGGCGGTGCGTGCCAGCAACTGCAAATACGCCGGTACACCCAAGCAGCCAGCGCGCACCAGCATCAAGTCGTCGTAGTAACTGGTAAAGCCTTCAAAAAACCACAGCATGGTGGTGTGGTTTTCGCGTTGGTAATCGTAGCGCGCCAGCGGGCGTAGGCGTTTAACGTTCCAGGCGTGAAAGTACTCGTGGCTGATGAGCCCCAGCAGCCGGGTGTAGCCGTCGCTGGCGCGCAGGGTGGCACCAGGGTGCGGGCCGTCGGGGCCAAGCCTAGGCAGGTCGGTGCGTGGCGCCAGCAGCGCGGTGTTGTTGCGGTGCTCGAGGCCGCCGTAGCCGTCGGGGCTGGTGTGCAGCATGAACACGTAGCGGTCAAAGGGCGGGGGCTCGCCGCCCGGGTGCCAAAAGTCCAGCTGGGCGTTGACCACGCGTTGCGTGTCGCGCAGCAAGCGGCGCAGGTCGGCGTGGCCGGGCGCACCGGTAACAAACAGTTGGTGTGGCACGCCACGCGATTCAAATTGTCCCAGCCAGCCGGGCGCCACGGTTAGGGGTTGGTCAACCAATTCGTCGTAATCGGCCGCCTTGTAGGTGCCAAAGCCGCGCGGGTCGGTGCGTTGCGGTGTGAGCCCGGTAACCACGCGCCAACTCGTCGGCAATCCTTGGCGCGCCACGCGCACGGTGTACGCGCCGTGGTGCCCAAGCACGCGCACCACGGTGGCTGCGGGGTTAACAAAGGCGCGGCTGGTGTCAACAAAGGCGGTGCGCACCGAGGCGTCGTGGGCGTACACGGTGTAGCGCCACGTCACGCGCCCGGTGCCGGGGGTGCGGGCTTCCCAGGCGTCTTTGCCCATGGCGGCAACGGCCAGCGGCGTGCCGTTTTGCCAGGCTTGAGGGGGGTGCATGTGTTGCGCAAATTCGCGCACCAGGTAGCTCCCGGGTATCCACGCGGGCAGTTGAATGCGCTGGCGCGCGCCGCTGGCTGGGGCGCGCAGTTCAATGTGCAGCAAATGGGCTTGCCGCTGGCTTAGGTCCAGCGTTACCTGCACCGCGGGCATGGCGGCCATGGCTTAGCGGGTGGCCGCCGCGGCCGCAGCAATGCGCTGCATCACCTCAGCGCGCGGAATGGCCCCTGGGGCACGCGAGCCGTCGGCAAACACCAGGGTGGGGGTACCGTTGATTTTGTGCTTGTTACCCAGGGCCAAGTTGCGCGTAATGGCGGTGGTGTCGCAGTTGCCCTGGCCGGGGTCAACGCCGCTTAGCATCCAATCAAGCCACGCTTGGCTGCGGTTGCTGGCACACCAAATGGCGTTGGACTTGCGTGTGGAGTCTGCCCCAAGCACGGGGTACAAAAACACGTACATGGTCACGTTGGCTTGCTGCATGTCGCGCTCAAAGCGTTTGCAGTAGCCGCAGTTGGGGTCTTCAAACACGGCAATGCGTGGCCCGCCTTTGCCGTGTTCGATTTTGATGGCGTCGTCCCACGGCAGCGCGGCAAAGTCAATGGCCAGCAGTTGGTCAAGCCGGTCTTGGGTGAGGTTGCGCCGTGCTTTTAAGCTAAGCAGGTTGCCTTGCAGCACGTATTGGCCGGTGGCGTCGGTATAAAACAAGTCGGTGCCTACGCGTACTTCAAATACGCCGGGCATGGGTGTGGGGCGTACTTCGTCAATGCTGGCAAGGTTAGGAAACGCCGCGAGCAACGCCTGGCGAATGCTGGCTTCGTTGGCGTGCGCGCTGCCCAGCATCAGCGTGGCAAGCAAAGGGGCAAGC
>JAYPEA010000015.1:0-17207 GCA_038125525.1 Burkholderiaceae bacterium | reverse complement strand
GGCTTCGTTGGCGTGCGCGCTGCCCAGCATCAGCGTGGCAAGCAAAGGGGCAAGCAAAGGGGCAAGCCAGCGCGCGGCGCGGCGCTGCCAGGGGCGATGGGGCGGGGCAAATAATGGCATGGCGGTTGAATGCATGGGTTGGAGGGGTGCAGGCTAGCCGGCGGCCAAGCCCATGGCGTGGCGGGTGGCCCAGCGCTTAAGCGGGGCCATGGCGTTAAAGGCGCTTAAGCCAAAGTGGCGCAGGGCTTGTGGCAGTGGGCGTGGCGGGGTAAGCCCAAAAAATAAGGCCTCGGTGGTGGTTTGCATCAATGCGGTGTCAAGCCGGCGTTGGCGGCTGTAGCGGCGCAGCACGCGCATGCTACCGGGCGCCTCGCCTTTGCCGCGTGTGGCCACGCAAGCGGCCAGCGCGGCGGCGTCGGCTAGGCCCAGGTTAAGCCCCTGCCCGGCCAGTGGATGCACGGTGTGCGCCGCGTCGCCCACGCGCGCGCGCCCAGGCGCCACCCAGTGCCGGTGGCGGGTGAGCTGCAAAGGCCAACGCGCCACGGCGCTGGTGACCTCAAAGGTGCCCAGTGCCCCGTGGCTTTGATGCGCCAGGTGTTGGGCTAGCGTTTCGGCGCTGGCGTGTTGCCATGACGCGGCTTGCGCCGCTGGCATGGACCACACCACGGCCATGCGGTTGGCTTGGTCGGCCTCGCCGTCGGCGCTCAGCGGCAGCAGGGCCAGAATGCAATCGTCGTCAAACCATTGATACGCAAGCCCCCGATGGGGTTGCGCCACGCGCACCTGCAGCGCCAAGGCGTGGTGGGGGTAGGGCAGCACCTCGGGCGGGCCCAAGCTGCTGGTGCCGTGTTTGCCTTCGGCGTGCACGTGCAGCGCCGCTTTGGGTGCGCCACTGGGGTTGGCTTTAAGTTGTTGCACCAGTGGTTGCGCGGCCAAGGCGCGGTGCAGCGAGGCATGCAAGTCGGTGGCGCGTACCAGCCAGCCCAGCGGCTGGGTGGGGGCATCGTTAAATTGCAGCGCCTCTTGCGCCCCGGCGTACACACGCAGCCCATGCAGGGGTTGGCAGTGGGCGGGTTCGGGCCAGGCTTGCAGTTGCTGCAGCGTGTGGCACGAGGCCGGGTTAAGCGCGTAGGCGCGCAGATCTTGCGTGTCTTGGTTCGTGGCAGCTGGTGCGAGGCCGCGTAGCGCCACGCGCAGGCCTTGCGCGGCCAGGGCCAACGCCAGCGTGCAGCCTACGGGGCCATCGCCGTCAATTGCCGCGTCGTACGAAGCCGTCATAACTTAGATTGTAGGTAGTTGACATACACTGCCAGTTTTAGGGGAATAGGAACCGCCATGAGCCTCAAATGCGGCATCGTGGGCTTGCCCAACGTAGGCAAGTCCACCCTTTTTAACGCCTTAACCCAAGCCGGTATTGCGGCCGAAAACTACCCGTTTTGCACCATTGAGCCCAACGTGGGCGTGGTGGAGGTACCCGACCCTCGGCTGCAGCAGTTGGCCCAACTGGTGGGGCCGCAGCGCGTGTTGCCAGCGATTGTTGAGTTTGTTGACATTGCTGGGTTGGTGGCCGGGGCCTCTAAGGGCGAGGGCTTGGGCAACCAGTTTTTGTCGCACATTCGCGAAACCGATGCCATTGTGAACGTGGTGCGTTGCTTTGAAGACGACAACGTGGTGCACGTGGCCGGGCGGGTTGACCCGGTGGCCGACATTGAGGTGATACAAACCGAACTTTGCTTGGCCGACTTGGGTACGGTAGAAAAAGCCTTGCAGCGTTATCAAAAAGCGGCCAAGTCGGGCAACGACAAAGACGCCACCCGCATGGTGCAGTGGTTGCAGCAATGCCAGGCCGCGCTTGACCAGGGTCGCCCGGTGCGCGTGCTTGAGCTCGACGACGAGGCCCGCGCGGCACTGCGTCCGCTGTGCCTAATTACGGCCAAGCCCGCCATGTTTGTGGGCAACGTGGCCGAGGACGGCTTTGACGACGGCAACCCGCTGCTGCAGGCGCTGCACGCCTACGCCGCCAGCCAAGGCGCGCCGGTGGTGGCCATTTGTGCCAAAACCGAAGCCGAATTGGCGGGCATGAGCGCGCAAGACCAAAGCATGTTTTTGGCCGAAATGGGGCAAGACGAGCCGGGCTTGCACCGCCTGATTCGTGCGGCCTACGCCCGGCTGGGTTTGCACACGTACTTTACGGCCGGCGAAAAAGAAGTGCGCGCCTGGACCATTCGGCTGGGGGACACCGCACCCAAGGCCGCCGGGGTGATTCACACCGATTTTGAAAAAGGCTTTATTCGCGCCCAAACCATTGGCTTTGACGACTACATCACCTACGGCGGTGAGCAAGCCGCCAAAGAGGCCGGCAAAATGCGCGCCGAGGGCAAAGATTACGTGGTGCGCGACGGCGATGTGCTGAACTTTTTGTTCTCGCCATGAGCCAGAGCCTGCGCCTGGGGCTGGCCGCGCTGGGTTTAGCAGGCCTGCTGCTGGGCGCGGCGCTTACCCTAAGCGAGGGGCTGCGCGAGACCTTGCGCACCTCGGTGCAAGACGTGTTGTTGCAGCGACGCCTGGCGGTGCGTGCGGGCGCCCCCGATGTAACCGCCGCGCAGCGCGTGCGCACGTTGGACCCGCGCGCGTTGTCGCTGCCGCAACAGCGCGTGGTGCAGTGGTTGAGCCAGACCTACCGCGTGGCGCCCGAGCCGGTGGCCGCGCTGGTGGCCGAGGCATGGCTGGTGGCGCCACCGGCTGGGCTTGAACCCACGCTGGTGTTGGCGGTCATGGCGGTGGAGTCCAACTTACACCCGCTGGTGCAAAGCGGCGTGGGGGCCCTAGGGCTGATGCAAATCATGCCGCGTATTCACGCCGACAAATTGGCACCGCACGGTGGCAGTTACGCCGCGTTTGAGCCCGTAATTAACTTGCAAGTGGGCGTGCAGGTGTTACAAGAAAGCGTGGGGTTGATGCGCGGCGATTTGGCCCGCGGTCTGCGGTTTTATTTGGGTGGCTCGCGCATGCTCGACTCGTCGCTGGGCGACGCCTATGTAAGCAAGGTAATGCGCATCAAAAGCCAGCTTGACGCGCTAGCCACAGCAGCAACGCCGTAAACACCGTGTAGCGTGCCAACTTGCCCACCGCCATGTAAGCCACACATGGCCAAAAGGGCAAGCGCATCCAGCCGGCCACGGCGCACAACGGGTCACCCACCACCGGCAGCCAGCTCAGCAAACACGCCTTGGCGCCAAAACGGCGCAACCACTGTAACGCGCGCGTTTCGGCCTTGGCGCCGCGCCAACGTTCCATGGCCGAATGCGCGCCGCGGCCCATGGCATACGAGACCGCGCCGCCCAAGGTGTTGCCCGCCGTGGCCACCAGCACCGTGGGCCAAAACAACTCGGGCTTAAGCGTGACCAGCGCCAGCACCGCAGGCTCTGAGCCCATGGGCAGCAGCGTGGCCGAGACCAAGGCAATCACAAACACGCTGGTTAGCCCCACCTCAGGCAGGCTAAGCCAAGCAAGCAGTTGCGGCCACCATTCTTCCATGGCGGGGCAGTATAGGGGGGACTAAAATCCGCCCCTGCATCGCGTTTGCCGCGCTGCCCCAGCTTACCCGCCATGCGTATCGGCCCCTACCTTTTACCCAACGCGCTCATGGTTGCACCCATGGCGGGCGTAACCGACCGCCCGTTTCGCATGCTGTGCAAGCGCTTGGGCGCGGGTTATGCGGTAAGTGAAATGGTGACCTCACGCCCCGAACTGCGCGACAGCCTGAAAACCTCGCGCCGCCTCAACCACGACGGCGAGACCGCCCCAATTGCCGTGCAAATTGCCGGCACCGAGCCCGCCATGATGGCCGAGGCCGCGCGCTACAACATTGACCGTGGGGCACAAATCATTGACATCAACATGGGCTGTCCGGCCAAAAAGGTATGCAAGGCCTGGGCTGGCTCGGCGTTGATGCAAAACGAAACGCTGGCGCTGGCCATTGTTGAGGCCGTGGTGGCGGCCTGCCAGCCGCATGGTGTGCCCGTTACGCTAAAGATGCGCACCGGTTGGTGCGACGCCGTACGCAACGCCCCCACCCTAGCCCGCGCTGCCGAGCAAGCCGGCGTGGCCATGCTCACCGTACACGGGCGCACCCGCACGCAGGGCTACGCCGGTCGCGCCGAGCACCTGACGGTGGCAGCGATTAAGGCTGAAGTGAAGGTGCCGGTGGTGGCCAACGGCGACATTGACAGCCCCCAAGCCGCGCAAGCGGTGTTGCAGGCCACCGGGGCAGACGCCGTAATGATTGGCCGCGCCGCACAGGGCAAGCCGTGGGTGTTTCGCGAGGTGGCGCATTACCTGGCCACCGGCCACACGCTGGCGCCGCCCAGCGCGGCCGAGCTGCAGCGCTGGATGACGCAGCACCTGCACGACCACTACCAACTGTACGGCGAGTACGCCGGCGTGCGCAGCGCGCGTAAGCACGTGGGTTGGTACGCGCGCAGCCTGCCCCAAGGGCAAGAGTTGCGCCGTGCGTTTAACCAACTCGACTCGGCCCAGGCGCAACTGCAAGCGCTGGCCGAGCACTTCGAGCGCTGGGCCCAGCCCTGGCCGCTGGCGGCATGAGTCGGCGCGCCATTGCCCAACAAGTCAAGCGCAGCGCCACGCGCTACCTCGACGACTTGCAAGGCACCGACCCGCTGGACATGCACCGTATGTTTCTTGACGCCGCCGAACGCGCCTTACTCGAGGTGGTAATGCAGCGCACCCAACACAACCAAAGCTTAGCCGCGGCTTGGCTGGGCATGAACCGCAACACCTTGCGTAAAAAATTACGCCATCATCAACTTACCCCCTAGCGCGCCTTGCCGTGCGCTTATTCTTTTTATGCAAGCACTGATTTCTGTATCTGACAAAACTGGCGTACTCGAACTCGCCCAAGGCCTGCACCAGCTTGGCGTGCGTCTGCTCTCAACCGGGGGCACCGCGCGGCTGTTGACCGAGGCAGGACTGCCGGTTACTGAGGTTGCGGCGTACACGGGGTTTCCTGAAATGCTGGACGGCCGCGTGAAAACCTTGCACCCCAAGGTGCACGGCGGCTTGTTGGCGCGGCGAGACGTGCCCGCGCACATGCAGGCACTGGCTGCGCACGGCATGGACACGTTGGACGTGCTGGTGGTTAACCTGTACCCCTTTGAGGCCACCGTGGCACGGCCCGATTGCACCTTAGAAGACGCCATTGAAAACATCGACATTGGCGGCCCGGCCATGGTGCGCAGTGCGGCAAAAAACTGGCGTGATGTTGCCGTGCTTACCGACCCAACGCAATACGCCAAGGTGCTCACCGAGTGGCAAAGCCAAGGCCACATCACCCCAAGCACCCGGTTTGCGTTGGCCGTGGCGGCGTTTAACCGCATCAGCCAGTACGACGGTGCCATCAGCGACTATTTGTCATCGGTTGACGCCACGCAAGGCCTTGCCGGTGTACCCACGCGGTTGGCTTACCCCGAGCAGTTCAACCCGCGCTACGTGAAGGTACAAGACCTACGCTACGGCGAAAACCCGCACCAAGACGCCGCGTTTTACCAAGACGCCACGCCCTTGCCCGGTTCACTCGTGACGGCTCGTTCGTTGCAGGGCAAGCCGCTGTCGTACAACAATTTGGCCGATGCCGATGCGGCCTGGGCTTGCGTGAAGAGTTTTGACCAAGCCGCCTGCGTGATTGTGAAACACGCCAACCCCTGTGGCGTGGCCATGGCCGAGAACCCGCTGCAGGCCTACCGCAAAGCCTTTCAAACCGACCCCACCAGCGCCTTTGGCGGCATCATTGCGTTTAACCAAGCGGTGGATCAGGGCGTGGCCGAGGCCGTGTGTCAGCAATTTGTTGAGGTGCTCATGGCGCCGCACTTTACCGAGCAGGCCTTGGCTGTGCTGGCCACCAAACCCAACGTGCGGGTGCTGGCCATCGATCTGCCTCCGGGTGGCCCCAGTGTGTGGGCGCAGTCGGCCAACGCCCTCGAGCTCAAGCGCATCGAGTCTGGCGTGCTGCTGCAAAGCGCAGACACGCACCGCTTGGCACCCAACGATTGGCAGGTGGTGACCCATGTGCAACCCACTGCTGCGCAGTGCAGCGATTTGTTGTTCGCCTGGCGTGTGGCCAAGTACGTCAAGTCCAACGCCATTGTGTTTTGTGCCAACGGCATGACCATGGGTGTGGGCGCCGGACAAATGAGTCGCCTCGATTCGGCGCGTATTGCCGGCATCAAGGCCGAGCACGCTGGCCTAAGCCTGCAAAACACGGTGGTGGCCAGCGATGCGTTTTTTCCGTTTCGCGACGGCTTGGACGTGGTGGTGGCCGCCGGCGCAACCGCGGTGATTCAGCCCGGCGGCTCGGTGCGTGACCAAGAAGTGATTGACGCGGCCAACGAACACGGCGTGGCCATGGTGTTAACCGGCGTGCGCCACTTTCGCCACTAACGGCGAGGCGGCGGCGCGCGTTTGGCCCGTATTTAGGCCGCGCGCAAGGCCTCGCGTGCGGCCTCGATGGTGGCGTCGATGTCGGCGTCGCTGTGCGCGCCGCTCACAAACCCGGCCTCAAACAACGCCGGGGCCAAATACACCCCACGCTCGAGCATGGCGTGAAAAAACGCGTTGAATCGCGCGCCGTCGCTTTGCATGACTTGGGCGTAGTTTTGCGGCAACGTGGGCAGCAAAAAGAAGCCAAACATGCCGCCTTCGCTGTCGCCGCACATGGGTACGCCCGCGTCTTGGCCGGCTTGCACCAAGCCTTGCACCAGGCGTTGGGTGCGTGTGGCAAGGGCGTCAAAAAAGCCTGGCTTGGCAATCGCACGCAGCGTGGCTAAGCCGCAGGCCGTGGCCACGGGGTTACCGCTAAGGGTGCCGGCTTGGTACACCGGGCCCAGCGGGGCAAGTTGCTCCATCACGTCGCGCCGCCCACCAAACGCCGCCAGCGGCATGCCCCCGCCAATCACCTTGCCCAGCACCGTCAGGTCGGGCGCAAAGCCCGGCAGGTGTTGGGCATACCAGCCTTGCGCACTGCCTAGCCCCACGCGAAAGCCCGTCATCACCTCGTCAAGCACCAGCAGCGCGCCGTGCTGGGTGCATAACTCGCGGCAGCGCTGCATAAACGGTAGGCTGGCGCGCACAAAGTTCATGTTGCCCGCAATCGGCTCGATCATCACGCAGGCTAGGGCGTTGCCGTGTTCGTTAAACGCTTGTTCGAGCGCGGCCACGTCGTTGTAAGGCAGCACCAGGGTGTCTTTGACCACCTCGGGCGGCACCCCCGCGCTGGTGGGGTTGCCAAACGTGGCCAGGCCCGAGCCGGCTTTTACCAACAGCGCATCGGCGTGGCCGTGGTAGCAGCCTTCAAACTTAATAATTTTTTGCCGCCCGGTGGCCCCGCGTGCCAGCCGCAACGCGCTCATGCCAGCTTCGGTGCCCGAACTCACCAAGCGCGCCATCTCCACCGAGGGCAAATACCCGGCAATGGCCTCAACCAATTCAATCTCGCGCTCGGTGGGGGCACCAAACGACAACCCCTGCGCCATGGCCTCTTGCACCGCGGCCAACACCTCGGGGTGGCCGTGGCCCAAAATCATCGGGCCCCACGAGTTGATGTAGTCGATGTAGCGTTGGCCATCGGCGTCAAACATGTACGCGCCTTGGGCGCGCGTGATAAAGCGCGGCGTGCCGCCCACAGCCTTAAAGGCGCGCACGGGTGAGTTGACACCACCCGGAATGCGTTGTTGGGAGCGGGTAAACAGGTCTTGGTTGCGCGTCATGGGTGCTAGTGTCGGGTGGGGTCTAGTGGAAAATCACCCAGCGCGCGCTGGGTGGGCTCGGGGTCGGCTTCGGGGTGCGCGTCTTGGTTGTCTTCGGGGGCGGCTTCGGCCCAAAACAGTCGGTCGGGCACGGCTTGGCCCATGCCGGGCTGAAACCCAGCGTCAAGCGCCTGATCGAGGTATTGCAGCGCCTCAGAGGCGGCGGTTTGCAAGTCGGCCCCGGCGGCCAGCAGCGCCGTGAGCGTGGCTGCGAGGGTGTCACCGGCACCAATAAACCGCGCCTCAAAGCGTTCAAAGCGGGCGCTGGCCAAAATGGTGTCGGGCGAGGCCAAATGGTTTTCCAGCCACTGCTCGTGGCTGGGCATGCCCGTGACCAGCGTAAAACTCACGCCCAGCTCGGCCGCTGCGCGCGCCACGTCGCGTGGCCCGGGTGAGTTTTCCCGACTCCAATCGGGCAGCAGCCAGCGCGCCAGGGTGCCCAAGTTGCCCACCAACACCGCGGTTTGTGGCAACACCAGTTCACCAAAGGCGTCAAGGTACTGGTCAATCTCCAGGTCATTCATCCACGACACATCGGGCATGTACGCAATCACGGGTACATCGTTGTAGTCGTTAAGAATCTCGGCCACCGCGCTGACGTTTTCGGTGTTACCCAAAAAGCCCACTTTAAAGGCGTTGACCGAGACATCTTCAAGTAAGCGCCGGGCTTGCTCGGCAATCAACTCCGCGTCCAGCGCGTGGTGGTCGTGTACCTCAATGGTGTCGCGCAGCAGCACCGACGTGACCACCGGCAAGGTGTAGGCCGCCGCCGAGGCCATGGCCAGCGCATCGGCGGTAATGCCCGTGGCCCCGGTGGGGTCGCTCACGTTAAAGCTCATGACGCAGCACGGGCTGTCGTCTTGTGCGTTGGCGGGCGTGGGGGGGGAGGGCTCAGTCATGCGCGTCTAGAATGTTAACCATTCTATGCACCAACTTTTGTATTGCGAAACCCATGAGTGAAGCCAATCAAACCTGGATGTGTCTCATATGCGGCTGGATCTACGACGAAGCCCAAGGCGCGCCCGATGATGGCATTGCCCCGGGCACGCGCTGGGCCGATGTGCCCATGAACTGGACGTGCCCTGAGTGCGGCGCACGCAAAGAAGATTTTGAAATGGTGCAAATATAGGCCTTGGCGCGCCACACGCGCATTAAGCCAAGGCTTGCTTAACCACCGCGTAGCGTTGCAGCGTGGTGGCGCGGGCTTGGGCGTGGTCCACCAGAGGTAAGGGGTAGGTGGTGCCCAACACCACGCCGGCAGCAGCCAAGTCCACCGGTCGGGCCAGCCATGGGGCATGAATCGCCGTGTCGGGTAGTGCGGCCAGTTGCGGCAGATAGCGGCGAATAAACTTGCCTTGCGGGTCAAACTTTTGGCTTTGGCTCACGGGGTTGAAAATGCGAAAGTAAGGCTGTGCGTCGCAGCCGCTTGAGCTCGCCCACTGCCAGCCGCCGTTGTTGGCGGCGAGGTCAAAGTCCAGCAGCTGGGCGGCAAAGTAAGCCTCGCCCCAGCGCCAGTCCAGTCCCAAGTCTTTGCACAAAAAGCTCGCCACCACCATGCGCAACCGGTTGTGCATGTAGCCGGTTTGGTTAAGCTGGTGCATGGCCGCGTCCACCAAGGGGTAGCCCGTGCGACCTTCGCACCAGGCGGCAAACCACGTTTTGGCGGTGGCGCCTTTGGCCCATTGAATGCGGTCGTAGGCCGGCTTAAAAGCTTGCTTGGCCACGCGCGGGTGGTGGTGCAAGATTTGGTGATAAAAGTCGCGCCACACCAGCTCGGACAACCACGTGCTGGCACCGGCCTCGCCGCCATGGTGCGCAGGCCAGGCGCGGCGCAGCAGCTCGCGAATCGATACGGTGCCAAAGCGCAGATGCGCGCTTAAGTAGCTGGGGCCTTTAACGGCCGGGTAGTCGCGCGCCTTGGCGTACTGCGCCAGGCGCGGCATGAAATCATCAAGCAGCGCCATGGCCCCGGTGCTGCCGGTGCGCACGTGAATGGCGGCGAGGTCAACCCGGTCAAATCCCATGTCGGTCAGTGCCGGGCAGGCCGTGGACTGGGCCAAGGCCTCGGGCACCGGCGCCAGCCGCTCGGCCGGGCCAAACGCGTGTGGCGCCATGTGCGCGGGACGCAGTTGCTTGAGCCAGGCGTTTTTGTAAGGCGTAAACACCGAAAACGGTTGCCCGGCTTGGGTAAGCACCTCGCTGCGCTCGAAAATAACGTGGTCTTTGCAGGTGCGCCAGGCCACCCCGGCACGGGCCAGGGCGCCGCGCACGTGGTCGTCCCGGGCCAGGGCGTCGGGCTCGTCGTCGTGGTTGGCGTATACCGCTTGCACGCGCAGCGCTTGGGCCAATTCGCACACCACCTGGCGTGCTCGTCCGTGCTGCACCAGCAGCCGCACACCATGCACGCCGGCAGCTTGGGCGCGCTCGGTTAAGGCGCGGTCAACCGCTTGCACCGCTTCGTAAATAAAGCTCACGCGCTTGTCGTGGCGCGGCAGCCCCTCAAGAATGTCGCGGTCAAACACAAACACGCACCACACCTTGGCGCACTCGTGCAGGGCGCGTGACAAGGCGGCGTGGTCATCCAGTCGCAGGTCGCGGCGCAACCACACCAGCCCGGCGGCCAGCTCGCTCACGCCGCGCTGCCCCGGGCCCGTTGGGGCCCACGCAAGGGTGCCGCATAATATGGCTTCATGACTGCCGATGCTACCCTGTCCTGTTTGGCCCATCATTTTTTGGTGGCAATGCCCGGATTGGACGACGCGCTTTTCGGCCACAGCGTGGTGTACGTTTGCGAGCACAACGAAAAAGGCGCGTTGGGTTTGGTGCTAAACAAGCCCAGCGAGATGCGCGTCAAAGACCTATTTGCCAAAGTTGACTTGCCGCTGGCGCGGCACGATTTGCAAGACGACCTGGTTGGCGTGGGCGGACCGCTGCACACCGAGCGTGGTTTTGTGCTGCACGACCCCATGGGTGACGAAGAGGGCTCGGTGTATGCCTCCTCGCTGCAGGTACCCGGTGGGTTTGAAATGACGACCTCGCGCGACGTGCTTGAGGCCTTATCGGTGGGCGCCGGGCCCAAGCGGGTGCGCATCATGCTGGGTTACGCCTCGTGGGGCGAGGGGCAGCTTGAGTCCGAACTGGCCGAAAACCATTGGCTCACCGTTGCCGCAGATGCCTCGGTGGTGTTTGACACCCCCGCAGCCAGCCAATGGCAGCATGCCGTGGCGCTGCTGGGGCTGGATTCAGGCAACCTCGCCGTGGGCTCGGGGCATTGCTAGCATGATGCCCGCCACCCAGCCCGTTTCGCCACGGTGGCAACGCTTTTTGGCTTTTGACGTTGGCACCCAACGCACTGGCGTGGCCGTGGGCAACCGCATCAGTGGCACCGCCACGCCGTGCCCCACCATCGTGGCCCAAGGCGCGGCGGTGTGGCCCAAGGTGGCGCAAGTGGTCAGCCAGTGGCAGCCCGACGCGCTGGTGGTGGGCGTGCCGCTGCACCCCGACGGCGCCGCGCACGACATGACCGCCGTGGCGCAGCGCTTTGCGCGGCGGCTTCAGGGGCGGTTTGGCCTGCCCGTGCTGCAAGTGGACGAGCGCTACACCACCACCGAGGCGCGTGCCTTGGGCGTGGCCGACGCCGACGCTGGCGCCGCCTGCATCATGCTTGAACAATGGCTTCGCGAGCTGCCATGAGCGCCGTGGCCCCCAACGCCGAGGCGCTGTACCTCACCCTGCGCGCGGCGGTGCAAACTTGGCTGGCGGCGCAACCCGCGCCGGTGCACGTGGTGGGCATTGCCTCGGGTGGGGTATGGCTGGTGCAGCGCTTGCACGCCGATTTGGGCTTGTCGGCAGACGTGGGCGTGATCTCGTCGGTGATGCACCGCGACGACTTTGCGCAACGCGGCTTGGCCGCCGCGGCCATGCAAACCAAGCTGCCCTTTGAAGTCAACGACGCGCGCGTGCTGCTGGTGGACGATGTGCTGTACACCGGGCGCACCATTCGCGCCGTGCTCAACGAGCTGTTTGATTACGGCCGTCCGGCGGCAGTGGCCTTGGCGGTGCTGGTTGACCGTGGTGGGCGCGAACTGCCCGTAACCGCCGATTTATGCGCCGCCCAATGCGACGTACCGGCCGACCAGGTGCTGCAACTGCAACGCAGCGCGGACGGGCAACTTGTGATGACGCTGCAAGAGGCCAACTAGCCATGCCAGGGCACAACCCCCAACTCAACCGCCACGGCGAACTCGTACACCTGCTCTCGATTGAGGGTTTGGGCCGAGAGCACCTGGTGCACATACTCGATACCGCCAGCCAGTTTGTCAGCGTCAACGACCGCGACGTAAAAAAAGTCCCGCTGCTGCGCGGCAAAAGCGTTTTTAATTTGTTTTTTGAAAACTCCACCCGCACCCGCACCACCTTTGAGATTGCCGCGGCGCGCTTGTCGGCCGATGTGATCAACCTTGACATCGCGCGCTCCTCTACCAGCAAAGGCGAGAGCCTGCTCGACACCATTGACAACCTCACCGCCATGGCCGCCGACGTGTTTGTGGTGCGCCACGCGGCCTCGGGTGCGCCCTACTTAATGGCGCAGCATGTGCCGCCGCACGTGCACGTGGTCAACGCCGGCGACGGCCGTCATGCCCATCCCACGCAGGCGCTGCTTGACATGTACACCATTCGCCACTTCAAGGGCGACTGGGCCAACCTAACCGTGGCCATTGTGGGCGACGTGCTGCACTCGCGCGTGGCGCGCTCCAACATTCACGCCCTGACCACCTTGGGTTGCGCCGAGGTGCGCGTGGTGGGCCCGCGCACACTGGTGCCCCCCAGCTTGGCGCCCATGGGCGTGCGCGTGTGCCACACCTTGCGCCAAGGGCTAGAGGGGGCCGACGTGGTCATGGCGCTGCGGTTGCAAAACGAGCGCATGAACGGCGCGTTGATTCCGTCGGCGCAAGAATTTTTTAAACGCTTTGGCCTCACCGAAGACCGTTTGGCCTGGGCCAAGCCCGACGCCATCGTCATGCACCCCGGCCCCATCAATCGCGGCGTGGAAATCGACTCCGCCGTGGCCGACGGCAAACGCGCCGTGATTTTGTCGCAAGTCACCTTTGGCATTGCCGTGCGCATGGCGGTCATGTCCATTGTGGCCAGCCACGACGGGGGGCGCGCATGAACACCCTCATCCACGGTGGCCGCGTTATTTGCCCAGCCACGGGCACCGATCAAATCGCTGACGTGGCCTTGGCCCAAGGCCAGGTGGTGGCCGTGGGCCAAGCGCCCAGCGGCTTTGCCCCTGAGCGGCGTGTTAACGCCAGTGGCTGCTGGGTGTTGCCCGGCCTCATCGACCTATGCGCTCGCTTGCGTGAACCCGGCCAAGAGCACGAGGGCATGCTCGAATCCGAACTCGAGGCCGCGGTCTCGGGCGGTGTCACGCGGCTGGTCTGTCCGCCCGACACCGACCCGGTGCTGGACGAACCCGGGCTGGTGGACATGTTGCGGTTTCGTGCCGCCCAGTTGCAGCGCGCTCACGTGCACCCGCAAGGCGCCCTCACGCGCGGCTTGCAAGGCCAAGCCTTAACCGAAATGGCCGAGCTCAGCGAATCGGGCTGCGTGGGCTTTGGCCAGGCCGACCACCCGCTGCGCGACACCCTGGTGCTGCAGCGCGCCATGCAGTACGCCGCCACCTACGGCTACACCGTGTGGCTGCGCCCGCAAGACGCGTGGCTCAGCGGCGGCGTAGCCGCCAGCGGGCCCTTGGCCACGCGCATGGGCCTAGCCGGCGTGCCCGTGGTGGCCGAGGTGATTGCGCTGCACACCATTGGCGAGTTGATGCGCATCACCGGCGCGCGTGTGCACCTGTGCCGTTTAAGTAGCGCCGCGGGCGTGGCGCTGGTGCGCCAAGCCAAACAGCAAGGCCTGCCGCTTAGCTGCGACGTGAGCGTGCACAACCTGCACCTGTGCGACCACGACATTGGCTACTTTGATTCGCGTGCCCGCCTTGAGCCGCCGCTGCGCCAACAGGCCGACCGCCAAGCCCTGGCCGAGGCCTTGGCCGATGGCACCGTGGACGCGTTGGTTAGCGACCACAACCCGCTGGACGCCAACGCCAAAAACCTACCCTTTGCCGAGGCCGAGCCTGGCGCCAGCGCGCTTGAGCTGCTGTTGCCACTGGCCATTAAATGGGCGCAAGCGCAGGGCGTGCCGCTTACGCAGGCGCTGGCACGCGTGACCACCGGCCCCGCCGCCGTGCTTGGCGAGGCCCTGCCGGCACAAAGCGGCAGCCTTGCGCCCGGCGCCCCGGCGCACGTGTGCATCTGCCGCCCCACCGACGCCGCCACCGTGGTGGGCGCGCGCTTGCGCAGCCAAGGCAAGTTCACCCCGTTTGAGGGCGCTGCCTTACCCGTGCGCGTCGTTGCCACCTGGGTGGATGGCCACCTGGCGTTTGATGGCGGGACCCACTAACCCCCAAGGCCTGAGCGCGCTGGCCGCGGCCTGGCGCATGCTGCGGCTACTGGGCCACGTGGTGCATGGCCTGGTGCAGCTGTACACCGTGTTTGCCAAGGCACCGCCCGAGGTGCAGTCCAACATGGTGCGCGATTGGTCGCAGCGCATGCTCGCCAGTTTGGGCGTTTCGCTGCACGCCCAGCCCATGCCGCAGTGGCCCCAAGGGCAAGGCGTATTGGTTGTTATCAATCACGTGTCGTGGCTGGACATTTTGGTGCTCAACGCCGTGAGCCCGTTGCAGTTCGTGGCCAAAGACGACATTCAGCGCTGGCCGTTGATTGGCCGCTTGGTCGCCGCCTCGGGCACCTTGTTTATTCGGCGACGCTCAGCCCGCGACGCCCTGCGCGTGGTGCACACCATGGCGCAGGCCCTGCGCGACGGGGCCCGCGTGGCAGTGTTTCCCGAAGGCACCACCAGCGACGGCTACGCCGTGCTGCCGTTTCACGGCAACTTGCTGCAAGCCGCGCTCGCCGCCAATGCGCCCGTGATGCCGGTGGGGCTTGGCTACTGGCAAACCCACGGCACGCAGCGCAGCGCCGCGGTACGCTACATTGACGACGACACCTTAATTGGATCGATTTGGCGTACGCTGCGCCAAGGGCCCGTGCAGGCGCGCCTGGCCTATGGCGCCTGCCAATTGGGGCATGGGCTCAGCCGTCGCCAATGGGCCCAGGTGCTGCGGGTCAACGTGCAGCAACTTGCCGAGCTCACCGCATGACCGCATACAGTTGGAACCCGCTCATCATCGCCCACACCGCCGCTGCCTTGGTGGCGCTGGGTTTGGGCACCTGGCTGCTGATGCAGCGCAAAGGCACGGTGTCACACCGCTGGCTTGGACGCCTATGGATAGGGCTGATGGCGGTGGTGGCGTCGTCGTCGTTTTGGATCATGCGCGACGGCTACAGCTGGATCCACGGCCTGTCGGTGTTTACTCTTGTGACGTTGTTCACGGGCTGGTGGCTGGCGCGCCGCCGGCGCATTGCCGCGCATCGCCTCAACATGCTGGGCCTGTACTTTGGTGCGCTGGTGGTCACCGGTTTGTTTACCTTGCTGCCCAACCGCCTGATCGGCCAAGCCGTGGTGAACGGCTGGAACGCGCTGATGGCCACGTTAAACTGATGCACGTGCCGCCATAGTTCAACGGATAGAACGAGCGCCTCCTAAGCGCTAGATACAGGTTCGATTCCTGTTGGTGGTACCAACTGCTTAGCAAGAAATCTAACTAAATCAACAACTTAGATTAAGCCTCAAGGCTGAATTTAGGTAGAATTTAGGTAGAAAATTATGACAAGCATGGATTTAGGGGGTATCGTTGTCCTCGTGAACGGCTACACCATCAACAACGGCAGACCATATTTCCAAAAGGCTGTTCCCCACAGGCTGCGGCAGCGCTTGGGCAAGGCAACAATCAAGGTTCCCCTGCGAGAAAGAGATGGCAACCTTGCCGTGCAGTGCCACCGCCTTAACGAGCAATGGGGGGCGCTATTTAGGGCAATGAGGGACGACCCAACGCTCACCCCGACGCAGACCAAGGAAGCGGCGGTGGCGATGCTGCGCAACTGGGGGTTTGAGCCGGGGGATGGAAACATCAAACTCGGCAGACCGCATGACGGGCGGACAGATTTGCAGGATAAACGGCCGCTGTCTGAAATTTTCTACAAACTGGTACAGGACAGGTTTCCTGAGCCAACAGAATTAAGCCGAGCGATGGCAGGGCTAATGCATGACGAGGTGCCCGTGCTCCTGTCTGAAGCCTTGAGTGTCTACCTTGAAAACCACCCAAGGGGCTCAGAGGAAGACTTTGTCAGGCGCCAACGCGGCTACTGGAGCAAGGTCATTGAGCTCTTTGGCGACATCGGTATTGAAACGCTGACGCGGGAGCACGCTCGTAGGTACCGCGATGAAAGATTGCGTCGGGGTGTGAGGCGGGCTTCAATAAAGCGCGAAGTCGCCACCATCAGCGCAATCATTCAAAAGGCAATTCTTGAGGTGCCTCTGAAGCTTAAAAACCCGTTTGAGCGGTTATCCATCACCGATGACACGAAGCCATCTGAGAGGCGAGAGCCATACACAACCAAAGAGGTAGCCAAGTTATTGCACGAGGCTAAGCGAGTTGATGACTCACGCCGGAGGATGCTGGCCGTTGTCGCGTGTACGGGTGCCCGATTAGCTGAGATTGTTGGTCTGCGTGTTGGGGACGTTGACCTGAAAGGGCACTGCATACACATCAGGCCTCATGCAAGCCGGCGCATCAAAGAAACGGTATTAGAGCGGACTGTGCCGTTACTCAGACCTGCACTGGAGGCGCTCAGGAGGCAACTTGCGCAGGCTAAGGGTGGCTATGTGTTTCCTGAATACGCAAGCACAGATGGAGTACGCGCGACGGCTGCCTCAGCCGCATTAAACAAATGGTCACGAAATTACATTCCCGACAAGTCTATGCATTCATTCAGGCACACCATGAGGGACTTGCTAAGAGATGTGGGTTGTCCTGAGGAAGTCCAAAACCAGATTGGCGGATGGACAAAGTCTGGAAGTGCTGGTGCCAGTTATGGACGGGGGCACACACTTGAAATTCGCAGGAAATGGCTTGAAAGGGCGTACAAGCCAGTGATAAGTGTTAAGGGGTGAGAGACCTAGACATCCCAACCCGCCTTGATAAACTTGCCCTCATGGAGCGACTCACAGCAATGCGGGTCAGGGGTGAAGACAAAAGCCCCCGCAAGATGCACCCCAACAGCTTGGCTAACTTACGTCCAGCTCGTCCCTTTACGCCTACAGACAGACCGAACAAACCTCGTAAGGTCACACCTCAAATCAGAGAACAAGTGATTCAACTCAGAGAGGATGGCTACTCTTGGAGAGTGATAGGCGATAAGGTGG
>JAYPEA010000014.1:0-30328 GCA_038125525.1 Burkholderiaceae bacterium | reverse complement strand
GCGAGCCGGATTTGAAGAAGCGCTCAACACCCTTGTGCCTGAAGCTTCGAATCATTCGGAAATTGTAGCGCGTAGCGCCACGCGCAGCAAGCTCATAAAGTGCAGCAGCCGTCCTCTGGGAGTTCGAATCCCCGATATCACCAAAATTCGATTTATTTTGGCCTCAGCAAGTTAGCCAAGCGACCCCTGCCGGGCCGCATGTCCGCCGAAATTACTATGGTTTAGCAGTGGGCAGAGGGACCATGATGGGCTGACCCGGCTGCGTGCAGCCCGTGTCACAGCACTTACCGGGCTGCCGGTTGCGCGTGATGGGGCGAGCCGGGTCGCTGGCCAGTACCCCGCGGTCAAGCAAGCGTTCAACCAATTCAACTTTGTTGGCCAACGGGTACTGGCGGTAGATTTCTTTTTTCATGGCCTCGGGCGAGCCGCCGCCGTGCAGGCTAATAACCGAGTACCAGCCGCCTTGGTACGAGGCGGTTAAGTCTTCAATAAAGCGCGCCACCTCTATGCGCTTGTCGTAAGGCACGCTAGGGTTGGCGCGCAACACCTCGGCCAGCGTGGCCGCGGTGGCGGGGTTGTGGTCTTCTTCTGGGCCGGGCAAGGTAACGATTAACCCGCCCGACACCTCGTGCGCAAGCCGGTGCATGTCGTAAATTTGTGTGGCCAGCAGCAGCTTGCCGATGTTGGCAAACACCGGCTCGGGCATAAACGTGCCGCTGTGCGCGTCGGGCTGGCCGTACACACTGGCGGCCACGCCGCAGGCGTAAAAGCCCTCCACAATTTTGATCAACTGCACCATGGGCTCGCGCAGGTTGGATTCTTGCTCGGGGTCAAAGCCGTTGGCTTCGCACATCAGCGCGGCTGCGCCAATAAGCAAGTCGCCAAAACCGGCCCGCGCGGCAATACAGGTTTGGCGGTGGTGGGTGGCGTAGCTTTGCGTGAGCACGTGCGAGTGCTCCCACTGCCCAGCGTAAAACACCCGATCCCACGGCACAAACACCTGGTCAAACACCACCACGGCGGTGGATTGCCCGTAGCGGCGCGAAAACAACGCCGCGCCGTGCTCGAGCTTGTCGCCCGGGCGCCCGGCGGGGCGGGCCACAATGGTCACGCCCTCGGCGTCAATGGGCACAGCGCAGCACACGGCAAAGGCGGCGTCGTTGGGGCCCATGTTGCGGCAGGGCATAACCAACAGCTCGTGCATGTACGGCGCGCCCGTCACAATGGCTTTGGTGCCAGAGATGATGATGCCCTTGGCGTTGCGGCTAACCTCGTGCACGTAGGTGTCGGGGTTGGCTTGTTGGTGCGGCTTAAGTGACCGGTCGCCTTTGGCGTCCGTCATGGCAATGCCTAGGCTTAGGTCGCGCTGCTGCACAGTTTGCAAGTACGCGGCAAAACGTGCGCGGTGCTCGGTGCTGCCTTGGGCGTCGTCGATGCGCGCGGCCACTTGTGCCACGGCGTTAAGTCCGTCGTGCGCCAAGTAGCGTTGCGCGCAGCCGGTTTCTTGGCACATCAGCCGCACGGCTTCGAGTTTGTTTAGCAAATCACCGGCTGAGCGATTAAGGTCCAGCATGCGCGGCACCGTGTGCCCCGCGCCGTTTGAGAGCATGAGCGCGCTGAGCTTGGCGTCTTTGGCCATGTCGTAGGTTACGCCCAGTGCGTCAATGCCCGGGCGCAGCAGCGGCTCGTCGGCCACGCAGTCAACCTGTTGCCCATTAAGGTACACGCGCGGCCGGTAGGCGCGCAGCGAGTCGCGGTAGTCTTCCGCGCTCATCAGTGAAGCCGGTGGCGCGGCGCTGGCGATTGCTGGGTCAGGTGCGTTCATGTAAGCTCCGTTTTTGGCTTGATTTAAACACTTTCCCCCCATGCAGGCAACGACACAGCCCACCCACCCATGCACGCGCTGTTAAACCCAGCGCACGGCGCGCTGGTGCTGGTGGACTACCAAGCCCGCCTGATGCCAGTGATGCAGCACGCCGAGGCGGTGTTGCGTGAGGCGGCTTTTGTGGCGCAGGTGGCGCAGGCGCTACACGTGCCTACGGTGGTGACCGAGCAAACCCCCGACAAGCTCGGGCCTACGGTGGCGCCGCTTGCGGCGTATGCCGCGCAGCCACTGGTTAAGCACCACTTCAACGCGGTGCGCGCCGGTTTGCTGCAGCGGCTGGGGCGGCAACAGCCGCAGTTGCGCGAGGTGGTGGTGGCCGGCTGCGAGGCCCACGTGTGCTTGCTGCAAACGGCGCTGGGCCTTAAGCAAGCCGGCTACGCCGTGCACGTGGTGGTTGGGGCGTGCGCCAGCCGCTGCGCGCACGACCAGCAGCTGGCGCAGCAACGTTTGTTACAAGCCGGGGTTAACTTGGTAAGCGGCGAGATGGTGGCCTTTGAATGGTTGGGTAGCGCGCAGCACCCGGCTTTTTCTGCGTTGATACCTCAAATTAAAGCGCGCACACCACCGCCATAGCCTTTGGCTTTAGACTTTTACGTGGGTAGCGGCTCAACCGTTGGCGTCGTGGCCTGATGCAGCGTGAGCGAAATGGGGTGCGGCGTCCAGCTAAATTGTGCGCGCCAGGTTTGTCCTGCTTCAATCGGTGGGGCATCCGTCCAAGTGCCGGTGGTTACCACGTCACCGGGTTGCAGTGGTGGTGCACCGGGGCACGCGGCCAGCACCTGCACCACATGGTGCAGCGCGTGCAGCGGGCTGTCGAGCACCGCGGCACCGTGGCCGGTGTGCACTAGGGCCGGTCCGTGGTGCAGCTTAACGTTGGCCTGTGCCAGGCGCTGCGCCAGTTGCTCGCCGCTTGCGGCAAAGTTGGTCACGGGTGTGCGCGGGCCTATCCACAATTGGCCGTGCAGGCCGCTGTCGGCGGCGGTATCGGCAATGGCAAAGCGCCAATCGGGCAGGTGCGACTGCACCAGCTCAAAACCTGGGGCCAGCCAGTCCAGCGCTTGAAACAGCTGCTCCAGCGTGTCACCGGCTCGCGGTGTGGCGCGCAGGCCAAACACCACCTCGGGCTCCAAGCGGGGTTGGCACAGCGCATCCAGTCGCGCGTGGCCCTGGCCCCGCGCGTCCAGCGTGTGGCAGGTGGTGTCCCACACCGTGCCCCAAATGGGTTGGTGCACGTCGTAAAGCGGCCAAATGGTGCGGTTGGTAAAGCCGATTTTGATGCCCTTGGGCCGCTCGCCGCGTGCTTGGCGCAGCGCGCGCACTTGCAGGGCCAGTTGGTAGGCTTGCGCCAACTCGCCTTGTGCCACGCCGCCCGAGGGCACCGGCCAAAGGGCCGCTGCGTCGAGGTGTTTTAGCAGGTCTTGTGGTGTCATACGCAACGCACATGGGTAGACTAGAGACATATCATTTCATCACAACGCCACAAAAGCCCATGAACTTTGCCCAGCGCCTACAAACACTGCCCCCGATCGACGGCATCGCGCGCCTCGTGCTGCATGACGCGCAAGACCGGGAGGTGGCCACCATTGAGAACTTGCCTGGTAAAGCCGGCTCGCTGCGCGTGTACCACGCGCTGGCGGCGCAACACAACGGCTGCATTGGGCCCGAGGCCGCGACCCTGGGTTTGCAGTGGTTTGCCGAGCACGTGGCCGACGCGCAGGCCAACCCCGGCAAACACCCCAACATTGACCGCCTGATTGCATGGGCGGCGGGCAGCGCGGTGTACCGCGTGCAGGTGCAGCGCGGTTAAGCCATGAGGCGCGTGGCCGTAAAGCAAGCGCCCACCGTTTGGCACTGGCAGGGGCTGGTGGCCTTGGTGTTCACGCTGTCGCCCACCTGGGGCTGGTGGGTGGGAGCACCGTGGGCGGCGCTGGTGCTGGGCGCTGGCGTCATGCCTGTGCTGGAGTGGTTGCTGCACGGGCGAGGCAGGCCGCTGGGCCCGACGTGGCGTTGGTCCGCTGGGTTTTTGCGCGGGTTGGTGGTACTGGTGGTGGCTCAGGTGGTGGGCCTGGCGCTGGTGGCGGCGCAGCAGCCGTGGGAGACCGCTGTTGTCATGGCGTTGGCCATGGGCTACGTGGGTGGCGGCACCGGCATTGTGCTTGCGCATGAACTTGGCCACCGCCGCAGCGCGCTGGATAAAGCCTTGGCGCGCGCTGCCCTGGTGGTGGTGGGGTACGGGCACTACGCCATTGAGCATAACCGCGGTCACCATCGCCACGCCGCGACGTGGCCCGACCCCGCCACGGCGCGTCAGCATGAGGGACTTTGGCGGTTTTACCCGCGGTACTTTGCCGGTGTGTGGCGCCAAGCCTGGCGCCTCAGTTCCCAGGCTGCCTCGCGCTGGCACGAGGCCGGCGTGATGTTGGCGCTGTGGCTGCTGCTGCTAGGCGGCCTGACGTGGTGGGCTGGCGCATTGGCGCTGGCATTTGTGCTGGTTCAGGCAGTGGTGGCGCAGTTGTTGGTGGGGGCGGTGGATTACGTGGAGCATTGGGGCTTGCAGCGCCGCGCGGTGGGCACCGGTTATGAGCGCTTGGGCCCAGCCCACGTGTGGGATTGTGCCAACCCGGTTTCTGAGTTGCTGCTGTTTAATTTGCCTCGCCATGCCAGCCACCATATGCAGCCGTGGTTAGACGCCAATGGTTTGCAGCGGCAGCCGGCGTCACCACAAATGCCTACGGGCTACGCTGGCATGGTGCTCCTGGCCATGGTGCCACCGTGGTTTAAGGCGGTGATGGCCAAGCGACTCGTTGCCGCGACCAGCTCGTCCATGGCCAACCCGTAGCGCGCGCGTGTGTGGCTGCTGCGCTAAAGCATGAGTTGTGGCAGCCACAGCGTGAGGCCGGGTAGCGCCACCAGCAGCGCCACGCGCAGCAAGTCAGACAACACAAAGGGCAACACGCCGCGGTAGGTGGCTTGAATCGGTACGTCCGGTGCCATGCTTTGGATGATGAATAGGTTCATACCCACTGGCGGCGTAATCAAGCCCACCTCAACCACAATCAACACCAGTACACCGAACCAAATCGCTGCTTGGTCCGGGGGCATGCCAAAGTCCAAAATCG
Source organism: Burkholderiaceae bacterium (assembly GCA_038125525.1). GTDB lineage: Bacteria > Pseudomonadota > Gammaproteobacteria > Burkholderiales > Burkholderiaceae_C > RS62. The sequence goes on along the minus strand of JAYPEA010000014.1, from coordinate 25,324 downwards.
ACACCACTGGGAACAAAATCGGGATGGTGAGCAAAATCATGGACAACGAGTCCATGACACAACCCAACACCAAATAAAAAAGCAAAATCGCAATCAGTACGGTGTACGGGCTTACATCGAGCGTGCCAATCCAGGTGGCGAGCTCTTGCGGCATTTGCGACAACGCCAAAAAGGTATTAAACGCGGCCGCACCAAGCACAATAAAAAACACCATGGCCGTACCACTGGCGGTGCCTTGAAGCATACGTTTCGTGCTTTCGCGGGTGATGCCGCCGCGTTGCCACGCCAACAGCCCTGTGGCAAGTACACCCACAGCCGCTCCCTCGGTCGGTGTGAAAATGCCGGTGTAGATACCTCCGATCACCACCACAAAAATGATGGCCACTGGCCACACCGCAATCAGCGCCTCGCGGCGCTCCGAGTTGGTTGCCCGCTCAATGTCGCCAGCCAGTGAAGGGTTGAGCCGAACGACCAGACTTACCACCATCATGTAGCCCAGTGCAGCCAAAATGCCGGGCACGATGGCCGCAGCAAACATGGACGCAATGTTTTGTTCGGCCAAAATGGCGTAAATCACCAGCACAATCGATGGTGGAATAAGAATCCCCAGCGTGCCACCAGCGGCTAAGGCGCCCGTGGCCAACCCCCCCGCGTAGCCAGCCCGACGCAGTTCCGGCAGAGCCACTTGCCCCATGGTTGCGGCCGTCGCCAATGAGGACCCGCAGATGGCACCAAAGCCTGCACAGGCGCCAATTGATGCCATTGCCACGCCGCCTTTGTGGTGCCCGATCAAGGCTTCAGCAGCCCGAAATAGCGCCTTGGACATACCACCTACCGTGGCCAACTGACCCATGAGCAGGAACAAGGGGATGATGGATAGCGAATGGGTAGAGAACGTGCTGTAGGCCATCTGGTTGAGTTGGTACAGCAGCGGGTCGATGGCACCATAAATTAGCCATGACCCGGTTAGGCCAATCAGCAACATCGCCAGTGCGATGGGCATACCCAAAAAAATAAGTGCCAGCAGAAGGCCAAACGAGCCCACGGCCAGGTGCATGGGATCCATCAATGTCCTTTACTGAGGCCGTCGGCCAATGGCGGTGGGGCTTGCACCAGGCCAAGCGTTTCAAGCAGCTTCCATAGGTAGCCTACGCAGCCCAGTGTGGCTGCCACCGCCGATGCCCCCGTGGCCAGCCACAGCGGCATTTGCAAAATAAAAGTCACCTCTCCGTTGTCGTAAAAGTCACCGGTTGCCAGCACCAGTCGCCAGCTCAGAAGCAACCAAACCAGCGCCATGGCCAAGTCGCTTACCACCAGCACCGCCCGCTGCGCCGCCGCCCCCATGGATTTGAAAAATAAATCGACGGTGGCGTGGCCGCGTTCAAGGTGGCACCAGGGCAAAAAACAAAACACAGCCAATGCCGTACCGGCTTCAACCAATTCAAAGTCACCCGGGACTGGCCCCAACCCCCACGGGCTTAGGGCCCGGCCAGTGATACTGACCCCGCTCAACAGCGCCAGCAACACAAGCATCAGCCCCCCCAGCATGGCTTGGGCGTAAAACAGCCGATACACCATGGCAGGGCCTCTCAGCGTTTAGCGACCGTTGGCTTTGGCGATGATGGCCTCGGCCTCGCGAATCAGTGCCGCGCCGTCAATGCCGGCTTTTTTGGCTTCTTCTTTCCAAACGTCGCGGGTGGCTTCGCCCTGACGCTTGAACGGGGCGGTTTCAGCCGCGCTGAGGGTGACGATTTTGTTGCCCGCTTTTTCAATGAGTCCGCGGCCTACCTTGTCACCGTCGGCCATGGCCTGGCCGAACAAGGCTGCAGTTTTGGCGCCCGAATGGTCATCAATAATTTTCTTCAAATCCGCAGGCAACTTGTCGTAGGCTGCTTTGTTCATGACCACGCCGAAGGTTTGCGTGTAAAGGCCCTTGTCGCCCGAAAACTCGGTGTGGTTCTTTACGATTTGGTGCAACTTCAGGGCCGGCACAATTTCAAATGGGATGGTGGTTGAGTCAATCACCCCCTTGGATAGGGCCTGGCCGACTGCGGGCACCGGCATGCCCACCGGAGTCGCGCCCAACTGGGTGAGCATGATGTTCACCACCCGCGAGCCTCCACGCACCTTCACGCCCTTGAGGTCGGACAACTGGGTGACCGGCTTTTTGCCATGAAAGAGACCGGGGCCATGCACGTGGACCGCAATCAACTTGACGTCTTTGAATTCGTCGGCGGCATATTTTTCAACATACTCTTGGAACGCCACCGAGCCCTTGACTGGGTCACCCGTCATGAAGGGCAGCTCAAACACCTCAGCCTTGGGAAAGCGGCCAGGGGTGTAGCCCAGAACCGTCCAAATGATGTCAACCACCCCGTTTTTGGCTTGGTCAAACAATTCGGGTGGTTTGCCGCCCAATTGCATGGCCGGGAAGTGTTGGATCTGTATGCGCCCACCGCTGGCTGTCTCAACTTGCTTAATCCACGGCATGATGGCGTTTTTTGGCACGGCCGCTTGGGGTGGCAGCAACTGATGAAAGCGCAGGGTGACCTCGGCCGCTGTGGCCGGGGTGACGCCACCCAGCGCGGCAATGGCGGACGCAGCAAGGCCCATAAGGGTGCGACGAACAAACAGCATGGGAGTCTCCTAAAAAATTGTGATGGCGCCTGGTGCGCTGTTACGACCGGGAGCAGGACGCTAGTTTACGGCAACGCGTAACCACGGGTTGAGCGCCTGCGCCACGGCCTCGGGGTTTTCCATGATGCACATGTGCCCAACGCCAGGCAAAACCTCTAAGCGGGCATGGGGCGCCAATGTCTGCATGGCACGGTGCTGGGCCGGCGTGGCCCACGCGTCAAGCTCGCCGCAAAGCAGCAGCAAGGGGCAGCGGCAATCGCGTAACACATCCTCGGCGTCGGGGCGTTGCAGCAGCGCGTTTTGCTGGGCTTGAAATTGGGCCACAGATTTGCGCTCGAACATCTGGCCAATGGCTTGGGTGAGAGGTTGGTCATGTAACCGTTGCGCTGGCAGCATGCCCTGCAGCCACTGCTGGGCCATTACATGCATGCCCTGAGTTTGTGCCAACTCGATGAGGGCATGGCGGTGTTGCGCCTCGCGCAGGCCGGCTTCCCCCGTGTCACGCGCGGCATAACCTGTGCCCATGAGCGCCATGGCCACCACCCGCTGCGGTTGTTGACGCAGCGCTTCCAGCGCCACGCGCCCGCCCATCGAATGCCCAAACAACAGCAAGGGCCCGGTGTGCTGCTGCAGCATGGCCCGCGCCATATCGCCTAACGTGTCGGCTTGACCGTGATCCACCACGCAGACGTCACCGCTCCAGTCCAGGTGGCGCCGAATCGGGTCAAACGTGGCGTGGTCGCACATCAGGCCGGGGACAAACAGCAGCTTCGGAGGTGGTGTGGACTTCATGGTGGATGAGTTCAAAATCAATGGACGGCCACGAGCGAGGCTCGTGTCAAGCCGAATTACACTACGCAGGGGCCGCCAAATGTGTCGCGTGCGGCCAAGTTTGAACATCACACAAAGGACGCCACCATGCAACAACTCCCGGCTCGCTACGACCACGTGGGCAGCTTTCTGCGCCCCGATTATTTGCTTGAAGCGCGCGAGAAAAAAGCCAAAGGTGAAATTTCGGCGCAAGCGTTGCGCGAAGTCGAAGACAAGGCCATTGCCGAGATTGTTGCTTTTCAGCAAGACGTTGGCCTCAAAAGCATCACCGATGGTGAGTTTCGTCGTACGTACTTTCACATCGATTTTCTGGATCAACTCGGCGGCGTCAAAACCGATATTCCGGTCATGGTCAAACGCGCCGACGGCACCGAGGAGCTGGCGCCGCCCACGATTCGAGTTGTGGACAAAGTGACGCACGCGCGTGATATTCAGCGCGAAGATTTCAACTACCTCAAAAGCCAAATCAAGGGCGGTGAGGCCATGGCCAAGGTGTGCATTCCCTCGCCCACCATGCTGCATTTTCGTGGCGGGCGCGCCGGCATCAGCCGTGACGCCTACCCCGAGCTTGACCCGGTGTTTTACGACGATGTTGCCCATGCTTACGGGCAAGAATTGCAGTCGCTGTTTGACGCGGGGTGCCGGTACGTGCAAATGGACGACACCAACCTGGCGTATTTATGCGACCCCAAAATGCGCGAAGCGGCGCGCCAGCGCGGCGACGACCCCAACGAGTTGCCGCGCCGTTACGCTAGCTTTATTAACAAAGTGGTGGCCCGTAAACCCGAGGGCATGATGTTGGGCATGCACTTGTGCCGGGGTAACTTTCGCAGCACCTTTGCCGCCAGCGGCGACTACGAGCCCGTGGCCGAGGCCTTGCTCTCTGAGATGAACATTGACGCGTATTTTCTTGAGTACGACGATGACCGCTCGGGCGATTTTCGGCCACTGCGATTTTTGAAAAAAGGTAAGGTGGTGGTGCTGGGGCTGGTCACGACCAAGTTTGGCGAAATGGAGTCCAAAGACGCCCTCAAGCGCCGCATTGACGAGGCCGCACGCCACGCTCCCATGGAGCAGTTGGCGTTGTCACCGCAGTGTGGGTTTAGCTCAACCGTGCACGGCAACAACATTGCCGTTGAAGATCAGCGCCGCAAACTGCGCCTGGTGATTGAAACCGCGCAAGAGGTTTGGGGCGAGGCTTAATCAAACATGTCGGGCTGGGTGGCGGCCAATTGCTCGTAGAGCGTTTGAAAGTGCAACCACCCGATGTACTCACTACCCACGTGCTCGCGGCTGTAACGGGCTTTGTCTGGCGGCACCAGCACCGGCTGGTGGCCGCTGGCGTCAATCAGCAGTTGTTGCTGGCACACACGCTCTAGCCCAATAAACCAAAACGCCGCGGCGTCAATGCTGTGGCGGCTGGCGGTAAATAAGCCGTGGTTTTGGTGAATCGCTGCCTTAACACCTGTAAACGCCTCGGCCACCAAATGGCCGGCCTCGGTGCTCACCGCCACCTTGCCGCTTTCGGCGCCAATCACCACGTGGTCTTCAAAAAACACCGCCGCGTCTTGTGTCACGGGCGGCAGCGGCCGCCCAAGCGACGCGTAGGCTGTGCCATAAATCGTGTGGGCATGACACATGGCCACGATGTCAGGGTGTCGGTGGTGTACCGCCGCATGCAGCACAAAGCCGGCACGGTTGACCGCGTGACGGCCTTGTACCACGGTGCCGTGGTGGTCCACCAAAATCAGGTTAGACAGGCGTACCCGCCCGAAGTGCACCGCCATGGGGTTGGTCCAGTAAAGCTCGGGCTGTTCGGGGTCGCGCACCGTTAGGTGCCCAGCGAAGCCGTAATCGAGCCCGTGCTGGGCAAACGCACGGCAAGCTGCAACCAAATGGGTCTGCCGGTACGCCCGTTCTTGTTGCGGGTCGTCAAAGGCTGGGCGCTCGGGAAACACCAGCCCAGGCTGGTCGGGTTGGTAAACCGAGCGGTCGGCGCGGCCTGTGGCCGATTGCGCCAGTGCTTGGGCCTCGGAGGGAGTGGCGGTTTGGTTCATGGCCGCATTGTGCAGGAGCGGCCGCCGTGGTGCCAAGTGCCGTGGTGTCGCTTTAGCTTAGCGCTTGCGCAGCCCCAAAAACATCACGCTGCCCACCACCAACAGTGCACCCACCAGTTGGATGCCGCCGATGCTTTGGCCCAGCAGCAGCCAGGCCAGCAACAGCGAGAAAATGGGCTCCACATTCATGATGGCTGAGTTGCCGACCACCCCAAGCTTGGGCAGCACCACAAACATCAGCGTAAAGGCCGTGCCGTACATCACGGTTAGGCCAACCAAACCAGCCCAACCTGCCGCGTCATGCGGCCATTGCGGTCCGCCCTGGCTCATCATCACGCTACCCACAATCACGCTCACCAGCCCCATGGTGGTGGCGGTTCGAATTTGGCCGTCAATTTGTACCACGCGGTATTGCGTGACCACCAGCGCCAGGCCAAAGCTGGCCGAACCCATGAGCGCAAACAACACGCCCGCGCTTATTGTTTGCCACTGTTGCGCTGGGCTTAGGCCACTGCTTTGGCCAAACACATCAAGCGAGAGCATCAGCCCAATCAAAATGAACGGCATGGTTTTAAGCACCGCGGGCTCGGTGCGTTGCCCAAGCCACAGCCGCGCCCACAGGGCCGTCCACAGCGGGTAGGTGTTAAAGGCCAGCAAAGCCAACGCCACCGGCAGCCGCGCCACCGCCGAATACAGCCCAAAGCTTTGCACCGACACCAACAGCCCCAGCGCCAGCAGCCAGCCCGCTTGCCCGGGCAGCAGCTCAAGCCTGAGGCGGCGCCAACGCACAATCAACCACACCACCGCCGCCGTGCAGCCGCTGCGCACGGTAATGGCGGTTAACACATCGCTGCCGTGGTCAAACGCCAGCCGTGCTGCCACATGATTGGCCGCGTAAAGCAGCGCCACCAGCAGCAAGCTAGCAAACGCCACGCCGTTGATACGAGACGGCGCGCCAGCTTGGCTCATGGTTTTAGGCTTGTGGGTGCAGCCACTGCCACATACGTGCTGGGGTCAGTGGCATGGTAAGAGCCGGCGCCAAGTCGCCGTGCCCGGCTCGCTGCAGGGCATCGGCCACGGCGCTTACGGTGGCGGGTGTGGCGCCAATGGTGCCCAACTCGCCCACCCCTTTGACGCCCAGCAAGTTGTTTTTGCACGGCACGTTTTGGTCCATGTGCGTATCAAAGTTCACCCGCATGATGTCAGCCCGCGGCGCGGTGTAGTCCATCAAACTGCCGGTCAGCAGCTGGCCCGAGTCACGGTCGTACACCACCGCTTCACACAATGCCTGGCCCATACCTTGTACCGCACCGCCGTCGAGCTGGCCGCGCACAATGGTCGGGTTGATCACGCGTCCCACGTCGTTGACCGAGGTGTACTTGAGCACCTCAATTTCGCCGGTGGCCGGGTCAAGTTCAATCTCGCACACGTGGCAGCCGTTGGGCCAGGTGGGGCCGCTGGCCGAGGTGCTCGACTGCACCGCAATTTTGCTATCGGCCTGCTTGGCTGCAAGTTCGCCCAGCCCAATCGCCAAGTCGGTGCCACGCACAGTAAAAGTGCCTTGCTCGTACACCAAGTCGGCCGCTGAGGCCTCAAGTGCTTGCGCGGCCAACTCTTGGGCACGCTCAAGCGCTTGCGTTGAGCCCGCACTCACCGCCGAGCCCCCGGTAAACAGCGAGCGTGAGCCGGCGCTGCCAAAACCGTTGGCTTTGTCGGTGTCGCCCATGCACACCTTAACTTGCGAAATCGGCACACCAAACACGTCCACCACCAGCTGCGCCAACGTGGTGCCAATGCCTTGCCCCATGGGGTTAACGGCGGTGTACACCTCAATTACGCCATCGGGCAAGATGTTGACGCTGACGTTTTCTTCGAGTGCGTTGCCACCAGTCCATTCCAAAAACGTGGCCAGCCCCAGCCCACGCCAGCGACCGCGTTGCCGCGACGCGGCCGCGCGTGCCTCAAAGCCGTCCCAGTCGGCTTGCTTGAGCCCAGCGTCCATGATGCGCTCGAAGTTACCGGTGTCATAGGTTTGCCCCATGGCGTTTTGGTAGGGCATTTGGTCGGGGCGCACCATGTTGCGCCGGCGCAGCGTCACACGGTCAATGCCGGTTTGGCGCGCCGCCTCGTCCATGAGCCGCTCCATGTTGTAGATGGCCTCGGGCCGGCCCGCGCCGCGGTATGCCCCAGTGGGTGCGGTGTTGGTGAGTACCGACTGAAATTGAAAGTCAATAACCGGCACGTGGTACACGCTGGTTTGTACCCACGGCCCAATCATGAGTTGAATGGCGGTGCCGGTTTGCAGTGGGTACGCCCCCACGTTGCCTTGGCTGCGCATGCGCATGGCCATGATGCGCCCTTGCTCATCCAAAGCCAGCTCGAGCGCGCTGCGAATGTCGCGCCCGTGCACACTGTTTAAAAATTCTTCGCTGCGCTCGGCCACCCACTTGACAGGGGCTTGCAGTGTATGGGCAGCCCAGGCCACCAAGATGTCCTCGGGGTAAGGCCCGGTTTTCATACCAAAGCCGCCGCCCACGTCGCCCACCACCACGCGGATGCGCTCGGGGTCTAGGCCGGTGAGGGCGGCTGTAACGTTACGCACCGCCGTGGGCATTTGTGAGGACATGCGAATCGTCAGTCGGCCTGCGTCCACGTAGGCCAACACGCTGCGTGGTTCGATGGTAAGCGCGGCCAAACGCTGGTTGACGTTGTTCATGCGCACCACGTGCGTGGCCGCTGCAAACGCCCGCTCGGTTGCCTCAGCATCGCCGTAGCGGGTTTGCGCCACCAGGTTGTCGGGTTCGTCGGCTAGGCGCGGGGCTTCGGGCGCCAGCGCATCGTCCAGCGTCACCGCATGCGGCAGGGGGTCGTACTGCACGTCAATCGCTTCGCAGGCGTCGCGCGCCTGGGCTTCGGTGTCGGCTACCACCAGGGCCACCGGTTCACCCACGTAGCGCACCCGCTCAGCGGCCAGCAAATACCGGTCGGGTGAGGCCGCGGCGCTGCCGTCGGGCCGTTTGAAGTTAATGGGCCTCGGCATGGATTTAACGCCGGCGGCGGCCAGGTCGGCTTGGGTAAGCACCAAGCGCACACCCGGGTGGGCACGTGCGGCGTCAACGTTGATGCGCGTGATTTGCGCGTGCGGGTAAGGCGATCGCAAAAACGCGAGTCGGCCCATGCCGGCGGGGGCAAAGTCGTCGGTGTAGCGGCCTAGGCCACGCAACAATTGGTCATCTTCGAGCCGCTTGACATCGCGACCGCTGCCGAATTTTTGTAGCACGTCTTGCATGGAACAGGGAACCTCGGTATTTGTGTCTCAGGATGCAGTGTATGTCCAAGATACCGCTTGCGCTGTCGCTGGGGATAGTGCAAGTGGCACCTGCTAGCCTATGGCTTGAGCTCGGCAATCATTTCAATTTCTACACACACGCCCATGGGCAGTTGAGGCGCACCAAAAGCGCTGCGGGCGTGGGCACCCGCTTGGCCAAATACCTCGCCAATCAGTTCCGAGGCGCCGTTAATTACCAGGTGGTGCTCGGTGAAATCGCCGGTGGAGTTGACCAGGCCAAGCAGTTTGACCACGCGCTGCACCCGGTTCAAATCGCCCGTTGCTGCGTGCAGCGTGCCAAGCAAGTCAATGGCCACGGCTCGGGCTGCGGGCTTGGCTTGTTCGGTGGTTAGGGTTGAGCCGAGCTGGCCGACCCAGGGTTTGCCATCTTGTCGCGCCACGTGGCCGCTTAAGAACACCAGCTGCCCAGCCTGAACAAAGGGCACGTAGGCGGCCGCCGGCACCGCCATGGGGGGCAGGGTGATGCCCATGGTTTCGAGTTGTTTGTAAATGTCCATAATGGGTTCCGAAAACAGCATAAGAAAAGCCGCGGCTGTGGGCATGCGGCGTCGCAGGGAGAGGGTAGCATGGCCTATTGGCTTTGGCCGGTGGCGTGGGCGTTGGGCGTGGCGTGGCAGTTGCAGCAGGCCACACTGGCTTCGGCGGCACATGGGGGCGCGTGGCTGTTGCTGGCCGTGGCAGTGGCATGGGGTGCGCGGCGCTGGATTGGCCCGGGCCTGCGCCCGTTGGTGTGGGCCGTGGCAGTGGGTACGGCGGCCTACGCGAGCACGGGGTGGCATGCCTTGCTGATCGCGCGCCAAATGCCTCCGCTTGATTGGCAAGGGCGCCACGCCATGGTTGAGGCCGAGGTTTTGGACAGCCCCCGATTCAACCCCAATGGCGCGAGCTTAACGGTGGCCGTGCGCCAGGTGCAAATTGGCCGGCAAGAGCCGGTGCCCTGGCGTGGCTTGGCGCGTTTGTCTTGGTATGGTGCAACCCAGCGGCCCTCCCCGGGTGAGGTGTGGCGCTGGCCTGTGCGCTGGCGCGCTGTACATGGCTTAGCCAACCCCGGCGGGCATGATGCCGAACTCAGCGCGTGGCGCTCGGGCATTAAGGCCCGCCTAAGCGTGCGTACCGCCCAATCGGCGCCGCCACCGGTTCGCTTGCGCCCGGCCCAAGGCCGATGGCTCAACCGGGCACGCGACTGGGTGTGGCATCGCCTACAAGCCGCGGTGCCCGACCCGCAGGCACGCGGGCTACTCGCCGCCTTGGCCCTGGGCATGCAAAGCGCCATTGCCCCACCAGACTGGGAAGTGTTTCGCCTGACTGGGGTGGCGCACTTGGTCAGTATTTCCGGGCTGCATATCACCATGTTTGCGTGGTTGGCACAGAGCCTATGGTTGGTGGCGTGGCGCCAGGCTGGTCGGGTTTCAACGCTGGCTCTGCGGTGGCCGGCGCCGTTGGTGGCACGCTGGGGTGGCTTGGTGTTGGCCACGGCCTATGCGGTTTTCTCGGGCTGGGCGGTGCCCGCACAGCGGACCGCCTTAATGCTGGCCGTGGTCACGGTGTTACGCAGCGTGGGGGTGCAGTGGCCATGGCACGTGACGCTGTTGGGCGCGGCCTGGTTGGTGCTGGTGCTTGATCCCTGGGCGTTGTTGCAGCCTGGCTTTTGGCTCAGCTTTGGTGCTGTGGCCATTTTGTTCGCGCGTGATGCCCTCGAACCCGGTGGCGGGTGGCGCAAAGCGTGGCATGCGCTGCGCGAGCAAAGTATGCTGACGCTGAGCATGGCGCCCCTTACGGTGTGGTGGTTTGGCCAAATAGCGTGGGTTGGTGTGGTGGCCAACTTGCTGGCTGTGCCGGTGGTGACGCTGCTCATCCTGCCGCTGGCCATGGGCGGGGTGATGGTGCCGGCGCTGTGGCAAGTGGCTAGCCCCTTGGCTGATTGGCTGCTTGGCGTGCTGGCAGCCATGGCGCACTGGCCAATGGCGGCTTGGACGCCTGCCATGCCACCTCTGGCGGTGGTGGCGCTAGCGGCTGCCGCGGGTGTGGCGCTGCTGCGCCGCTGGCCATGGCGTTGGCGGGCGTTGTTTGTGGGGGCCATGCTGCCGGCCTTGTTTTGGCAAGCCGCGCGACCACCTCAGGGCGAGTTTTGGCTTACTGCGCTCGATGTGGGACAGGGTTCGGCGCTGCTGGTGCAAACCGCCACCCACGTCTTGCTATTTGACACGGGCCGGCGCGACCCCGCGCAGCGAGCCGTTTTGCCCGCTTTGCAACGTGCGGGGTTGCAGCCCGATGTCATCATGCTCTCGCATGACGACGCCGACCACGCCGGTGGCGCGGCGGACTTACGCCGCGCGTACCCCAAGGCTCGCCGCCTTGGCGGCTGGCCAGCAAGTGACGCGGCGGCCCGCACTTGCAGTGGCCAGCGTTGGCGTTGGGATGGAGTGGACTTTGCGGTGCTCTACCCCGCACCCGATCAAACGCGACACCAAAGCAACGCACAGAGCTGCGTGTTGCGCATCAGCAATGGCCAACAGGCGGCGCTTTTGCCGGGCGATTTGCCCAGCGCCCAAGAGACGGCGTTGCTGCAAAGCGGCGCCGCGTTGGCAGCCACGGTGCTGGTGGCGGGGCATCACGGCAGCGCGGGTTCCTCAAGCGTGCCATGGCTGCGCGCGGTGGCGCCGCGCTGGGTGCTGGTGCAAGCCGGATACGACAACCGCTATGGCCATCCTGCGGCGGCCACGCTGGCACGCTTGAAGGCGCTGGGGTTGGCTTGGCGCAGCACGGTCTGGTGCGGGGCGCTGCGCTGGCAAAGCAACGCGCCCGACGCGCTGGGCTGTTGGCGACAGCAGGCCCGGCGTTATTGGCAGCATCAAAGACCAGCGCCCGATTAGCGCGCCACTGCGCGCTGCACCGCCCGGCCCAAATCAAGTACGGCGCGCGCGTAATAACTGCTGGCGTTGTAACGCGTGAGCGCATAAAAGTTTTGCGTACCCAGCACGTACGAGGGTGCGGCTCCCGCGCCGTTGTTTACCTTAACCAAGGCCAGCAAACCGGGGTAGCGGCTGGCTTGAGGCCCAAGCTTGAGTCCGGCGGCTTGCAGCTGCGCGGCGGTAAAGCTGGGCACGATGTCTGGGGCCAACAGCCGCTGCCACGCCGGGTCGTCGTTGTTGGGCAGCTGCACGGCAAAAGTGGCGGGTACGCCGGGTAGCCAGCCGTGTTCGCGCAAAAAATGCGCTACCGAGCCGATTGCGTCGGCTGGGTTGCTGCGCAGCCCAATGCGTCCGTCGCCACTGTGATCTACCGCGTACTGGCGCCAGCTGCCCGGCATGAACTGCGGCATGCCCAGCGCACCGGCGTAGCTGCCCCGCCAGCGCCTCGCCGACAAGCGGGTTTCTTGAGCCAGCAGCAAAAAGTGCCCCAATTGCTCGCGAAAATACGCCTGCCGTGCTTGCCAGCGCGGGTGCTCGCGAGGAAAGTCAAAGGCGAGAGTGGCCAGCACATCCAGCGTCACAAACCGCCCCATGTGGCGCCCGTATAGGGTCTCCACCCCAAGCACGCCGATGATGACATGGGCTGGTACGCCGTACCGTTGCTCGGCCCGCCGCAGCGCCGTGCGCCATCGTTTCCAAGTTTTCACCCCAGCACGAATGCGCACCGGTTCAACAAATCGCTGCCGATAGGTCTGCCAGTTTCCCACTTGCCCTTTTGGCGCAGGTTGCATCAGGCGCTTGGCTTTGGCGTCATGCTTGGCTTGTTGCAATCCACGCTCGGCCAGTGCGAGGGGCAGCCCAAGCTGGGCCTGCCACTGCGTCATGGCCTGTTGCGCCTCGGGGTGACGCAAAAAGTCTGCCCGCGCGGGTGCCACGGTACCTAAGACCAACAGCAAAGCCAAGTAATATCTACGCCACGGCATCACCCCATGGTACGAAAGGAAGGCCGCGATGCAAACCTTGGATAACCAGTGGATTACGCTACTGGGTCGGATGTGGCACCAACTCTCAGGCATCACCATTGCGTGGGGGGGCAAACCCGTCAGCCTAACCGGCCTAATATTGAGCGCCGCGGCCGCGGCGTTGGCGTTGTGGCTGGTGTGGCGCTTGGGGCGGCGCCTCGAGCGGCGCTTGCTGGCGTGGGTGCCGCCGGCTGACTTGTCGCTGCGCAAAATGGTGAGCAACGCATTTCGCGCCGTGTTGGCCGTGGTGGCGGCGTTGTTGGCCCTGTCCATGGTGGGCATTGACCTGACTGCGCTGGCCGTGGTCTCTGGCGCCATTGGCGTGGGCATCGGGCTGGGCTTGCAAAAACTGGCCTCCAACTACATCAGTGGCTTTGTGATTTTGGCCGAGCGCAGCGTGCGCATTGGCGACTGGGTGCGCGTGGGCGGCTTTGAAGGCCAAGTCACCGACATCCGCGCGCGTTGCACCACGCTGCGCGCCAACACGGGGGTTGAGGCTGTCATCCCCAATGAGACCCTTACCGTGGAGCGGGTAGAAAACCTCTCGCTGAGTGACAGCTTGCTGTGGTTGGGCGTGGACGTGGTGCTGGCCCCTGGGACCGACGCGGGGCACGCTGCACAGGTGCTTGAGGCCGCGGCCAAAGGGCAACCGCGCGTGTTGCAAGACCCGCCGCCGGTTGCGGCTTTATCCGAACTCACCCTAGACGGCCCCAAGTTCACGCTGGGCTTTTGGATTGGTGACCCGCAAAACGGTCAACTGGGTGTGCGCGCAGCGGTTAATCGAGCCGTCATGCAAGCCCTGGCCGAAGCCGGCATTGGCATGGCCATGCCGCAGCGCATTTGGCGCCAAGGCGGCGAGGTGTGACACAATACTCCGGTTGACGTATACGTCAATCAAACGGGCCATGTTTGGCTCAGACTGGCCAAAATTTTCTGGAGCGGATTGCATGAAGGTGCTGGTAGCCGTGAAGCGGGTGGTGGATTACAACGTCAAGGTTCGCGTCAAAAGCGACGGAACCGGGGTGGACATCGCCAACGTCAAAATGAGCATGAACCCGTTTGACGAAATCGCCGTTGAAGAAGCCGTGCGACTGAAAGAAAAAGGTGTGGCCACCGAGGTGATTGCCGTCTCGTGCGGCGTGCAAGCGTGTCAAGAAACCCTACGCACCGCCATGGCCATCGGTGCCGACCGCGCGGTGCTGGTGCAAACCGACGCCGAGTTGCAGCCCCTAGCAGTGGCCAAACTGCTGCAAGCGGTGGCACAGCGCGAGCAAGTTGAGCTGGTGATCATGGGCAAACAAGCCATTGACGACGACAGCAACCAAACCGGCCAAATGCTGGCTGCGCTGTGCGATTGGCCACAAGCCACCTTTGCCGGGGCCGTAAGCGTGGCCGACGGCGGCGTTGAAGTCAAACGCGAGGTTGACAGCGGTGAAGAAGTGGTGGCACTGACGCTACCAGCGGTGGTGACCACCGATTTGCGACTCAACGAGCCACGCTACGTCACGTTGCCCAACATCATGAAGGCCAAGAAAAAACCGTTGGATACGTTGACACCCGAAGCGTTGGGTGTGGACGTGCAGCCGAGGTTGCGCACCCTAAAAGTCGCCGAGCCGCCGCAGCGCGGCGCCGGGGTGAAGGTGGCTGACGTGGACGCGTTGGTCGATAAACTCAAAAACGAAGCCAAAGTCATTTAACTTCTCGCAAAGGAAACCGTGCCATGACAGCGCTGGTAGTCGCCGAACACGATCAGCAAACCATCAAGCCCGCCACCCTCAACGCGGTCAGCGCCGCTGCGGCCTGCGGCGGCGAGGTACACGTGCTGGTGGCTGGGCACCACGCCCAGGGTGCAGCCGAGCAGGCCGCCCGCATCGCTGGCGTCACCAAGGTGCTTCATGCCGACGATGAGGCCTTGGCCCACGCTTTGGCTGAACCCATGGCCGCCCAAGTGCTGGCCGTGGCCTCGGCCTACAGCCACTTGGTGTGGCCCGCCACGGCCAACGGCAAAAACGTTGCCCCCCGCGTGGCCGCCAAACTCGACGTGGCGCAGTTGTCCGACATCACCGCCGTACACAGCGCCGACACCTACGAGCGCCCGATTTACGCGGGCAACGCCATGGCCACCGTGCAAAGCAGCGATGCCGTGCAAGTGATCACGGTACGCACCACCGCCTTTGACGCGGCTGCTGCCGAAGGTGGCAGTGCCACGGTCGAGTCGGTGGCCGTGGCACAGTTGCCGCAATCGTCACGCTTTGTGCGCAGCGAAGCGGTGCAAAGCGACCGACCTGACTTAACCGCGGCCAAGGTGGTGGTCTCAGGTGGGCGGGCGCTGGGTAGCCAAGAAAAGTTCGAAGAAGTGGTGATTCCATTGGCCGATAAGCTCGGTGCGGCCGTCGGGGCCAGTCGTGCCGCGGTGGACGCCGGCTACGCCCCCAACGACTGGCAGGTTGGCCAAACCGGAAAAATCGTCGCACCCCAGCTCTATGTGGCGTGCGGCATCAGTGGTGCCATTCAACATCTGGCTGGGATGAAGGACAGCAAGGTCATCGTGGCCATCAACAAAGACCCTGAAGCCCCCATTTTTGGTGTCGCTGACTACGGGTTGGAGGCCGATTTGTTCGAGGCCGTGCCCGAACTCACCAACCGCCTGTAGGCTCACCTTTTTTGTTGTTTAAGCGCGGAGTCTTGCCATGAGTTACCAAGCCCCGGTACGAGACATGATGTTTAACCTGCGCCATGTGGCCGACCTGCCTGCGCTGGCGGCACTGCCGGCTTACCAAGAAGCTGGGCTAGACACCGCGCAGGCCGTGCTTGAGGAGTGCGCGCGCTTTAACCAAGAGGTCATTGCCCCGCTGAATTGGCCGGGTGACCAGCAACCCAGCCGTTGGCATCAAGGTGATGTGGTAACCGCCCCAGGGTTTAAAGACGCCTATCAGCAATACGCCGCGGCCGGCTGGCAAAGCCTGCAGCATCCAGCGGCTTATGGAGGCCAAGGGCTGCCAAAGGTGATCGCTGCAGCCTGTGGCGAAATGCTCAACTCCGCCAACCTCAGCTTTGCTTTGTGTCCACTGCTTACCGACGGGGCCATTGAGGCGTTGCTTACTGCCGCCAGCGACGACATCAAGCAGCGCTACCTGGCCAAGCTGGTCAGCGGCGAGTGGACGGGCACCATGAACCTGACCGAGCCCCAAGCCGGCTCCGATTTGGCCGCACTACGCTCGCGGGCCGAGCCCCAAGCCGACGGCACCTACCGCGTGTTTGGCACCAAAATCTACATC
This sequence comes from Burkholderiaceae bacterium, assembly GCA_038125525.1. GTDB lineage: Bacteria > Pseudomonadota > Gammaproteobacteria > Burkholderiales > Burkholderiaceae_C > RS62. The sequence continues at coordinate 9,238 of JAYPEA010000014.1, read as the reverse complement.
ACCTACGGCGAACACGACTACACCGACAACATCGTGCACCTGGTGCTTGCACGCGTCAGTGGCGCGCCCGAAGGGGTTAAGGGCATCAGCTTGTTTGTGGTGCCCAAGGTTTTGGTCAACGACGACGGCAGCCTAGGGCAGCGCAACGACGTGCGCTGCGTCAGCATTGAGCACAAACTGGGCATCAAGGCCAGCCCCACCGCGGTGCTGCAATACGGCGACGAAGGCGGCGCCGTGGGCTACCTGGTGGGCGAAGAAAACCGCGGCTTGGAGTACATGTTCATCATGATGAACGCGGCGCGCTTTGCTGTGGGCGTGCAAGGCATTGCCATTGCCGAGCGTGCCTACCAGCAGGCGGTTTCCTACGCCCGTGACCGCGTGCAAAGCCGCCCGGTGGACGGCTCGGCCCATGCCCCGGTGGCCATCGTTCACCACCCCGACATCAAGCGCATGCTCATGACCATGCGCGCCCTCACCGAGGGTTGCCGGGCCATGGCGCTAACCGCCGCTGGCGCATTTGACGTGGCGCATGCGCACCACGACCCGGCGGTACGCCGTGCCAACCAAACGTTCTACGAGTTCATGGTGCCTCTGGTTAAGGGGTTCAGCACCGAGATGAGCTTAGAGGTGACGTCACTGGGTGTGCAGGTACATGGTGGCATGGGCTTTATTGAAGAAACCGGCGCTGCCCAGCACTACCGCGATGCGCGCATTTTGCCGATATACGAAGGTACCACGGCGATTCAGGCCAACGATTTGCTGGGGCGCAAAACCTTGCGCGACGGTGGAGCCACGGCGCGTGCCTTGGCCGAGCAAATTGCCCACACCGAACGCGACTTGCGCGATAACGGCTCGCCCGACGCCGTGGCCATGGCCACGCAGCTGCAGCACGCACGCGAGGCCTTTGTGCAGGCTGTGGATTTTTTGGTGAGTCAGGGCAAAGCGGCACCCAACGCCGCATTTGCCGGCAGCGTGCCGTACTTGATGTTGGCTGGGTGCCTGATGGCGGGCTGGCAAATGGGGCGGGCCCTGTTGGCGGCACAAACCGCGTTGGTCAACACCGACGCCGACCTAGGGGCCACTTTTTTACAAGCCAAAATTCATACAGCCAGGTTTTATGCCGAGCACATGCTGCCGCGGTGCCAGGCGTGGTGCACCGAAGTCACCCAAGGCGCCCACAGCACCAACGCCATGCCGGTTGACGCGCTGTGACCGCGCGCCAACTTCCCGGGGCACTCGCGCGCGTGCCGTTTCCGGTCATTGGGTCGCCGCTATTTATTATTAGCCACCCCAAACTGGTCATTGCCCAATGCTGCGCCGGCGTGGTGGGGGCCATGCCCGCACTCAACGCCAGGCCACAAAGCCAGCTCGACGAATGGCTGCACGAAATCACCGAGGCCTTGGCTGCGCACGATCGCGCCCACCCCGAAGCCCCGGCGGCACCGTTTGCCATCAACCAAATCGTGCACAAAAGCAACGACCGCATGGAAGCCGACATGGCCTTATGCGTCAAGTACCAAGTGCCCATCATCATCACCAGCCTAGGTGCACGTGAGGAGATTAACCAAGCCGCTCACAGCTACGGCGGTGTGGTGTTGCACGACATCATCAACAACCGTTTTGCGCAAAAGGCCATTGAAAAAGGCGCCGACGGCCTGATCGCGGTGGCCGCTGGCGCCGGTGGCCACGCCGGCACCAAAAGTCCGTTTGCGTTGGTGCAAGAAATTCGCCAGTGGTTCAACGGCCCCGTGGCTCTCAGCGGCAGCATCGCCACCGGTGGCGCGGTGTTGGCGGCGCAAGCCATGGGCGCAGACTTTGCTTACATTGGTTCACCGTTTATTGCCACCGAAGAAGCGCGTGCCAGCGATGCCTATAAGGCCTGTGTGGTGGACGCCACCAGCGACGACATTGTTTACTCCAACCTCTTTACTGGTGTGCACGGCAATTACCTCGCGCCTAGCATTGCGCAGGCGGGGCTTGACCCCCTCAACCTACCCCAAAGCGACCCCAGCGCCATGAATTTCGGCGCCGGCGCGCAAAAAGCCTGGAAGGATATTTGGGGTTGTGGCCAAGGCATTGGTGTCATCAACAAAGTGCAGTCCACCGCCGATTGGGTGGCCCAACTCAAGCGGGAATACGATCACGCGCGCGCCGCGTTGGCGCTTTAGCGCAGGGCGTGCAGCAAACGCTGGCCGGCGCGTCCCGTCACGGGTAAGCCCAAACGCTGCTGCTCGGCGCGAATGGCTTGCCGGCTGCGCTTGCCCAAGGCGCCATCAATGGCGCCAATGTCGTGCCCTCGAAGCGTCAGCAGCGTTTGCAGCTCGCGGCGTTGCGCGCGGGACAAGCCCAGGTCGTCTGTGGGCCATGTGGCGCGCGGCGGGGGACGGTTTTGCAGCGCGTCGCTTAGCAAGCCCAGCGCAAGGGCATAACTCTCAGCCGCGTTGTATCGGTACAGCGCATGAAAGTTGGCAAACACCAACCACGCAGGCCCTTGTTCTCCCGCCGGACGCAGCAAAGCCGCTGGGGTTTGCGCTGAGACTTGCGGTGCCGCCTCGCGCCAACTTGCCCCAGTCATGGGTTGTAGGCCGTCTTGTATCCACGCTTCAAGTGGCTGACGCCACCGGCGCCCATCGCGCAACCTGCGCCCTGCGGGTACCGCAACTTCAATGCCCCAGGGTTGGCCGGGCTGCCAACCCGCGTCCTTTAAAAAATGCGCGGTCGACGCCAAGGCGTCCGGCGCCGAATTGACCAAATTGGCTTTGCCATCACCGTCACCGTCCACCGCCAGCCGTTCGTAGGTGCTGGGCATGAACTGCGTTTGACCAAATGCGCCGGCCCACGAACCCAGCATTTGCTCAGGGGCAAATGCCTCGGTTTGCAGCACACGCATGGCAGCGAACAGTTCGGTTCGAAAATAATTTTGCCTACGCCCCATGCAGCTGAGCGTCAGCAGCGATTCCACCACCGGGCGTGTGCCCACGCGCCGCCCGTAGTCGCTCTCAATGCCCCACACCGCCACCACCGTGGCTGGGTCTACACCAAAGCGTTGCTGCACCTCAGCTAGGGTGCTGGCGTAGGTTGCCAAACGCTGGGCCCCGTCGTCCACGCGCTGGGCGTCTACCAGCACCGCCAAATAATCCCAAATCGGCGTGGTGAACTCGGGCTGGTCATCAAGCCGCTGCACCAGTGGCGCTTGCAGCGTCAAGCCTTGCGTGAGGCGGTCAAACCATTGGGGTTGCACCTTGGCCGCCAGCGCCGCCGGGCGCAACTGTGCCAGACACTGCTGCGTGGCCGGCGTGGTGGCTGTGGCCGCGGTACACGCCAAGCCGAGCAGCCAAGCACCGCCTTGGGCCAGCGCGGCGGTGTGCTTCAACTAAAAAACGCCTTGGCTTTTTCAAACCAACCCTTGTCGTTGGGGCTGTGTTTGGTGCCGCCTTCTTTAAAGGTGGCCTCGAGTTGTTGCAGCAAGTCGCGTTGCACCTCGGTGAGTTTAACTGGCGTCTCCACCGCAATGTGGCAGTACAAATCGCCGGCCACACTGGAGCGCAAGCCTCGAATCCCCTTGCTGCGCAACCTAAATACCTTGCCGTGCTGGGTGCCTTCGGGGATGTCAATGCTGGCCTTACCCCCAAGGGTGGGCACCTGAATTTCGCCACCGAGTGCCGCCGTGGTTACTGGCACCGGCACCTCGCAGTGCAAGTCATCGCCGTCGCGCTCAAACAAATCGTGCTTGCGCAGGCGAATTTCAATAAACAAATCACCCGGTGGCCCGCCGCGTTGGCCTGGCTCGCCGTTGCCGGCACTGCGAATGCGCATGCCGTTGTCTATGCCCGCCGGAATTTTGACTTCCAGCGTCTTTTGCTTTTTGATCTGTCCCTGACCATGGCAACTGCCACATGGGTGCGGCACCACCTTGCCCGTGCCGCGGCAGTGCGGGCAGGTTTGTTGCACACTAAAAAATCCTTGGCGCATTTGCACCACCCCGGCCCCCTGGCAGGTGCCGCAGGTCTTAACTTCGGTGCCTGGGCGCGCGCCACTGCCGCCGCAGGTCTCACACCCCTCCCACGAAGGGATACGAATTTGTGCATCCTTGCCGCTGGCGGCTTCTTCAAGCGTCACCTCCATGGCATAAGATAAGTCGCCGCCGCGATGTGCCTGAGCCCCGCCGCGGCGGCCCCCACCGCCACCAAAGATATCGCTAAAAATATCGCCAAACGCCCCACCAAAAGCGTCACCAAATCCTGCGCCCCCCGCGCCCCCTTGCATGTTGGGGTCAACCCCGGCATGCCCAAACTGGTCGTAGGCCGCGCGTTTTTGGCTGTCAGACAAGATCTCGTAGGCTTCTTTGACTTCCTTAAAACGCGTCTCGGCGTCGGCACTGCCCTGATTGCGGTCAGGGTGATACTTCATCGCCAGCTTGCGATACGCTTTTTTGATTTCTTCGTCGCTGGCGTTCTTGGGAACGCCCAGCGCGTCGTAAAAGTCTTTTTTTGCCATGAGGGGGTGCAACCTGGTGGGTTAGGCGTCTTTCTTGACTTCCTTAACTTCGGCATCGACCACGTTGTCGTCGGCCGCGGCGCTTGCCCCGGCTGTCGACTCGCTACCCGCTGCAGCAGCTTGCTCGGATGCGTACATTTTTTCTCCCAGCTTTTGACTGGCCGTCATCAAGGCGTTGCTTTTTTCGTCAATCAGCGCCTTATCCTCGCCCTTGGCGGCTTCTTCAAGCTCGGTGGCGGCCTTTTCAATGGCCTCTTTTTCTGCCGCCTCCAGTGAGTCGCCGTGCTCGGTTAAGCTTTTGCGCACACTGTTAACCAGTGACTCGGCCTGGTTCTTGGCCTGCACCAGTTCTACCTTGGCGCGGTCTTCGGCGGCGTACTGCTCGGCTTCTTTGACCATTTTCTCCACCTCGGCGTCTGACAGACCCGAGTTGGCCTTAATGGTGATTTTGTTTTCTTTGCCGGTGCCCTTGTCCTTGGCGTTGACGTGCAAGATGCCGTTGGCGTCAATGTCGAACGTGACTTCAATTTGCGGCACACCGCGGCCGGCTGGTGGAATCCCCTCAAGGTTGAACTCGCCCAGTAGCTTGTTGCCCGAGGCCAGCTCGCGCTCACCCTGAAACACCTTGATGGTTACGGCCGCTTGGTTGTCGTCGGCGGTGGAGAACACTTGGCTGAACTTGGTGGGAATGGTGGTGTTTTTCTCGATCATTTTGGTCATGACGCCGCCCAGCGTTTCAATGCCAAGCGACAGCGGCGTCACGTCAAGCAGCAACACATCGGATCGGTCGCCGGCCAAGACCTGACCCTGCACCGCTGCGCCCACAGCCACGGCTTCGTCCGGGTTGACGTCGCGACGCGGTTCTTTACCAAAAAACGCTTTGACTTTTTCTTGTACCTTAGGCATGCGCGACATACCACCGACCAAAATCACGTCATGAATGTCGCTGGCCGAGACGCCGGCGTCTTGAATGGCGGTGCGGCACGGCGCGATGGTGCGCTCAATCAACTCGTCCACCAGGCTCTCAAGTTTGGCTCGGGTGAGCTTGATGTTTAGGTGCTTGGGGCCCGACGCATCGGCCGTGATGTAGGGCAAGTTGATGTCGGTTTGGGTGCTATTGGAGAGTTCGATTTTGGCTTTTTCAGCGGCTTCTTTCAGGCGTTGCAGCGCCAGTACGTCATTGCTTAAGTCAACCCCTTGGTCTTTTTTGAACTCGCCGATGACGAAATCAATGATGCGCTGATCGAAGTCTTCACCGCCCAAAAAGGTATCGCCGTTGGTGGAGAGCACTTCAAACTGCTTCTCACCGTCCACATCGGCGATTTCGATGATAGAGATATCGAACGTGCCACCCCCGAGGTCGTACACCGCCACCTTGCGATCGCCTTTGCCTACTTTGTCCAAGCCAAAAGCCAGCGCTGCCGCTGTGGGTTCGTTGATGATGCGCTTGACCTCTAGGCCGGCAATACGTCCAGCGTCTTTGGTCGCTTGACGTTGGCTGTCGTTAAAGTAAGCCGGTACGGTGATCACGGCCTCGGTCACGGGCTCGCCCAGGTAATCCTCGGCGGTTTTCTTCATCTTACGTAGCACCTCGGCCGACACCTGTGGCGGGGCGAGTTTTTTGCTTTGCGCTTCAACCCAAGCGTCGCCGTTGTCGGCACGCACAATGGCGTAAGGCATGAGGTTGATGTCTTTTTGAACCTCTTTTTCCTCAAAGCGTCTGCCGATTAGGCGCTTGACAGCGAACAGGGTGTGACGTGGGTTGGTCACGGCTTGGCGTTTGGCCGGCGCGCCCACCAAAATCTCTCCGTCTTCCTGATACGCCACCACCGACGGGGTGGTGCGTGCACCTTCGCTGTTCTCAATCACCCGCGTGGTGTTGCCTTCCATGATGGCCACGCAACTGTTGGTGGTGCCTAAATCAATGCCAATAATCTTTCCCATGATTTTGAATCTCCTGCAAAAAGGTGGGGCGGCCCACATGAGGGCCCGCCCATGCGGTTTATTTGGGGGCGGTGGCCACGGTTACAAGGGCAGGGCGCAACACGCGTTCAGCTATGGTGTAACCGGTTTGTAGTACCGTAACCACGGTATTGGGCTCTTGCTCCGCTGGAACTGCGCTAATCGCCTGGTGCAGGTGCGGGTCAAATTTGGCCCCAGCCTCTGGCGCAATGGGCTTGACTTGGTGCCGCTCCAATGCGCCGAGCAGCTGCTGCAGAGTGGCCTGCACGCCTTCGAGCATTTGCTCAGGCGTGGCCTGTGGCGTGGCAAGAGCCGCTTGCAAGCTGTCGAGCACGGGAAGCATGCCCTCGGCAAAGCCCTCGACTGCAAATTTGCGCGTCTTGGCCATTTCTTCCTCAGCGCGGCGGCGGGCATTTTCTGCCTCGGCTTTGGCACGCAAAAACTGGTCTTTGAGCTGGTCCAGCTCGTCTTGCAGTGCCTCGACAGAGCCCCCAGACGGCACGGAGGCGGCCGGTTGGGCAGGGGCTTCGGGGTTGGTGTCCTGGGTTTCTTGCGGCGGGTTGGGTTCGGTGGATGACGTCATGCGGTTCTCAAAAAGTATTCAACAACACATCATTCGCCACGTGGGGGCGAATCGGTTGATATCAAGGGGGTGCGCCGCGCACCGGCCCCGGGCGGGGCCCGTGGCCTTAAAGCGAGTCGATGAAACTGCGCAGGCGATCAGAGCGGGTGGGGTGCTTGAGTTTGCGCACCGCTTTGGATTCGATTTGCCGGATGCGCTCACGCGTGACGTCAAACTGTTTGCCCACTTCTTCTAGGGTGTGGTCGGTTGACATCTCGATGCCAAAGCGCATGCGTAGCACCTTGGCCTCGCGCGGGGTGAGCGAGTCCAGTACCTCACGTACCACGTCGCGTAAACCGGCCTGCATCGCCGCGTCCACCGGGGCGGTGTTGGCGGTGTCCTCAATAAAGTCGCCAAGGTGCGAATCGTCATCGTCGCCAATGGGGGTTTCCATGGAAATCGGCTCTTTGGCAATCTTCATGATTTTGCGCACCTTGTCTTCAGGCATTTCCATGCGCTCGGCCAGCAACCCGGCGTCGGGCTCAACGCCAAACTCTTGCAGGTGCTGACGGCTGATGCGGTTCATCTTGTTGATGGTCTCAATCATGTGCACCGGAATACGAATGGTGCGCGCTTGGTCGGCGATGGAGCGAGTAATTGCCTGACGAATCCACCACGTGGCGTAAGTTGAAAACTTGTAGCCGCGGCGGTATTCGAATTTGTCCACCGCTTTCATCAAGCCAATGTTGCCCTCTTGAATCAAATCCAAAAATTGCAGCCCACGATTGGTGTATTTTTTGGCGATGGAAATCACCAAGCGCAAGTTGGCTTCAATCATCTCGCGCTTGGCAAAGCGCGAGCCCGCTTCGCCGTCGATCATGCGCTTGTAGATACCTTTGAGTTCGGTCAGCGGAATCACCACCTGCAGTTGCAGATCGATGAGCTGTTGCTGCAGCTCTTGCACGGCTGGCACATTACGCTCAAGCACGGCGCACCATGGCTTGTTGCCCTGGGATTCTTTTTCTACCCACTTGAGGTCAAGCAGATGCTTGGGAAAGGCCTTAATAAACTGCTCTTGCGGCACGCCGCACTTGTCGACAATGATGCGGCGCATCTCACGTTCGCGGCTACGCACCAATTCCACTTGATCGCGCACCATGTCGCACAGGCGTTCAATGGTTTTGGCGGTAAAGCGAATCGTCATGAGCTTGGCCGTGATCTGCTTTTGAACTTTGTCGTACGCCGGTGCGGCAAAGCCCTCGCGGTCGTAGGCCTTACGCAGCTTGTCGAACAGCCCCCGGATGTCGTCAAAACGGCCCAGGGCCTCGGTTTTGAGTTGTTCGAGCAGTTTGGTGAGTGAGCCACCACCCGAGCCGCTGTCTTCGTCGTCGCTGTCGTCAAACTCGTCAAAGTCTTCCTCGGCAACGTAATCGTCGTTTTCGTCAGCGTCGGCAAAGCCGTCCACCACGGCACTGATTACCACTTTGTCTTGGCGAATTTCTTCAGCCATGACCAGCACCTCGGCAATCACCGCTGGGCACTCCGAAATGGCCGCCATCATGTCCATGAGGCCACCCTCGATACGCTTGGCGATTTCAATTTCACCCTCGCGCGTGAGCAGCTCAACCGTGCCCATCTCGCGCATGTACATTCGCACCGGGTCGGTGGTGCGGCCCAGTTCGCCGTCCATGTTGGTGAGGATTTGCTCGGCCTCCACGTCCGCCTCTTCCTCGGTGGTGGCGCTGCCCGTGGTGTTGTCCAGCAAAATGGTTTCGGCGTCTGGGGTTTGCTCGTATACCGTAACCCCCATGTCGCTGAGCAAGGCAATCACGGCTTCTTGCGTCTCGGACTCAACCATGCGGTCGGGCAGGTGGTCGTTGATGTCGGCGTGGGTCAGGTAGCCACGCGTCATGCCGAGTTTGATGAGTTCTTTGAGGCGGGCGCGCCGAGTTTGGGTTTCTTCTTCCGACAGCACCGCTTCATCAAGGCCAAATTCTTTCATCAAGGCGCGCTCTTTGGCCTTGCTGATTTTCATGCGTAGCGGTTTGGTTTTGACGCTGGTCTCGGGGGCCGGCGATGCGCTGACCTGGGTTTTTTTCTCGGCGGTAGCGGGTGCTGCTGCGCCCTTGGGGGCTTTCTCGGCCTTTTTGGCCGCTTTGGGGGAGGCTTTGGTTGCTGTTTTACTCACCGCCGCCTTGGCTGCGGGTTTGGCTGTCG
>JAYPEA010000013.1:0-32684 GCA_038125525.1 Burkholderiaceae bacterium | reverse complement strand
ACTCGTTCCGGATCCACCGGCTTGCCTGCAATAAAAATTTCTAAGTGAAGATGCTTACCCGTTGACATACCGGTAGAGCCCAACAAGCCCAGCGGCGTTTGCACCCCAACCTTGTCGCCCCGCGCCACCATGATGCGGCGCAAATGCGCGTAGCGTGACACCACCCCGCCATCATGCTTCACCGTTACCATTAACCCATACTGCGGATGCTTGCCCACGGCGCTCACCACACCCGCACGTACCGCAAACACCCGATCATCGGGCGCATCGCTCACCCAATCGGTGCCAGCGTGCATTTGCACCCGTTGCGTAATCGGGTGCTTGCGCATGCCATAGTCTGACGTCACCCGCGGCTGCCGCAGCGGGTAGTTGCTGGGCAGCGCCCGCAACACCTGGCGCAACTCGCCGTTGCGTGCCATGCTTTGCAGCAACGGCTGCGGCAATTTGTCGCTCAACCATGCATCGTGCGGGCCCACCGCGCCACCTCGAGGGGTGCCGGCCACAATCGCCTCGCGCATGCGCTGGTCAATACCCAGGCGGCGCAACTGCGCGTCCATGCTCGCGTTATCGGCCGCCAGCTGCACCGAGGTTGACTGAATCAGCGTTTGAATCAGCCAGTCGCGCTCTTGAATGCGCGCGGTCAAATCCAACACCTGTTGCGTGTTCACCCCGTGGGTGGTGGTAACCGGCACCTCGGGCAAGGCTTGCGTTAACGCTTGTTGAATTTGCACGTGCGCCTTGGCCAGTGCCTCGCGCTCTTGCACCACCTGCCAGCTGTGCCAGCCCGACAGCACCAGCGACACCAAGCCCACACCGGCCAAAACCAGGGCCCCGCGCACCACCACGCGCTGCCACACCGCCGACAAACGGTAGTAGCTCAGCTCGCCGTTTTGCTCCCAAATTACTTTGGCGTCTTGGTACCCATGGCGCCAGGCCCTGGGCACCAGGCGCAGGGCATGCCACGCCGCGTGCAGCAAAATAAATGCCTTGGAACGCACGGCCATGCTGGGCAAACGGGCCAAACTTACGCGGCGTCGCCGGGGTTGGCGCCGTCGGCGTCACCGCGGGGCTCAGGCGCAGCCACGGCACCCGAGGCCGGCGCCGACGAGCCCGGTGCCCCGGTCATGCCCTGGTTGAGCGCGCCCTCGATTTGGCCGCCCTTTTCAATCTCAATCTCTTTGTACTGCACCTTGCCCGAGACCCGGCCGGTGGCGCGAATAATTAGGCTTTGCTCGCTGATGGTGGTGTTGTTGAGCACACCACGCACATCAATAATTTGTGCCGACACCCGCCCGGTTACGCGCCCTGTGGGGCCAACCAGTACCTCTTGCGCGGTCACGTCGCCCTCAATTACGCCGTTAATCACCGCCTTGGCAGGCACCGAAAAGGTACCCTTCACCACCACCCCGTCGCCAATCACGACGCTTTCATGCGATTCGTTCGGTCCAGCCATGCAAACTCCTGATGATCGTGTGTTGGATTAATTGGTACCAATCCGCTAACCGACAGCATCGGTTATCTGACACTTATTACATTTGGCAGGCGCGATGCTAGCAGACAATAAATGGTTTGCAAACAAGGGATTAGCGCCTTGTGCTGAGCCGATACCTATTGAAAGCGGTCAATCTTGTGAAGTCAAAAAGGTTGCTTTTTTCAAATAATTACATCTTACCAATCTATTTTTATCGAGTGTTGGATTAATTCTTTTAGAGTTATATTCAATAGTATTAGTTATTATGGTTCTTGTGGAGCCCAATGAAAGGGGCCTTGGTTCGGGCATGAAAACCCAAAGAGCAAAGCCTAGCGTTGTGTTTTTACAAATATCAGGCCTTAGTTGACTACATGCGCTCCACCACAACCGACCAACGGCTTAAACAAAAAACCCCCAATGCTTTCGCCTTGGGGGTTTGATGCGTAAGGGTTTGGTTGCGCGGGCAGGATTTGAACCTACGACCTTTGGGTTATGAGCCCAACGAGCTACCAGACTGCTCCACCGCGCGCCATTTGGTACTATTGTATCACGACTCGCTTGACTCTTGTTGGGTCTCGGCGTCGGCTTGTGCCTCGGGCCTGTCCACCAGCTCCACCAAGGCCATGGGGGCGTTGTCGCCCACGCGAAAACCCATTTTAAGTATGCGCGTGTAACCGCCCGGTCGGCTGGCGTAGCGCGGCCCCAGTTCGTTAAACAGTTTCACCACCACATCGCGATCACGCAGGCGGTCAAAGGCCAGGCGCCGGTTGGCCACTGTGGCTTTTTTGGCCAGGGTAATCATGGGCTCCACCACGCGGCGCAGCTCTTTGGCTTTGGGTACCGTGGTTTTAATCGCCTCGTGCGTCAGCAAGGCGTTCATCATGTTGCGCAGCATCGCCTGGCGGTGGGCGCTGGTGCGGTTAAGTTTTCGTAGGCCGTGGCCGTGTCGCATGGCAAGACTCCTTTTGTGTTGTTGCCACCAGCCGTATCAGGTACTGGTGGGTGCCAAAGCGTGATTACGCGTTTTTCTCTAGCCCCGCAGGCGGCCAGTTGTCCAGCCTCATGCCAAGGCTTAACCCGCGCGACTGCAAAACCTCTTTGATTTCGTTCAGCGACTTGCGTCCCAGGTTAGGCGTTTTGAGCAGTTCGTTTTCGGTGCGCTGAATCAAGTCGCCAATAAAGTAGATGTTCTCTGCCTTAAGGCAATTGGCCGAGCGCACGGTAAGCTCAAGCTCGTCAACCGGGCGCAGCAAAATCGGATCAAACGGCTCGCCCGCGCCACCGCCGCCCATGGGGGCTGCGGCGCCACCGATTTCTGCGCCGCCTTCGAGTTGGGCAAACGCGCTGAGCTGCTCCATTAAGATGCGCGCCGACGCACGCACCGCCTCTTCGGGGCCAATGGCGCCGTTGGTTTCAATCTCGAGCACCAGTTTGTCTAGGTCGGTGCGCTGTTCCACACGGGCGCTCTCAACGGTGTAGCTTACGCGGCGCACCGGCGAGAACGACGCGTCCAACACAATGCGGCCAATCGAGCGCATGTGGTCGTCGTCGCGGCGCACGTTGCCTGGCACATAGCCACGCCCTTTTTCTACCTTAATCTGCATGTCCAGCTTGCCGCCAGCACCCAGCGTGGCAATCACGTGCTCGGGATTCATAATCTCCACGTCGTGCGGCGTTTGAATGTCGCTGGCCAGCACCACCCCTTCGGTGTCTTTGCGCAGGCTTAGCGTAATCTCGTCGCGGTTGTGCAACTTAAACACCACCCCTTTAAGGTTAAGCAGCACGTTCACCACGTCTTCTTGCACGCCGTCTAGTGTGGAGTATTCGTGCAGCACACCGGCAATGGTGACCTCGGTGGGCGCATGCCCCACCATGGACGAGAGCAACACCCGGCGCAGCGCGTTACCCAGGGTGTGGCCGTAGCCACGCTCAAAGGGCTCCAACGTAACCTTGGCGCGGCAGGCGTCTAGGCTTTCGACTTGAATGGATTTTGGCTTTAACAATGAACTGAGCATGAAACTTCCCTCAATACCCTCGGCTCGTTACACCGATAAGGCTGACGAAGCAAACCCGAACGACGCCGCAGAGCCGCCGGGAACCGTTGCGTTTTTAGCGCGAATACAATTCAACAATCAACGACTCGTTGATGTCGCCACCAAACTCGTCGCGGTCTGGGGTTTTCTTAAACACCCCCTCCACTTTGTCAGCACTTACCTCAACCCACGAAGGCAGCCCGTGCTGCGTGGCCAGTTGCAACGCGTCTTGCACGCGGGCTTGCTTTTTTGATTTATCGCGCACGGCCACCACGTCACCGGTTTTCACCATGTACGACGGAATGTTGACCGAAGCGCCATTGACCGTGATGCCACGATGCGACACCAACTGGCGTGCCTCGGCGCGCGTAGAGGCAAAACCCATGCGGTACACCACGTTGTCTAAGCGCGACTCAAGCAGGCTCAGCAAGTTTTCACCGGTGTTGCCACGGCGGCGGTCGGCCTCGGCAAAGTAGCGCCGAAACTGGCGCTCAAGTACACCGTACATACGCTTAACTTTTTGCTTTTCGCGCAGCTGCTTGCCATAGTCTGAGGTGCGCGCGCCCGAGGTGCGGCCATGCTGGCCAGGCTTGGATTCAAATTTGGCCTTGTCGCTAATTGGGCGGCGTGCGCTCTTGAGCAACAAGTCGGTACCCTCGCGGCGCGAGAGCTTGGCCTTGGGTCCTAAATAACGTGCCACGTTTCTTCCTTTTACAGTTTCTGCTGCAACCGTTTGTTGCAGGAGCCGGCGTTCACAGGTAAACCCGGCGGTGGGCTTATGTCAGGCGGCCATCAAGGGCGCCTGGCGGGTGATGGGTGCGATCCGTCAAATACGACGGCGCTTGGGAGGCCGGCAGCCGTTGTGCGGCACCGGGGTGACATCGGAGATTTGCGTGATACGAATACCCAATGCAGCCAACGCCCGCACCGAGGACTCACGCCCTGGCCCCGGGCCTTTGATTTCAACCTCAAGGTTTTTTATGCCTTGTTCAATGGCGGCACGCCCGGCCACCTCAGAGGCAACCTGCGCGGCAAAGGGCGTGGACTTGCGTGAGCCCTTAAACCCTTGGCCACCCGAAGATGCCCATGACAAAGCGTTGCCCTGGCGGTCGGTGATGGTGATGATGGTGTTGTTAAACGACGCATGCACGTGCGCCACGCCATCGGCAATGTTCTTGCGAACCTTTTTGCGCGCCCGTGCGCCTGAGTTTGCGGTTTTGGCCATGCAGTTCTCTCTGATGAATTACTTTTTGAGTGCTTGGGCCGCACGGCGCGGGCCCTTGCGCGTGCGTGCGTTGGTTTGCGTGCGCTGACCACGCACCGGCAAGCCACGACGGTGACGAAAACCACGGTACGAGCCAATGTCCATCAAGCGCTTGATGTTCATGGTCACTTCGCGGCGCAAATCGCCTTCGATGATGTGACGCCCCACGGCCTCGCGCAGCTTTTCAATTTCTGCGTCCGACAGGTCTTTAATTTTTTTCTCGTACGCAATGCCGCAGGCTTCGCAAATTTTGCGCGCGCGTGAGCGGCCAATGCCAAAGATGGAGGTGAGGCCGATCTCTGAATGTTTATGCGGTGGGATGTTGATACCAGCAATCCGTGCCATGACGTTCCTTTGAATGCTTGGGGTTTAACCTTGGCGCTGCTTGTGGCGCGGATCGGTGCAAATAATGCGAACCACGCCATGGCGGCGAATCAACTTGCAATTGCGGCACATTTTTTTTACCGAGGCCGACACTTTCATTGGGTACTCCTTGCAAATTCCAACCGCGCCTACTTGGCGCGAAATACGATACGAGCGCGACTGAGGTCGTAGGGCGTCAGCTCCACGGTTACCTTGTCGCCCGGCAAAATGCGGATGTAGTGCATACGCATCTTGCCCGAGATGTGTCCCAGCACCACGTGGCCGTTTTCCAGCTTCACGCGGAACGTGGCGTTGGGCAGGTTTTCCACCACTTCGCCTTGCATTTGAATGACATCGTCTTTGGCCATGAACTATCGCGCCGGCGCCCCCTTAAAGTTGGCTTTTTTCAGCAACGAATCGTACTGTTGCGACATCATGTAGTTTTGCACCTGGGTCATGAAGTCCATGGTGACCACCACCAAAATCAGCAACGAGGTGCCGCCAAAATAAAACGGCACGTTGTACTTCAAAATCAAAAACTCGGGCAACAAGCACACAAACGTGATGTACACCGCACCCACCAGTGTGAGGCGCATCAGCACCTTGTCGATGTACCGCGCGGTTTGGTCGCCCGGCCGAATACCAGGCACCAAGGCGCCCGATTTTTTTAGGTTGTCGGCGGTTTCGCGGCTGTTAAACACCAACGCGGTGTAAAAAAAGCAAAAGAACACAATGGCCGCGGCGTAAAGCGTGACGTAAATCGGCTGTCCGGGCGAGAGTGCGGCGGCCACGTCACGCAGCCACAGCATGCTGTCGCCCGTGCTAAACCAACCCACTGCGGTAGCCGGCAGCAAAATAATGGACGAAGCAAAGATGGGCGGAATCACCCCCGACATGTTGAGCTTGAGCGGCAGGTACGAGCTTTGGCCGCCGTACACCTTGTTGCCCACTTGGCGGCGCGCGTAGTTGACCAAAATTTTGCGCTGCCCGCGCTCAATAAACACCACAAAGTACGTAACCGCCAACACCACCAGCACAATAAACAGCGCCACCAAAATGCTCATGGCGCCCGTGCGTATAAGTTCGCCAAAGCCGCCCAGCGCGCCAGGCAGGCCGGCGGCAATACCAGCAAAAATCAAAATTGATATGCCGTTACCCAAACCACGCTCGGTGATTTGCTCGCCCAACCACATCAAAAACATGGTGCCCGCCGTTAGGCTAACCACAGCGGTGAGGCGAAAACCAAAGCCCGGCGCCAGCACCAAGCCAGCGGTACCCTCTAGGGCCAGGGCAATACCCAGCGACTGAAACACCGCCAAGCCCAGCGTACCGTAGCGGGTGTATTGCGTGATTTTGCGACGCCCAGCTTCGCCTTCTTTTTTTAGCTGCTCAAAGGTGGGCACCACGTAGGTCATGAGCTGCATGATGATGGACGCCGAGATGTACGGCATGATGCCCAACGCAAACACCGTAAAGCGCGACAGCGCCCCGCCCGAGAACATGTTGAAGAGGCTAAGAATGCCGCCTTGCTGGCCTTCGAATAGGCGCTGCAATTGGTCGGGATTGATGCCGGGCACGGGAATGTGTGCACCCACGCGGTACACCACCAGCGCCAGCAACAAAAACACCAGGCGACGCGTCAGGTCGCCGTAGTTGCCTTTGTTTGCCAATGCCCCCGTTGTGGCCATGTTCGCTTGTCCTTAAACTCGCCGCAGGCGTTAGGGTTGAACCGAGCCGCCAGCGGCCTCAATGGCGGCCTTGGCACCAGCGGTGGCGCCAATGGCACGCAACGTCACGGCCTTGGTGAGTTCGCCGGTTTTTACCACCTTAACGCGCTTAACCAGCTCACCCACCAGCCCGGCCTGCTTGAGCACGGCCAGGTCCACGTCGGTGGCCTGCAAACGGTTGAGGTCGGCTAAGGTAATGTCGGCCACAAACGGCACGTGCATGGATTTAAAGCCACGCTTGGGCAGGCGGCGATGCATGGGCATTTGGCCGCCCTCAAACCCCACCTTATGAAAGCCACCGGCGCGTGATTTTTGACCCTTGTGGCCACGCCCAGCGGTTTTGCCCAGCCCCGAGCCAATGCCTCGACCCACGCGACGCGCGGCGTGCTTGGCGCCGGCGGCAGGTTGAATGTTGTTGAGTTGCATTGCGGTTTCCTTTACAGCACCTTAACCAGGTAGCTGATTTTGTTAATCATGCCGCGCACCGCCGGCGTGTCTTGCAGTTCACGTACCGAGCGAATTTTGCGCAAACCCAAGCCACGCACGGTGTCGCGGTGCGATGCCTTGCACCCAATCGGGCTGCGAACCAGCTGGACTTTGAGCGTTTTTTCAGCGGCCATGGGTATCCCCTTTAATTAAAGAGCGCTTCAACCGTCATGCCACGCTTGGCGGCAATTTCGGCTGGGGTGTGCAGGTTCTTAAGCGCGTCCAGCGTGGCACGCACCAGGTTGTACGGGTTGCTTGAGCCGTGGCTTTTGGCCACCACATCGGTAATGCCCACGGCTTCAAACACCGCACGCATCGGCCCACCGGCAATAATGCCCGTGCCCTTGCTCGCGGGCAGCAACATCACGCGCGCGGCTCCGTGGGCGCCTTGCACCGCGTGGTGCACCGAGCCATCGCGCAGCGGCACTTTGGCCAAATTGCGGCGCGCTTGCTCCATGGCTTTTTGCACGCTCACCGGCACTTCACGCGCCTTGCCTTTGCCCATGCCAATGCGGCCATCGCCATCGCCGACCACGGTTAACGCGGCGAAGCCCAAAATTCGACCGCCTTTGACGACTTTGGTCACGCGGTTGATTGCAATCATTTTTTCGCGCAAACCGTCCTCGGGGGCGGGGCTTTGTGCACGAGCCATCACTTTTGCCATTGCTGCTACTCCGGACGGTTAAAACTTCAAGCCTGCCTCGCGGGCAGCTTCGGCTAAGGCCTTGACGCGGCCGTGGTACGCGTAGCCACCACGGTCAAATGCCACTTGCTCCACGCCCGCGCTGCGTGCGCGGTCGGCCACTCGGGCACCCACCAACTGCGCCGCCGCCACGGTGGCGCCTTTGCCGTGGGCGCCCAGTTGGGAGCGAACCTCAGCTTCTGCGGTAGAGGCCGAAGCCAGCACGCGGGTGCCACATGCCGAGATAACGCTGGCATAGATGTGGCCGTTGGTACGGTGCACGGCCAAGCGCACAGCGCCTTGCTGGGCAATGCGGATGCGGGCCTGACGAGCCCGGCGCAAACGTTGTTCCTTTTTGGTCAACACGGCTGGACCTCTTATTTCTTCTTGGTTTCTTTAATCACCACGCGCTCATCGGCGTAGCGAATACCCTTGCCTTTGTACGGCTCAGGGGGACGCACGCCGCGCACCTTAGCGGCGGTTTGGCCCACCTGCTGGCGGTCGGCACCTTTGATGACGACCTCGGTCTGCGACGGTGTTTCTACCTTGATACCCTCGGGCATTTGAATCACCACCGGGTGCGAAAACCCCACGCTTAAGTTAAGCGCGGCACCCTGGGCTTGCGCCCGGTAGCCCACGCCAACCAAGTTGAGTTTTTTCTCAAAGCCCTTGCTCACGCCAACCACCATGTTGTTCACCAGTTGGCGCATGGTGCCGGTAAGGGCCATGGCTTCGGCGCTGGCTTCGGTAGGGGCAAACGACAGTTGGGCGCCGTTTTGGGTCATGGCCACCTTGTGGTGCAGCGACAGGCGCAAGGCGCCCAGGCTGCCCTTAACCGCCACCTCTTCACCGTGCACGGCCACCTCAACCCCTTGCGGGATGGAGACGGGCAATTTTGCAATTCGAGACATATGTTTTTCTCCTGCGTGCGCGCCGGCTTAGGCCACGTAGCACAACACTTCGCCGCCCACGCCCGCGGCGCGCGCTTTGCGGTCGGTCATGACGCCCTGAGGGGTGGTCACGATGGCCACGCCCATGCCGTTCATGACTTGCGGAATGGCCTTGGCGCCCCGATACACGCGCAGGCCTGGACGGCTGACGCGTTCGATACGCTCAATTACGGGGCGCCCGGCGTAGTACTTGAGGGCAATTTCTAACTCGGGCTTGCCGTTGACCTCAACTTGGCGGTAGTCGTCAATGTAGCCTTCGTCTTTTAATACTTGGGCAATGGCCGACTTAAGCTTAGACGCGGGCACGTTGACGGTGGCCTTTTCGACCATCTGGGCGTTGCGAATGCGCGTTAGCAAATCGGCAATGGGATCGCTCATGCTCATGGATAAACTCCTGCTTACCAGCTGGCTTTGATGACGCCGGGCACATTGCCCTGAAACACCATCTCGCGCAGCTTGCTGCGGCCCAAACCAAATTGACGGAAGGTGCCACGCGGGCGCCCAGTGACTTCGCAACGGTTGCGTTGTCGCGTAGGGTTGGCGTTGCGCGGCAGGCGCTGCAGCGCGGCGCGGGCGGCGTCACGCTCTTCAAGCGAGCGCTTGGCGTCCGCGGCAATGGTGCGCAGTTCCTGGTATTTTTTGGCGTATTTTTCGGCGAGCTTGGCACGCTTGAGTTCACGCTGAAGTAATGCTTGTTTGGCCACGCGTCACCTCAATTCTTAAAGGGAAAGCGAAAGGCCGCCAACAGCGCTTTGCACTCGTCGTCGGTCTTTGCGGTGGTTGTGATGCTGATGTTGAGCCCACGCAGGGTGTCAACCTTGTCGTACTCGATTTCAGGAAAAATAATTTGCTCTTTCACGCCCACGTTGTAGTTGCCCCGGCCGTCAAACGACCGGCCCGAGATACCACGAAAGTCGCGCACACGCGGCAAGGCCACGGTGATGAAGCGGTCGAGAAATTCGTACATGCGCACGCCACGCAGCGTGACCATGCAACCAATGGGTTGTTGCTCGCGGATTTTGAACCCCGCAATGGCTTTGCGCGCCTTGGTTACCACGGGCTTTTGGCCCGCGATTTTGGTAAGGTCGGCCACCGCGTGGTCCATGACTTTTTTGTCCGCCACGGCTTCGCCCACGCCCATGTTGAGGGTAATTTTGGTGATGCGCGGCACCTGCATGGGCGAGCGGTAACCAAATTTGGTCATCAGCTCGGGGGCCACCGCATCGCGGTAATGTTGCATCAATCGCGCCATGATCATGCCACCTTAATTTCTTGACCGCTTGACTTGAACACACGTGTGCGTTTGCCGTCGTCGGCTTGCTTAATGGCCACGCGGTCGGCCTTGCCGGTTGCCGGGTTAAATATGGCCACGTTGGACTGATGGATGGGCGCAGACTGCTGCACGATGCCACCGGTGATGCCCTTCATGGGGTTGGGTTTGACGTGTTTTTTCACTTGCTGAACGCCCTCAACCAGCAGGCGCTCGGCGTCAAGCCGCGCGGCCACGCGGCCACGCTTGCCCTTGTCGCGCCCGGCCACCACGATCACTTCGTCGCCTTTGCGTATTTTGTTCATGGCAGTCTCCTTAGAGCACTTCGGGTGCGAGCGAGACGATTTTCATGAACCGCTCGGTGCGCAACTCACGCGTGACCGGCCCAAAAATGCGGGTGCCGATGGGCTCGAGTTTGGCGTTAAGTAAAACCGCGGCGTTGCCGTCAAACTTGATGAGCGCGCCATCGGAGCGGCGCACACCCTTGGCGGTACGCACCACCACGGCGTTGTACACCTCGCCTTTTTTGACGCGGCCACGCGGGGCGGCTTCTTTGACGCTTACCTTAATGATGTCACCCACCGAGGCGTAGCGACGCTTGGAGCCGCCCAGCACCTTGATGCACATCACGGATTTGGCGCCCGTGTTGTCAGCGACGTTGAGTCGCGATTGCGTTTGTATCATGTTGTTGTCCCAACTTGAACCGCCTTGGGCCAGTGGCCATAGGCAATCAGTCTTGGGCCTGTCGCAAGCCAGTGGCCTACGCTTAGGCTGACATTTACCAGGCGTTGCAACCGTGGAGCATTGAAAAGCCCACCGCGCGCCGCCACGGTAAAAACCGTGTTCTCACCCAACTTTTGTTGGGCAGAGCCGGCTATTATGGCATAAGTTTTTGGCCGCTGCAAGCGGCCGCACCAAGGGGACAACATGACAGCGCAACCACACACGGCACCTTTGGCCCTGATTGGCGGGGGCAACATGGCCAGTGCCATTGCCCACGGGCTGCTACGCAACGGCATGCCGCCTCAACAACTGTGGGTGGTGGAGCCCGACGCCCAGGCGCAGGCCAGGCTGCAGGGGCTGGGTTTGCGTGTGCTGGGCGCACCCGACGCCTCGTTGACCCAAGCGACGGTGGCGCTTTGGGCGGTTAAGCCACAGGTGCTGCCGCAGGCCGCGGCGCAGGCCGCCCCGCACCTACGAGGGGCGCTGCACATTAGCGTGGCCGCCGGGGTTACCACGGCCAGCCTGCGTCAATGGCTGGGCAGTACCCAAGTGGTGCGCGCCATGCCCAACACCCCGGCGCTGATTGGGCAGGGCATCAGCGGGGTGTACGCCTGCCCCGAAGTCACGCCAGCGCAACGCGCCCAGGTTGAGCACATTCTTAAGCCCACCGGGCAATTGGTTTGGCTTGATAGTGAAGACTTACTTGATGCGGTAACCGCGGTGTCCGGGTCGGGCCCGGCTTACGCCTTTTACTTAATGGAGGCCATGGTTGAGGCTGGCGTGGGGCTGGGCCTGCCGGCAGCTGTGGCGCGGCAGTTGGCCACGGCCACGGTGGCGGGGGCGGGCGCCTTGGCCATGGGCAGCAACGAACCACCCGAGGGGTTGCGGGCACGGGTCACATCCAAGGGGGGCACCACGCATGCGGCTATTAGCAGCTTGGAGGCCGACGGGGTAGGCGCGGCGTTGCGCAAGGCGGTGGCCGCGGCGCACGCCCGGGCGCAGGCGCTGGGTCAGGCCAGTTAGGCGTGGCCCAGGGCCGCTAGGGGTGGCGGCTGGCCACCACGGCCAGCCACAGCGTCATCCCCAGCCAATGGTTGAGGCCAAAGGCGCGAAAGCACGCGGCGCGGCTGCGGGTGCGAATCAGTGCAAGCAAGCCCACCACTTGCACGGCCGCCAGCAGCACGGCCAACTGGCTCCAGCGGTTGGCCAGCAAATCCAGCAGCCACGTCCAGCTTAGCAGGTACACCACGTAGCAGGCGGCCACAAAGGCCACGTCGTACCGGCCCAGGGTAATGGCCGAGGTGTGAATGCCCAAATGTACGTCGTCGTCACGATCAACCATGGCGTAGGCGGTGTCGTAGGCCAACACCCAAGCCAGGTTGCCTGCCAGCATGGCCCAGGCCAACCACGGCAGCGCCAACTCGCCCTGCACGGCAGCAAATGCCATGGGTATGCCAAAGCCAAAGGCCACGCCCAACACCGCCTGCGGCAGGCTCACCCAGCGTTTGGCGTAGGGGTAGACCAGCGTCACCAGCAGCGCCACCACCGACCACGCCGTAGCCGCTGCACCGGTGGTGAGCACCAGGGCAAAGGCCAGCAGGGCCAACACCGCGCCGACCAGCAGGGCTTCACGCGGCGCGACTTGTCCGGTGGTCACCGGGCGCTGAGCGGTACGCTTGACGTGGCGGTCGATGTCGCGGTCGGCCACGTCGTTGATGCAGCACCCCGCGCTGCGCATGAGCACCGTGCCCAGCACAAACACCAGCAACAGGTGCCAGCCCGGCCAGCCACCGGCGGCCACCCACAGGGCCGACAGCGTGGGCCACAGCAGCAACAACCACCCCGCCGGGCGGCTCCAGCGTATCAATTGCAAGTAAAGCGCCAGCCGTGCCCGCACGGCTACCGCCCGCTCACCCAGCGCACGCCTGACAGACCGCAGCTTTGCAACGCTTGTATTAGGGCTTCAATGGCCTCGGTGCGGGTGTAGCTGCGCCGCCACGCCAACACCACGCGGCGGTGGGGGTTGACGTCGCTAAAGGGCAAGTAGCGCACGTAGTGGGCGTCGCTCCACGGTGGCGCGTCGGGGCTGGGGTGCAGCGCCGAGTCGGGCACGCTTAGGCGGGGTACCACCGTTACCCCCATGCCGGCGGCCACCATGTGCTTGATGGTCTCCAGCGAGGAGCCTTCAAAGTTTCGGCGCACGCCGTCTTCGTCGGACACAAAGCGGGCAAATTCGGGGCACACCTCAAGCACGTGGTCGCGAAAGCAGTGGCCGTTGCCCAGCAAAAACACGGTTTCTTTGCGCAGCATGTCCACGGTTACCGACGGGTGCTTGGCCAGCGGATGGCGCAGCGGCACGGCGGCCAAAAAGGGCTCGTCGTACAGCGCGTGGGTGGCAAACTGCCGCTCGGGCAGAGGCTCGGCCAGCAAGGCGCAGTCGATTTCGCCGGCGCGCAGTTGATCGAGCAGCCGGTTGGTGAAGTTTTCTTGCAGCACCAACGGCATGTTGGGCACTTGGGCAATTACTTGGCGCACCAGCGCGGGCAGCACGTAGGGGGCAATGGTGTAAATCACACCCAGACGCAGCGGGCCGTGCAGCGGGTCTTTGCCGCGTTGCGCAATTTCGCGCACCACGCGGGCTTGCTCGAGCACCACCTGCGCTTGGCGCACAATCGCTTCGCCCACTGGGGTGAGCACCACGTCACTGGCGCGGCGCTCAAATATTGGTACCTCAAGCTCGGCTTCGAGCTTTTTAATGGCCACCGACAAGGTGGGCTGCGACACCGAGCACACCTCGGCGGCGCGACCAAAGTGCAGCTCTCGGGCCGTGGCCACGATGTATTTGAGTTCGGTCAGTGTCATGCCGCTATTGTGCCGTGCCACGGCGCGGCGTCTTACGCGTCAAGATAGCCCGCGCGCGCACCTAGCCAGCGCTGCACGTGGCGCGTGGCCATGTCGGGGTGCTCGGCCAGCAGCCAGTCGGCTTGCTCGCGCGCCCATTGGGCCAGCGCCTCGTCGGCCGCGGCATCGGCAAAGCGCAGCATGCCCGCGCCACTTTGTCGCGAGCCCAGCAGCTCGCCGGGGCCGCGCAAGCGCAGGTCGGTTTGCGCCAGCACAAAGCCGTCGTGTGTTTGCGCCATGGCTTGCAAGCGCGCACGCGCCACCTCGCCCAGCGGTGCCTCGTACAACAACACGCACACCGAGGCGGCGCTGCCGCGCCCAACCCGCCCGCGCAATTGGTGCAACTGGCTTAAGCCAAACCGCTCGGCATGCTCAATGACCATCAGCGAGGCGTTGGGTACGTCCACCCCCACTTCAATCACCGTGGTGCTTACCAGCACGCGCAGGGTGCCCGCAACAAAGGCATCCATCATGGCTTTTTTTTCGCCCGCCGTTTGGCGGCCATGCAGCAAGCCCACGGGGCCGGCGTGGGGGCTGGGGGGCTGGCCTTCGTCTGGCAACGGTTGGCCTAAGGCTTGGGCCAGTTCTTGGTACACCTGGGTGGCGTGACGCAAGTCAAGCGCCTCGCTTTCTTCAATGAGGGGGCACACCCAGTAGGCTTGCCGCCCGGCCTCGAGTTGGGCACGCAGGCGGGCCATGAGCTCGTGGCGACGGCGCGCCTCAACCACCTTAGTTACCACTGGCGTGCGCCCGGGGGGTAGGGTGTCGATGGTGGAGATGTCCAGGTCAGACAACAAGGTCATGGCCAAGGTGCGCGGAATCGGGGTGGCGGTCATCATCAGCAGGTGCGGCTGCTCACCGTGGGCGGTTTTTTGCCTTAACGTCAGCCGCTGGGCCACGCCAAAGCGGTGTTGCTCGTCCACCACCACCAAGCCAAGCCGGGCAAATTGCACGTCGTCTTGAATCAATGCTTGCGTGCCCACCACCAGCGCGGCTTGCCCGGTGTGCACCTGGGCTTGCATGGCGCGACGCTCGGCCTTGCCCTGCGCGCCAATTAACCACGCCACCGTTTGCCCGCGCGCGGCCAACAGCGGCTGCAGCCACTGCGTGAGCTTTACGAAATGCTGGCGCGCCAAAATTTCAGTCGGTGCCATTAAGGCGCACTGCGCGCCCGCCTCAATGGCCACACAGGCGGCCAGCGCGGCGACCACGGTTTTGCCGCACCCGACGTCGCCTTGCAACAGGCGGTGCATGGGCACGTCGCGCGCCAAGTCGGTGGCAATTTCGCGCAGCACCCGGGTTTGCGCATCGGTGAGCGCAAACGGCAGTTGTTGCATAAGTGCTTGCACCAAGCCGTGGCGTGCGCTGGCGCGCAAGGCAATGGCGTGTTGGCTTTGCCGGGCCGCGCGGGCGCGGCGCTGGGCAATAAGTTGGGCCAGCATTTCCTCGGCCTTTAGGCGCTGCCAGGCCGGGTGCTGGCGGTTTTGTAACGCTTCGGTGGGCGCATCCGGCGGGGGTTGATGCAAAAAGTTCAAGGCGCGGCGCAGCGTCCAGTGCGCATCCAGCCCCAGGGCATGCCAGCACGCGGGGGGCAACACCTCATCCATGGCCGCGCGCGCCAGCGCACCGGCCACGGCTTTGCGCAAATACGCTTGCGGCAGTTCTTGGGTGGTGGGGTACACCGGGGTGAGGGCTTGCGCCAGCGGCTCGGTGGGGTCACGCAGCTGCGGGTGCACCATTTCGTGGCCCCGCGCACTGCGGCGTAACTCGCCGCGCACGCGCACGCGCCGCCCCACCGGCCAGGCTTTTTGCTGGCTCGGAAAAAAATGCAAAAAGCGCAGCACGCAACGAGCCTGTCCGTCGTCCACCCACAGCAGCCACTGGCGACGACCGCGAAACACCACCTCGCTGGCTACCACCTCGGCTTCAAACTGCAGCGTACTGCCCACCTGAGCTTGCGCCAGCGGGGTAAGCTGGGTTTCGTCTTCGTAGCGCAACGGCACGTGCAGGGCCAAGTCAATGGGTTGCACCAGCCCCAAGCGACGCATGGCGCGCTGCGGCGCGCTTAATCGCGAGGGGGTCGGCGGCGACGATTTCGCTGCGGCGCGACGTGAGGTGGGCATGGGACAATTGTGCCCTGCTGCGAGTCCAAACCTTGAATCTTCACCATCTAGACGCCTACGATTACGCCCTGCCGCCCGAGCTGATTGCCCAAAGTCCGCCGCCGCAACGGCGCGATGCACGCTTGCTCGACGGTCGAGGTCATGAACCGCGCGATGGCCAATTTGCCCAGCTGCCGGGCATGCTTGGTACCGGCGACGTGCTGGTGCTCAACGACACCCAGGTGCTCAAAGCCAGACTGTGGGGACAAAAAAGCAGCGGGGGCAACGTGGAGATGTTGGTCGAACGCGTGCTGCCGGGCACGGGCCATGAGGCGGCGGTGCATCTGCGCGTCAGCCGCAAGCCCAAGGTGGGTGACGTGGTGCAACTGACGCCGCAGCCGCACGCCAACCCGGGGGCGTATTTAGCGCAGGTGCTGGGGCGCTGGCCACGGGCCGATGGGGCCTTGTTTTGGCTGCGCTTTAACGCGCCGGTGGCGCAAGTGATGGCGCACATGGGCCACGTGCCACTGCCGCCCTACATTACCCATGCCGACACCGAGGCCGACGCGCAACGCTACCAAACCGTATTTGCCAAAACCCCCGGGGCGGTGGCCGCGCCCACGGCGGCACTGCATTTTGACCAAGCCATGCTGCACGCGCTGCAAGCCCAGGGCGTTGAGCTGGCCTACGTGACGCTGCACGTGGGTGCTGGCACCTTTGCCCCAGTTAAGTCGCCCGACATTCGGCAACACACCATGCACAGCGAGTGGTATCGGGTACCCGAGGCCACCCAAGCGGCCTTGGCACGCTGCCGCGCCCGGGGCGGGCGGGTGGTGGCCGTGGGCACCACCAGTGTGCGCACGCTCGAGAGCTGGGCCCGCACCGGCGCAGCTGAGGGCGACACGCGCTTGTTCATTACCCCGGGTTTTGCCTTTGTGTGGGTGGACTGGCTCATTACAAATTTTCATCTGCCCAAAAGCAGTTTGATGATGCTGGTCAGCGCCTTGGCCGGCCATGACCACGTGATGCGCCTCTACGCGCACGCCGTGGCACAACGCTATCGGTTTTTTAGTTACGGTGACGCCATGCTGCTGCAGCGCGCCCAACCTTTGGCATAACCTGGCTTTTTACAATCATCGGCCATGGGCATTTTTCATACCACCGCGCAAGACCCAACCAGCCACGCCCGCTGCGGTGTGCTGCAGTTGGCCCATGGGACGGTACACACGCCCGTATTTATGCCCGTGGGTACGTACGGCACGGTCAAAGGCGTCACCCCGCGCAGCCTGCACGACATGGGTGCGCAAATAATATTGGGCAACACGTTTCATCTGTGGTTGCGCCCCGGGCTGGAGGTGGTACAAACCTTTGGTGGCTTGCACGACTTTGAGCAATGGCAGCGCCCCATCCTGACCGATTCGGGCGGCTTTCAAGTGTGGAGCCTGGGGGCAATGCGACGCATCACCGAAGAAGGTGTGCACTTTGCCTCACCCATCAACGGTGACAAGCTGTTTTTGTCGCCCGAAGTGAGCATGCAAATTCAAACCACGCTCAACGCCGACGTGGTGATGCAGCTTGATGAATGCACCCCCTACCTGGCGCTGGAGGGCAAAAACAAGGGCCAGGTGATTACCGAAGACGCGGCACAACAAAGCATGGCGCTGAGCCTGCGGTGGGCCCAGCGCTGCCGCGACGAAATGCAGGCCTTAGGCAACCGCAACGCGTTGTTTGGCATTGTGCAAGGCGGTATGTTTGAAGCGCTGCGCGAGGCCTCGCTCGAGGGTTTGCAGCGCCTTGACTTTGACGGCTTGGCCATTGGCGGGCTAAGCGTGGGAGAGCCCAAAGAGGAGATGCGCCGGGTGCTGGCGCACGTGGCCCCGCGCATGCCGGCCAACAAACCGCGCTACCTTATGGGTGTGGGCACGCCCGAAGATTTGGTTGAAGGCGTGGCCCAAGGCGTGGACATGTTTGACTGCGTGATGCCCACGCGCAACGCGCGCAATGGCCACTGGTTTACGCGGTACGGCGACCTTAAGATTCGCAACGCCCGCCATCGGCACGACACCGGCCCGGTTGACCCCAGCTGCGGTTGCTACGCTTGCCACGGCCAGCCTGATGCGCACGGTGGCAGCCACGGCGGCTTTAGCCGAGCGTACCTGCATCACCTAGACCGGTGTGGCGAAATGCTGGGCGCAATGCTGGCGAGCATTCACAACCTGCACTACTACCTCAACCTGATGCAAGAGATGCGCCAAGCGATTGCGCAAGGCAACTTTGCGACATGGCGCCAGCGCTTCCACGCCGAGCGCGCACGCGGGGTGTAACGGTGTAGGCCGGGCACAGGCTACTGAAACGCCAGCAACACCCCGGTGTAGCCGTATAGGTGACGATAGCCAATTTCGCCACCGGCAAAAAAGCCAACCACGGGCACGTCACCCAGCGCGTGGCGCACAATTTTCATTTCGGCGTGCGGCGCCCCGAAGTGCGGGCCGCCACGCCCGGCACAGCTGACGTACACCGCGCCGCGTAAACCGCCGCCACCGGCGTCGGGGTCTTCGGCCTCGTCACGCAGTTCGGCGCATACACGCATCAAATCGGCCCGCGCGGCGCTGGCGTCGCGTCGGCAAAAGTGCAAGGTGTCGCCCACCAAGGCGTGGTCGCCAATGGCCACCCCGCGGTTGTTCACGTCTAGGCCAATCACATGGCGCACGCGGGTTTGGGCACCAAACTGCCCTACCCGTCGCGCCAGCAGCACCTGCGCGCGCTCTTGCGCGTTGCTGGCCGTAGCGCCTTCGTAAGCGGCCGACTCCAGCCCCACCAGTGTGTTGCGCAACACCGGCATCAGGCGGGCCGGCTCAGACATCTCCAGCCCCAGGTCTTGCAGCAACACACGCAGCGCAGGCCGGTTGTCGAGCGACAACACCACGTTGCCGTGCACCGCCGTGACCTCGTGCGCTGGCCCCACCGGTGTGCAGCCTTGCGTCACGCGCGCGGTAAGCGCCACTTGCGCCCCAA
Source organism: Burkholderiaceae bacterium (assembly GCA_038125525.1). Lineage (GTDB taxonomy): Bacteria > Pseudomonadota > Gammaproteobacteria > Burkholderiales > Burkholderiaceae_C > RS62. Next base: position 13,697 of record JAYPEA010000013.1, on the reverse strand, counting down.
ACCCCACCCCGCTTAGGCCGCTTTCCCACACGGCTTGCGCGTCGGCGCCCGAGACGGCCCATTGCAACGCCTGGTCTCGACTGGAGAGCAAGCCGCCAAATACCACGCGTTGGGCGGTACGGTCGGCCAGTTCACCAATCAGTCCATCCAAATCGGGGGTGGCGCCATCGGCATGCACCAAGGCGGTATGCACAGCCGCATCGGCGTGTTGGCTGGGCAGCGGCGCGCGCCCGTGAAAGGTGCGCACGGCGTGCGCGGGCACGTCGCACAACATCACCGCCAGCGCGGGCTCGTCCCAGTATTCAACCTCGGTGGCCAAGATGCCCACCCCTGTGGTACCGGCCCAATGCGCCACGTTGGGAAAGGCCTCGCGCAAACCAGCCACCAAGGCTGGGGCCTCGCCGGCGAGGCGGTCGGTGATGTAAACCAACCCCAGCGCCGGGGTGGGCCCATGCTGCAAGCGGTGCTTGGGCAGCACCATGTGGGCGCGCAACTGGGCCACCACCAAGCCAAGCGCCATGTCCCACTGCGGGTGAACGGCGTGGGCGTGTACAAACATGCGCGCGAAACCGCCGGTTAACCGCTGGTGCGCGGCTTGCGCGCGGTTTTGGGGCGGGTGGGACGGCCAGCGGCGGCCTCGCTGGGTGGCTGCATGCTTTGCAGCGTGGCGAGGGTCATTTTTTGTACTTCAAGCGTTTGGATGCTGGTGCCCAGCATCTTGGCATTTTGCTCAAGCCAAAATTGCACGGTGCGCAAGTCGCGTATGCGCTTGTCCAGTTCGTCCACATCCATGGTGGGGGTGAGCCAACTGGCCATGCCGGGTAGCCCGCCGGTGGCCGCAGGGGCGGCTTTTTGCCAGCTCTGCGCGGCTTGTTGCATGAGGTTTTGAAAAAAGTCCCAGCTCGGCGCAAAGCCACTGGGCTGTGGTTTGGGGTCGGTCATGGCGCATCCTTGGGTGTCGGGGCAGGGTCGTCAAAGCGCGGCGCGCGGCGCGCGCGCAGCGAAGCCACGCCCTCGCGCACGTCGGGGCCGGCAAACCCCATGAACTCCAGCGCCAAGCTGGCGTCAAAGGTGGGGCCGGCCATGCGCAGCCAATTGTTTAGGGCGTATTTGGTCCAACGCACCGCCGTGGTGCTGCCTTGGGCCAGGCGGTCGGCCAACTCACGCGCCTTGGGCAACAGCTCGTCGTCGGGCACCGCCAAGGACACCAACCCGATGCGCTCGGCCTCGCGTCCGTCAACCGGCTCGCACAACAACAGGTGGTACTTGGCCTTGGCCATGCCACACAACAGCGGCCACACCACGGCGGCGTGATCACCGGCGGCCACCCCGAGTCGGGTGTGCCCGTCCACAATTTTGGCGCTGTGGGCAGCCACCGATATGTCGGCCAGCAACCCAGCCACCAAACCCGCACCCACGGCCGGGCCGTGCATGGCACTAACCACGGGCTTGTCGCAGTTAATGAGGTTGTACACCAGGTCGCGCGCCTCTTGCCACACCTGGCTGCGCACGTCAAAGTCTTGCGCCATGTCCTGCACCAGCGCAAGGTCGCCGCCGCCCGAAAAACCCATGCCGTCGCCGCGCAGCAACACCGCGCGCACCTTGGGGTCGCGCTGGGCGTCGCGCCAAATTTCGCTGAGTTCGCGGTGCCCCTCGTGGCCAGCGGTCGGCAGTTTGCCGTTGCCACCGTGCGCGTCGGCGCGCATTTGCACGTCCAACACGTTGCCGTGGCTGCCGGTGTACGCAATGCGCAGGGTTTGGTAAGCGCTGTAATCCATGGGCGTCATCAATTGGTTGCTTGCGATTGTGCGCCAAGTGTGCCCCAGCGCGCCAGCGGCGCTAACCCTTAGGCCTCCAGGGGTGCAACCTTTTGGTCAATGGCGCCAAATACGCTTTGCCCGTCTAGGCCCTTCATCTCAATGCGTATGGTGTCGCCAAACTTCATGAACTCGGTGCTGGCCTTGCCGCTTTCAATGGTTTCAATGGCGCGGCGCTCGGCAATGCAGCTGTAGCCATTGGCCCAGTCTTTGTTGCTCACCGTGCCGCTGCCCACCACGCTGCCGGCACGCACGTTACGCGTTTTGCAAATATGGGCAATGAGTTGGCCAAAGTGAAAAGTCATCTCTGGCCCCGCCTCGCACATACCCACCTTGCGTCCATTCCACGTGCTTTGCATCACCAGGTGCACCCGGCCGTCGTGCCACGCCTCACCGATTTCATCGGGGGTCACGGCCACTGGGCTAAAGGCAGTGGCCGGCTTGCCCTGAAAAAAACCAAAGCCTTTGGCCAATTCGTCCGGAATCAAGCGGCGCAACGACACGTCGTTGGCCAACATAATCAGGCGTACGCCCTCAAGCGCTTGCTCAGGCGTGCTGGCCATGGGCACGTCACCAGTAATCACGGCAACCTCGGCTTCAAAGTCGATGCCATGGTCTTCGCTGCGGCAAACAATGGGGTCGCAAGGGCCCAAAAAGTCGTCGCTGCCGCCTTGGTACATCAGCGGGTCGTGGTAAAAGCTCTCGGGCACGGCGCTGTCGCGCGAGCGGCGCACCAACTCGACGTGATTGATGTAGGCCGATCCATCGGCCCACTGGTAAGCACGAGGCAGCGGGGCAGCGCACTGCCGCGGGTCAAAAGCAAAGGCGTGCCGGGCTCGGCCTTGGTTTAACGTGACCGATAAATCTTGCAGCTGTGGCGCCACAAAGTTCCAATCGTCCAGCGCTTGCTGCAGCGTACCCGCCACGCCCGTGGCGTAGTGCGCGGTGCTTAAATCGCGTGACACCACCACCAGTTGCCCATCGCGCGAGCCGTCTTTGTAGGTTGCTAATTTCATTGTGTGACCTCACCTGTTTTAAATTACGCTTGGTAAAATTCGTTCAACCATGCAGAAAAACAATCATACTACGGTGGCGCGCTCCGGAATCCAGTCAGTCGAGGTAGGTTACGGGCTGATCGCCGCCATGGCCGCCGCACCCGGGCCACTGATGCTGCGCGATGTGGCGCGTGCGGCTGAAATGAGTGCAGCCAAAGCGCACCGCTATTTGGTGAGCTTTCAGCGCCTGGGCTTGGTGGCGCAAGACCCACAAAGCCGCTACGCTTTGGGCCCGGTGGCGTTGCGCTTGGGCTTGGCGGCGTTGTCTCAGGTTGACGCGGTGCAGCTGGCGCGTCAGCGCATTCCGCAGTGGCTTACACAATGGGGCCACACGGTGGCCTTGGCAGTGTGGGGCAACCATGGGCCCACCATGGTTCACTGGGCCGCCGCGCCCAACGGGGTGCACGTGGCGCTGCGCCTGGGCGACGTGATGCCGCTGCTGCACTCGGCCACGGGGCGCTGCTTTTTGAGTTTCATGCCCCCCGACGACCGCAACGCCAGCACCCAGCAAACCTTGTTGCAAGCCGAGCTGCGTGCGGCGGCGGGCACGCAGCCACGCGCTGCCGATTTGGACACGCTGGTGGCGCAAACCCGCCAAGCCGGAATTGCCAGCGTGCAAAACACCCTGATTCCGGGCGTCAGCGGCCTTTGCGCCCCGGTGTTTGACTCGCAGGGGCACTTGGCGCTGGGCGTGGTCACGCTGGGAGACAGCACGCGCTTTGACGCCACCGCCGACGGTGCATTGGCACAACAAGTCAAGCGGGCGTGTGCCGCACTCAGTGCCGACATTGGTTACCAACCCGGGGCCGCCTAGCATGCCTGCGCACCCGCTGGTTACCCGTCGCCACAGCCTGGGTTTGCTGGGCGCCAGCGCCTTGCTGTGGCACCGCATGGGCTGGGGCGCGGCCGCCTGGCCGCCATCCATGGCGCTTACCTACCAAATCAACGGCCAAAGCGGTGCCGTACCCTACCGCGCCCAAGGCACGCTGCACTGGCAACACGGCAACGGACGCTACCTGGCGCGTTTGCAAGTTAAGGTGCTGTGGCTTAGCCGCGAGCAAACCAGCCAGGGTGTGCTTGGCGATTGGGCGCCTAAACCGCAACGCTTCACCGACAGCAAAGGCCAAGGCGCGCAAGCGCGCTTTGACCCAGCTCTGGGCACCGTGCAGTACAGCCACGGCGGGCAGGCGCCGTGGCAGCCCGCCATGCAAGACGAAATCAGCCTGTACCTGGCGCTGGCCATGGCGCAACAGCGCCACCCCGGCCAGCCGTGGCAAGGCTGGGTAAGCAGCGCGCGGGGTGCAAGCCTGTGGGTATTTGACGCGCTTGCGCCCAGCACCGAGTCCACCCCCAGCGGCACGTGGCAAACGCAGCCCATGCGCCGGCTACCCAGGCACGACGGGGACACGCTGGCCACGCTATGGCTGGCGCCCCAACTACACGGCTTGCCGGTGCGCGTGCAATTGCAAGACGCGCAAGGCGACCGCGTAGACCAGCGCTTGCTGCGCCATACCCCTTTGCCGGCGCTGGGTGCTTGAAAAGCGGCTATATTGGCCCTATCTGCCACCGTGGTGCACCAGATGGAGAAGCTTGCATGATCATGTTGTACGACTCGGAATCGTTTTCGGTGCTGCACGTGCTCCCCAACGAGGAGGACGCCGCGCCCGAAAGCCCCAGCCTACCCCGGCTGGGTTTTGAAATCGTCGACAAACGCCACGGCAAAGAGGTGTACCTAGACGGCTCGTGGGCCGAATTGTTTCAGCAGCATTTGCACGCGTGGCAGGCCAACCACCCCACCCAAGAAGAGGTGGAGGACACCCTTGAGCGCTACGCCTCACTGGCCCAAACGCCGCTCGTGTTGCATTGAAGACCGGGGGCAACCCAAGCCCGCGCCGCGCCACGCGCATGGCTACGTTTTTGGCGCGTTGGTGGCTGGCGCCTTGGTTGCTGGCCGCTTGTTCGCTTAGCCCCAACCAGCGCGCGCCGGCGCCACCGCTGTCTACCCTGCCCGAGCAAGGCGTGCTGCTGTTGGGCGAGCAGCACGACAACCCGCACCATCAGCAGTTGCAGCAGCAAGCTGTGCAGCACCTCTTGCAGCGCGGCACCCTTAACGCGCTGGCACTGGAGATGGCCCCCGCTGGGGCCAGCACACAAGGGCTGCCTGCCGATGCCACCGACGAGGCCATACAGCGCGCCTTGCGTTGGTCGCAAGCGGGTTGGCCGTGGGCCCCCTACGCCGCGGCCATCCGCCTGGCGGTGCGTGCGCAGGTACCCGTGGTTGGCGCCAACTTGCCGCGCGCAGCCATCATGGCCACCATGCAAGACCCAAGCATCGACACCAGCGTGACACCCCAGGTGTGGCAGCAACAACGCCAAGCGGTAGCCCAGGGCCATTGCGGGTTGTTGCCCGAGAGCCAACTTGACCCCATGACCCGGGTGCAAGTGGCGCGCGACCAACGCATGGCCAGCACACTGGCCGCGCTATGGCGGCCCGGACAGGTGACGGTGTTACTAACGGGCAGCGCCCACGCCAACCGCACCTTGGGTGTGCCGTTGCATGTGCCGGCGCAGGTGCCCGTCACCAGTGTGTACATGGCACCCCAAGGCGCCGCCAGCAACGGCTTTGACGTGACGTGGCCCGCACCTGCGGCGCCCGCGCGAGACTACTGCGCCGAGCTCAGGCGTCAGGGCATGCCCAAGCGCCCCGCCGCTAGCTGATTCGGCGAATCGAATCGGCTAGGGTTGAGACCATTTGGTCAATTTGGCCGTCTTGCACAATAAACGGCGGGGCCAACACCAGCACATCGCCGGCGCTGCGCACCAACACCCCTTGGCCAAAGCAGTCCAAAAAGATGTCGTAGGCCCGCTTACCCGCGCTGCCTGCCTCGAGCTCAACCGCAGCGGCCAGCCCCAAGCTGCGTATGCCCACCACGCCGGGTAGGTCGCGCATGGCGGTGTGCACCGCGGCGCCCAACTTTTTGCCCATCTCGCCAGCACGGGCAAACAAGCCCTCGTCTTGGTACAACTGCAGCGTCGCCACGGCCGCGGCCGCCGCCACCGGATGCCCTGAGTAGGTGTAGCCGTGAAAAAACTCGGCCACGTGCTCGGGCCCTTGCATCATGGCGTCGTAAATGGCGTCACGGGCGATCACGCCGCCCATGGGCACCACGGCGTTGGTCACGCCTTTGGCAAAGTTCAGCATGTCGGGCTGCACACCAAAAAAGTCGGCGCCAAACGCCACCCCAAGGCGCCCAAAGCCGGTAATGACTTCGTCAAAAATCAACAAAATGCCGTGCTTGTCGCAGATTTGACGCAGCTTTTGCAAATAGCCTTGAGGCGGCAGGTACCAGCCGGCGCTGCCGGCGACGGGCTCAACAATAATGGCCGCAACGTTGGACGGGTCATGCAGCGGCAAAATGCGTTGCTCAAGTTCGGCCAGCGGATCGTCTTGCCACACCGGCAGCTCATGGTGCAAGTAGGCATGGGCCTTGGGGTCGTGAATAAAGCGCATGTGATCCACACGCGGCAGCATTTGCGCGCCAAAGGCCTTGCGGTTGCCGCCAATGCCGCCCACGCTCATGCCGCCAAACCCCACCCCGTGGTAGCCGCGTTCGCGTCCAATAAATACCGTGCGGTGGCCCTCGCCGCGGGCACGGTGGTAGGCCAAGGCTAACTTAAGCGATGTATCGGCCGCCTCAGAGCCCGAGTTGCAAAACAACACCTTATTGAGGTCACCGGGGGCCAGGGCGGCAATGCGGTCGGCCGCGGCAAAGGCTTGGTCGTTGCTGACCTGAAACGCCGTGGCGTAATCCAGCGTATGCAGTTGGCGCGAAACCGCCTCAATAATTGGTTGGCGCGCGTGCCCAGCACCCACGCACCACAGGCTGGAGATACCGTCGAGCACTTGGCGCCCGTCGTGGGTTGTAAAGTGCATGTCTTTGGCTGCCACGAACACCCGGGGATGCTTGTGAAAGTGGCGGTTCGAGGTGAACGGCAGCCATTGATGGTCCATTGAAAAATCGGTGTACGCCATGGTTTTCTCCGCGACATGAACCGTGGCACGCGCCTTGGGTTCGTTGATGTCATTGTGGCACCAGACAGGGGCTTTGTGTACGGTAAGCCGTGCCAGGCGGCCTGCCACAATACGCCCCCATGGTTTCTCATCATCACATCATCACGCTGTCGTGCACCGACCGACTGGGTTTGGTGCATGCCGTTACAGGGTTTTTGCTGGCGCACCAAGGCAACATTGAAGAGGCCGCGCAATTCAGTGACCCCGCCACGGGCTTGTTTTTTATGCGGGTGCGCTTTGCAAGCCCTACGCCACTGGCGCAGCTGCAACCGGCGTGGCAGGCCTTTGCCCGCGAGCACGGCATGCGTGCCGCGCTGCACGACGCCAACGCGGCCATGCCAACGGCGATTTGGGTGAGTCAACAAGGCCACTGCCTCAACGACTTGCTGTTTCGCTGGCGCAGCGGGTTGCTGCCCATTGAGGTGCGCGCCGTGCTTAGTAACCACCGCGATTTTGAAGCCCTTGCCCAAAGCCACGGCGTGCCGTTTCATTACGTGCCGGTTGAGGCGGCCACCAAACCCCAGGCCGAGGCGAAGCAGTTGGCAATCTTGCAAGACTGCGGTGCCGAGCTGGTGGTGCTGGCGCGCTACATGCAAATTTTGTCGCCCACCCTATGCCAGCAGTTGGCCGGGCGCGCGATCAACATTCACCACAGTTTTTTGCCCAGCTTCAAAGGCGCCAAGCCCTACCACCAAGCCTACGACCGCGGCGTCAAACTCATTGGCGCCACCGCACACTACGTCACCGCCGATTTGGACGAAGGCCCCATCATTGAGCAAGACGTGGCCCGGGTGGACCACGGCCACAGCGCCCAGGCGCTGACCGCGGTGGGGCGCGACACCGAAAGTCAGGTGCTGGCGCGTGCCGTTAAGTGGCACAGCGAGCACCGGGTGCTGCTTGATGGCCACAAAACCGTGGTGTTTCGCTGAAATGCGTAAACTGCAGTCATGAACGCTCACGCGCAACCCGAAACCGACGCCCAACGGCAAACCGAGGTGGTGCAGGCGCTTGGCCGCCACCTGCCGGCGCACGCGCTGCTGTGGCATGCCGAAGACACCGTGCCCTACGAGTGCGACGGCCTGACCGCCTACAGGCAACGGCCGCTGGTGGTCGCCCTGCCCGAGACCGAGGCCCAAGTGGCCGCCGTGCTCAAAACCTGCCACGCGTTGCAAGTACCGGTGGTCGCGCGAGGCGCCGGCACCGGGCTGTCGGGTGGGGCGTTGCCGCATGCGCGGGGCGTCACGCTGAGTTTGGCCAAATTCAACCGGGTGCTGCGCGTGGACCCCAACAGCCAAACCGCCGTGGTGCAGTGCGGCGTGCGCAACCTCGCCATCTCTGAGGCCGCCGCCGCCCATGGCCTGTACTACGCCCCCGACCCCAGCAGCCAAATTGCTTGCACCATTGGTGGCAACGTGGCCGAAAACTCGGGGGGCGTGCACTGCCTGAAATACGGGCTTACCTTGCACAACGTGCTGCAGGTGCGAGGCTATACCGTTGAAGGCGAGCCGGTAACGATTGGTGGCTTGACCCCCGATGCCCCCGGCTACGAACTCATGAGTCTGGTGGTGGGCAGCGAAGGCATGCTGGCGGTAACCACCGAAGTCACCGTCAAACTGGTGCCCAAGCCGCAACTGGCGCGCTGCATCATGGCCAGCTTTAACGACGTACGCCAAGCCGGCGAGGCGGTGGCGCAAGTGATTGCCGCAGGCATCATTCCGGCAGGGCTTGAAATGATGGACAAGCCCATGACGGCGGCGGTGGAGGATTTTGTACACGCGGGCTACGACTTGGAGGCCGCCGCCATTTTGCTGTGCGAGAGCGACGGCACGCCCGAGGAAGTGGAAGAAGAAATCGCGCGCATGACCGAGGTGCTGCGTGCCAGTGGCGCCAGCGCCATTACCGTAAGCCAAACCGAGGCCGAGCGCTTGCGCTTTTGGAGCGGACGTAAAAACGCGTTTCCGGCCAGCGGGCGCATCAGCCCCGACTACATGTGCATGGACTCCACCATTCCACGCAAACGCTTGGGCGATATGCTTGAGGCGATCGCCGGCATGGAGCAAACCCACGGATTGCGCTGCGTGAATGTGTTTCATGCCGGAGACGGTAACTTGCACCCACTGATTTTGTTTGACGCCAACAACCCCGACGAACTGCAGCGCGCCGAGGCCTTTGGCGCTGACATTTTGGAGACCTCGGTGGCCATGGGCGGCACGGTCACCGGCGAGCACGGTGTGGGCGTAGAGAAAATTGGCAGCATGTGCGTGCAATTCACCACCGAAGAAAACAATCAAATGTTCGCCATCAAGGCCGCGTTTGACCCGCCTGGGCTGCTTAACCCAGGCAAGGTAATTCCTACCCTGCAACGCTGCGCCGAGGCCGGCAAAATGCTGGTGCGCGGCGGCGCCTTGGCGCACCCCGAGCTCGAGCGGTTTTAACCCGCCTGCGCATGCACGGTTTGCAAGGCCTGAGTCTGTTGCTGCTGATGCAGGCCTTGGGTGAGGGCTTGGCTCGGTTGCTTACGCTGCCCTTGCCGGGGCCCGTGGTGGGCATGGCCTTGTTGCTGCTGGCGCTGCGCTGGCCTTGGGTGCAAACGCGCGTGGCCGTCGTGGCCACGTTTTTGCTCAGCCATTTGTCGCTGCTGTTTGTGCCAGTGGGCGTAGGCGTGGTGTCATACCTGCCTTTGCTGCAAGCCCATGGCTGGCGCATGTTACTGGTGCTGGTGCTCTCAACGTGGCTGGGGTTGCTTGCCACGGCCATGGCATTGCGCGCGCTGCTGCCCCACCAACCAACCGCTCAGCGCCATGACTGACTTTGTTGAGCTTTGGGTTTACCTCTCCAGCACGCCACTGTTTGGCCTTACCGCCACGCTCACGGTTTATGTCGTGGCCAGCGCGGTTTCGCAACGGGTTGGCCTGGCACCATGGGCCAACCCCGTGTTGTGGTCGGTGCTGGTGCTCAGTGCGTTGCTGTTGGCCACGGATGTGGCCTATCCAACCTACTTCTCGGGGGCGCAGTTTATTCACTTTTTGCTCGGGCCTGCGGTGGTGGCCATGGCTTGGCCACTATGGACGCGTCGTGCCGCACTGCGGCAAAACGGCTTGGCGTTTGGCGCTGCCGCGCTGGTGGGCGGCGTGGCCGCGGCAGGAAGCGCCGGACTGCTGGCGTGGTGGCTGGACTTGCCTGGCGACGTGGTGCGATCGCTGATTCCAAAAAGCATGACGGCCCCAGTCGCCATGGGTGTGGCTGAACAAATCGGCGGTGTACCGGCATTGGCGGCGCTGGCGGCGGTAATCACAGGCATGGTTGGCGGCTTAAGCGCAACGTACTGGTTTAGCTGGCTGGGGCTGCGCACCAGTGCCAGAGACTGGACCATCCGCGGCTTTGCTATTGGCACGGCAGCCCATGGCATCGGCGCAGCCCGCGCCAATCAACTCAACGCCGACGCCGGCGCCTACGCTGGCCTTGCGCTGGGGTTGCAGGTGCTGCTGGGCGCGGTGCTGCTGCCTTGGCTGCTGCGCTAAGGGGCTAGAACTTGGGCGCGGCTTCCCACGCCAAGCCGGCTTCATCCTTGGTCGACACCTGAGGCACGATGCCGCTGGGCCATTCAATGGCCAAAGTCGGGTCGTCCCAGCGAATGCAACACTCAGCCTGCGGGGCGTAGTAGGTGGTGGTTTTGTAAAGCACCTGCGCATGCGGGCTGAGCGTCACAAAGCCATGCGCGAATCCCGGTGGAATCCACAGCTGCAAGGCATTGTCGGCGCTGAGGTGCTGCCCCACCCATTGCCCGTAGGTGGCGCAACCCTCGCGTAAATCCACCGCCACGTCAAAAATTTCTCCCTCCACCACACGTACCAACTTGCCCTGAGCGTGCGGCGGCAACTGATAGTGCAGGCCGCGCAGTACCCCTTGCTGCGAGCGCGAGTGGTTGTCCTGCACCAAGGGGGCGGTGTGGCCGGTGGCCCGGGCAAAGGTGTCTTGACGAAAGCTCTCAAAAAAGAAACCGCGGTCGTCGCGCCATACCTTGGGCGCAAACAACAACACGTCGGCGATGGCAAGCGGGGTGATGTTCATAACGTGGGGTATTCTGCCTCGAGCCATGCGTCCACGCCGCGCTGCCACGGTACGGGCTGCACGCCAAAGGTTTGGTGCAGCAAGCTGCAGTCAAGCCGCGAGTTGGCCGGCCGTTTGGCCCGCGTGGGATAGGCGGCGCTGGCAATGGGCTGCGGCGCTCGCACGCGCCACGGCAAGTGGGGCGCTCGCTGCTGCGCACCTTGCAAGACGTAAGCGGCATAGTCGCACCAGTTGGTTTGACCCGCCGGCGCGGCGTGGTAGACGCCTTGCATGCCCTGTGCCATGGCCTGTGGCAGCGCGGCGCACACCACCTCGGCCAGCCACGGCGCGTAGGTGGGCACGCCGTATTGGTCGCTTACCACTTGCAGTGTGTCACGGCTTTGCGCCAGTTGGGCCATGGTTCGGGCAAAGTTGGGGTGCCCCGCGGCAAACACCCAGCTGGTGCGAAAAATCAGGTGCCGCGCGCCACTGTTACGCACGGCCTGCTCACCCAACCATTTGCTGTGGCCGTAGGCGTTGCACGGCGCGCAGGCGTCTTGCTCACGCCATGGGGTGTGGCCGCTGCCGTCAAACACGTAGTCGGTAGAAAAGTGCACCAGCCAGGCGCCCACCTCGCGCGCGGCCTCGGCCATGGCAGCCGGCGCCTGCGCGTTGATGTGCTGAGCGAGTTCGGGCTCGTCTTCGGCGCGGTCGACTTGGGTGTAAGCCGCGGCGTTCAGTATCACCTCAGGGCGCCAGTCGCGCACGGATTGCGCAATGCCTTGGAGGTTTTGCAAGTCGCCGCAGGCTTGGCTGCTGTGCCGGTGCAGGGGCAGCACCTGCGCGACGCCGCTGAGTTGCCGCACCAGAGCTTGGCCGACTTGCCCGTTGGCGCCAAATACCAGGGCTTTCACGCGCCGCTGCCGTATTGGGTTTGCATCCAATCGCGGTAGGCGCCGCTGCGCACGCGTGCCACCCACTGGGGGTGCCGCAGGTACCACTGCACGGTTTTTTCAATGCCTGTGGCAAAGGTCTCTTTGGGGCGCCACCCCAGTTCGGTGGCCATACGTGTGGCGTCAATGGCGTAGCGCCGGTCGTGCCCAGGCCGGTCGGCCACGTGCGTGATTTGGCTGGCGTAGGGCTGGCCGTCGGTGCGGGGTTGGGCCTTGTCCAACAACTCGCACACGGTTTGCACAATGTGTAAATTTGCCATTTCATTCCAGCCACCCACGTTGTAGTGCGCACCCAGTTGGCCCTTGGCCAACACGGTGCGAATGGCGTCGCAGTGGTCGGCCACGTAAAGCCAATCGCGCACCTGTTGGCCGTCGCCGTATATTGGCAGCGGCTTGCCGTCTAGGGCGTTGGCAATAACCAGCGGAATGAGCTTTTCTGGAAACTGATACGGGCCGTAGTTGTTGCTGCAATGGGTGGTTACCACCGGCAAGCCGTAGGTGTGGTGCCAGGCGCGCACCAGATGGTCGGCCGCGGCCTTGCTTGCCGCGTACGGGCTGTTGGGCACAAAGCGGTGCGTCTCGGTAAACGGCGCATCACCGGGCTGCAAGGTGCCGTACACCTCGTCGGTGCTCACTTGCAACCAGCGAAACCCGTCTTGGCTGTCACCCTGCAACGCGGCGTGGTAGGCCCGCGCCTCTTCAAGCAGGGCAAACGTGGCACCGATGTTGGTGTCAATAAAGGCCTGCGGCCCGTGTATGGAGCGGTCGACGTGGCTCTCGGCGGCAAAGTTGACAATGGCGCAAGGCCGGTGCTGCGCCAACACCTCGCGCATGCGTGCCCGGTCGCCCATGTCGGCGTGCACCCACACGTGGCGCGGGTCGGGTAGCACGCTGCTGAGGTTGTCCAGGTTGCCCGCGTAGGTTAGCTTGTCCACATTCACCAGCGGCGGCGCGCTGGGGTTGGCCAGCCAGTCAAGCACAAAATGGCTGCCGATAAAGCCGGCGCCACCGGTGACCAAAATGCTGTCTGAGGTTTTCATGCGGGCATGCTAGCGCACACGCGGCTCGGGCACCGGGCGGTGGCCAAAAATCGCCGAGCCCACGCGTACCATGGTGGCACCACAGGCAATCGCGTCTTCTAAGTCGTCGCTCATGCCCATGGACAAGGTGTCCACCGGCCAACCGCGCTGCTGCCACTGGGCAAACAAGGCCGCGGCGCGCGCGAATCCCGCACGCCGCGCCTCAGGTGTGGGTTGTGGGTCGGGGATGCACATCAAGCCACGCAATTGCAGCCCAGGCAGCGCAGCCACCTGCTCGGCCAACGCCGTGGCCTCGCGGGCCAAGACGCCGGCCTTGGTGGGTGAGGCGTCTGGGTTGACTTGCACACACACCTGCAGCGGCGCCATGACCTGCGGCCGCAGCTGGCTTAAGCGCTGCGCGATTTTGAGTCGGTCCACGCTTTGCACCCAATCGAAGTGTTGCGCCACCAACTTGGCCTTGTTGCTTTGAATGGGGCCTATGCAGTGCCACTGCACCTGTGCACCCAGGGCTTGCAGCGCCGCAATTTTGTCTACCCCTTCCTGCACGTAGTTCTCACCGAGCGCGGCTTGTCCGGCCTGCACCACCGGCCACACGGCTGTGGCGTCAAACGTTTTGGACACCGCCAACAACGTGACCGTGCTCGGGTCGCGCCCAGCCGCCAGCGCCGCGGCAGCAACCCGCGCACGCACCGCCCGCCACGCCACCACGG
>JAYPEA010000012.1:0-34867 GCA_038125525.1 Burkholderiaceae bacterium | reverse complement strand
CCCGCCAAAAAATCGGCGACTCCCGGCAAAAAAACCACGCCGGCCAAGCAAGCCGCAGCGGCCCAAAAGGTAGCCCCCGCAAAGAAGGCCGCAGTTGCCAAAAAAGCCGCCACGCCGGCTCCCAAGCCCGACGTTACCCAAAAAACGGCCCCTGTTAACGTGGCGACCGCACCGCGTGCCCAAGCAGCCAAGCCCGCGCGTAAGCGCGCCGGCCTGCAGGCGCCGCCGCCGCCCATCATCCAACCGCGCAAGCCAACGGCTTCCGATTCCCCTCTATCCATGGCCTACCCCACCCTCAAACCCATCAAAATCGACCCCAAGCGTGTTAACCACTGGAAGACCAAACCGCTGGAGCAACTCGAGGACGCCGACATCTTGGCGATGCCCGAAGCCCAGTACATGAACGACGTACAGGTGGCATTTTTTCGGCGCCGGCTCGAGCAGCTGCGGGCTGATATTCTGGCCAACGCCGGCGAAACCACCGAGCACTTACGCGAAGAAACCGTGGTGGTGCCCGATCCGGCGGACCGTGCCACCATTGAGGAAGAGCACGCGCTTGAGCTGCGCACCCGCGATCGCGAGCGCAAGCTGCTTAAAAAAATCCAGCAGTCGATCGGTCGCATCGACGCCGGCGAGTACGGCTACTGCGAGGAAACCGGCGAGCCCATTGGAGTGGGGCGTTTGCTGGCACGCCCCACGGCGAGTTTGTCCCTCGAGGCGCAGCAGCGCCGCGAGCTCAAGCAAAAACTCTACGGCGATTAGCCGCCGGCTCGCGCTCCTTAGTTGGCGGGACCTGCGCCCACGCGGGGGCGTGGCGCTCGTTCGTGCGCGGGTGGGCCGGGGCGGGCTCCCATCCTCTAAACTACCTGTACTAGTTAGTGTAAGTTGTTAATTTTTCAACAATTTAGATTCGAAATGGCGTCCCAAAATACAAGCTAAGTCTTTGATTTAATTATTCTTTTTGCGCTCACGGGGTTCCTTTTGCGCAAAATCCTGCTACAGTGCAAAAAAGTGCAATATTGTGGGATTTTTGCGAGTCTTCCATAGGACATGTTTCAGGGCGCCTCATCCATCACGCTAGACGGCAAGGGCCGCTTGTCGGTGCCAACGCGGCACCGCGAGGTGCTTACGGCCAACGCGCAAGGCCGCGTCACGCTTACCAAGCACCCGCACGGCTGTTTGATGCTGTTTGCACGCCCCGAGTGGGAGCACTTTCGTGGACGCATTGCGGCGCTGCCCATGCAGGCGCAGTGGTGGAAACGCATATTTTTGGGCAATGCCCAAGACGTCGAGTTGGACGGCACCGGACGCGTGCTGATTGCGCCGGAATTGCGCGCTGCGGCTGGCTTGCAGCGCGAGGTGGTGCTGCTGGGCATGGGTAACCACTTTGAGGTGTGGGACGCGGCACGCTACGCCGAGCAAGAGGCCCAGGCGATGCAGGCGGACATGCCCGATGTGTTTCAAGATTTTTCGTTCTAGGAGCTTGGCTTGACCCCAGCCAGTGAGTGGACTCACGTAACGGTGCTGCGCGATGAGGCGGTTGAGGCCTTGGCGGTTAAGCCCGACGGCTGCTACGTTGACGCCACCTATGGCCGGGGTGGCCACGCCCGCGCGTTGCTTGCGCAGCTGGGGCCGCGGGCCCGTTTGCACGTATTGGACAAAGACCCGCAGGCCGTTGCACACGCCCGAGCCTGGGCGCAAGACGACGCCCGCATTGAGGTGCACCACGTGGGCTTTGCGCAACTGGCCAATTGGCCCGCGGCCAGCGTGGACGGGTTGCTGATGGATTTGGGGGTGAGCTCGCCGCAGCTTGACGATGCCGCGCGCGGGTTTTCTTTTCGTCACGACGGGCCGCTGGACATGCGCATGGACAACAGCCAGGGGGAGTCGGTGGCGCAGTGGTTGTTACGCGCCCAAGTCAGCGACATCACCCGGGTGCTGCGCGAGTATGGCGAGGAGCGATTTGCCGCCTCCATCGCCCGGGCCATTGACCGTCATCGGCAAAGCCATGGCGCGTTTTCGCGCACCGGCGAGTTGGCGGCATTGGTGGCGCGACAGGTGAAATCGCGTGAACCCGGCAAAGACCCCGCCACACGCACATTTCAGGCCTTGCGCATCCACATCAACGGCGAACTCGACGAGTTACAACACGCTTTGCAGGCGAGTTTAAAAATACTTAAGCCCGGTGGGCGCTTGGTGGTGATTGGTTTTCATTCGCTTGAAGACCGGATGGTCAAGCGCTTCATGCAGCAGCACGCACGCGAGACGGTTGACCGGCGTGCCCCAGTGACTTTGCCACGCGCCATGCCGCTTAAGCTGTGTGGGCGGGTGATGCCAAGCGCGGCAGCGCGCACACAAAACCCGCGGGCACGCAGCGCCGTGATGCGCGTGGCCGAGCGCACCGAGGCCGCTGCATGACACGCATTGACCTGTTGCTGCTGGTGGCCTGTTTGCTTACTGCTTTGGGTGTGGTGCAAGTGCAGTACGAATCGCGCCAGCTTTATACCGCCGTTGATCGCGCGCAGCGCCAGCAACGCGAATTGGCGATTGAACACGAGGCGCTGCGTGCGCAGCGCCGCACCGAGGCCGCGGCCTCACGCGTGCAGCGCGTGGCCGAAGACAAGCTCAGCATGCGCGCGCCCGACCCCGGCCGCACCCTTTATTTGCAACCTACGCCAGCGGGGGGCAACTGATGGCACGGCGTGGCCAACGCAGCGGCATCACCTACAGCGCCAGCCCGCTGTTGGCCAGCCCCACGCCGGTGTGGCGCGGGCGCTTGCTGCTTGCTGGCATGGCCGTGGCGTTTGCCGTGCTGGGTGCGCGCGCAGCGTACGTACAGGTGGTGGATAACGCGTTTTTGCAGCGTCAGGGCGAAAACCGCTATGCCCGCACGCTGCAACTGCCAGCCAACCGCGGCCGATTGCTTGACCGCAACGGCCTGATCTTGGCCACCAGCGTGCCGTCGGCCAGCATCGCAGTTGAAAACGCTGACCCGCGCCATCCGCAGGTCGCGGCGTTGGCGCGTGTGCTGGGGCAACGGCCTGCGGCGCTGCGCGCCAAGTTAAGCCAAGCGGGTAAGCGCTACACCTATTTGGAGCGGCACATCGACGAGGCCCTTGGCGAGCGCATCAAGGCGCTCAACATGCCGGGTGTGCACGTCTCGCGCGAATACCGCCGCGAGTACCCCGAGGGTGCGGCGACCGCGCACGTGCTGGGCTTTGTCAATATCGACGGAGAGGGGGCCGAGGGCTTGGAGCGCGCCCTAGACAAGCGTTTGCGCGGCGTGCCCGGGTCACGCCGTGTGATTCGAGACCGCTTTGGCCGCATTGTGGAGGATATGCGCGACGTCGTGCCGGCCACCAATGGCCGCGACGTGACGCTGGCGCTCGATAGCCGTGTGCAGTTTGTGGCTTACGACCAGCTGCGTCGTGCCGTCACACGGCATCAAGCGCGTGCGGGCAGTGCGGTGGTACTTGACAGCCGCACCGGCGAAGTGCTGGCCCTGGCCAACTACCCCAGCTACGACCCGCAAGACCGTTCCCAGCGCGTGGGCGATGGGCTGCGCAATCGCGCACTAACCGACACCTTTGAGCCAGGCTCAACCGTCAAACCACTGATGGTGGGCTTGGCCTTACAACAAGGGGTGGTGCAGCCCGACACAGTATTTGAGACTGCCCCAGGGCGCATCGTGGTAACGGGGCGCCCCATTACCGACGCGCACCCCATGGGTGAGCTTACGGTGCGCGAGATCATTCAAAAGTCCAGCAACGTCGGCATGGTCAAGGTTTCGCAGCTGCTACAAGCGCAAGCCATGTGGCGCACCTACGCCAACGTGGGCTTAGGGCAAAAACCGCGGGTGCCATTTCCGGGGGTTGTAGCCGGCACGTTACGCGACCCCGATGGCTGGCGTCCGATTGACAAAGCAGTAATGAGTTACGGCTATGGCTTGTCGGCCTCGTTGTTTCAGCTTGCCCAGGCTTATACCGTGTTTGCCACCGACGGGCAGTGGTTGCCCGTGACGTTGCTCAAGTCCAGCGGCCCCGCGCAGGGCACACGGGTGTTCTCGCCCGGTGTGGCGCAAGAGGTACGCGGCATGCTGCAACTGGCTGCGCAACAAGGCGGCACCGGTGAGCGAGCCCAAACCACGGGCTACACCGTGGCCGGCAAAACCGGCACCGCACGTAAGGTGGTGGGGGGTAAGTATCTCGCCAAATACCGCGCGTTTTTTGTGGGGGTGGCACCGGCGACCGCCCCGCGCATTGTGGTGGCGGTGATGATTGACGAGCCCGGTGACGGGAAAATTTACGGCGGACAGGTGGCCGCGCCGGTGTTTGCCGAGGTGGCGCAACAAACCTTGCGTGTACTGGGTGTGCCGCCCGATGCCACACCGCCCCCGATGGCCACGGGGAGCGCGGCGTGAGCGCTGCGGTGGCCTGTACCCAGCCAGCTGAGGCCGCGGCCTGGTTGCGCGCGCGTGGGTGCTTGGCCTTGCGCGGCAGCAGCCAAGCCATTGAGCCCGGCGATGGCCTAGCGGTATGGCCCGGTGCGCAACACGACGGCGCGCGCTTTGTGCCCCACGCCATGGCGCGTGGTGCGGCGGCAGCCCTAATCGACGCAGCCAGCGGCCCCGCCCAGTCGTGGCCACCCGATTGGTCGGCCCACTGGCCGGTGGCGTGTTTGCCGCAGTTACAAGCGCAAGCCAGCGCGGTAGCCGATGCGTTTTACCGCCAGCCCAGTGCCAGCCTAATGGTGGCAGCGGTGACGGGAACCAACGGCAAAAGCAGCGTGGCGTGGTGGCTAGCCCATGCACTAAGCGCGCTGCAGCAACGCAGCGGGCTGATTGGCACCTTGGGCCAGGGCTGGCCCGATGCGCTGCAGCCCAACCCCCTAACCACGCCCGATGCGCTGCAACTGCAAGCCACCCTGGCTGCGCTGCGCGACCAAGGAGCCGCCGCGTGCGTCATGGAGGCCTCGTCGATTGGCTTGGCGCAATCGCGCTTAGAGGCGGTGCGGGTGCGGTTGGCGGTGTACACCCACTTCAGCCAAGACCACTTGGATTTTCATGGCGACATGGCCAGCTATTGGCAAGCCAAGCGGCGCTTGTTTGACTGGCCCAGTTTGCAGGCCGCCGTGGTGCACGTGGGCGATGCCCAGGGGCAGCAGCTGGCCGCGGAGTTGTCGCATTTGCCGGTGTGGAGTTACGCCTCGTGCCACCCCAGCGCCCGCCTGGCCAGCGTCAACGAGCGGGTGGAGGCGCACGGTGTGACCGTGCAATTGGTCGAGCGCGACCCCGGCGGCACCCCGCGGGCCCAAGCAACCGCCCATTGGCCGGTGATGGGGGTATTCAATGTGCGCAACCGGCTGGCGGTGTTGGCCAGTTTGCGTGCGCTGGACGTGCCCTGGGAGCAGGCCCTGGCGGTGCTGCCAGGCTTGCCCCCGGTGCCCGGGCGCATGCAACCGGTGTGGCCCGGGCCGGGCCGGCCACTGGTGTTGGTGGACTACGCCCACACCCCAGACGCCTTGACGCAGGCTTTACAAGCCTTGCAGCCAGTGGCCAAGGCGCGTGGTGGGCGCCTGTGGTGTGTGTTTGGTTGTGGCGGCAATCGCGACCGCAGCAAGCGCGCCCTCATGGGCCAAGCCGCGCAAGCGCTTGCGGATGTGGTGGTACTCACCAGCGACAACCCACGGTACGAATCACCTCAGGCCATCGTGAACGACATTGCCCAAGGCATGTCACAGGCGCCAAAGGTGGTGCTTGACCGAGCCTTGGCCATTGCCCAAAGCATCGCACAGGCCCATGCCACGGACGTGGTGTTGCTTGCCGGCAAAGGCCATGAGCAAGACCAAGAGTGCGAGGGGGTGCGTTTGCCGTTTGACGATGTGGCGCACGCCACCGAGGCGTTGGAGGCGCGCGCATGAATACGCCGTTGTCGCTGTTGGGGCAACTGCACACCGCGCGGGTGGTGGGCGCGTTGCCCGCCACCTGGCAGCGCGTGCATACCGACAGCCGCAGCGTCAGACCCGGCGACGTGTTTGTGGCGTTACGCGGCGAGCGCTTTGACGGCCACGACTTTTTACCCCAGCTGCCGACGCTGGGCGTGCACGCCGCGCTGGCCGAGCACGGCTTGGCGCAGGCCGGCTTGGCGGGGGTAGAGGTGGCCAACAGCGCCGCGGCTTTGGGCGAATGGGCAGAGCGGTGGCGCGCGCGGTGCGCCGCCACGCGGTTGATTGCCGTGACCGGCAGCAACGGCAAAACCACCGTCACGCAAATGATCGCCGGCATGTTGCGCGCGGCTGCCCCCCATGCGTCCATGGCCACCGAGGGCAACTTGAACAACGCCATTGGCGTGCCATTGACCTTGCTGCGGCTGCAGCCCACCCACGCATGGGCCGTTGTGGAGTTGGGCATGAACCATCCGGGTGAAATTGCGCCGCTGGCGCGCATGGCGCAGCCCCAGGTAGCATTGGTGAACAACGCCCAGCGCGAGCACCAAGAACACATGGGAAGCGTGGACGCCGTGGCCGAGGAAAACGCGGCGGTGTTTGACGCACTGCCCGCGCATGGTGCGGCGGTGATGCCGCACGACTCGCCTTACACCGCGCGCTGGACGCAACGCGCGCGCTCAGCCGCCAAGTCCGCAGCGGTCTGGACTTTTTCATCGCAAAACTCGCAGGCTACGGTGTACGCCGCGGCTCAGTGGCTGGGGCAGGCGTGGCAGCTGCAGTTGCACACGCCACAAGGCCAGGCCTGCTGCAAGCTGGCTGCGCCGGGTCGACACAACGTGCACAACGCGCTGGCCGCCGTGGCGTGTGCTTTGGCTGCGCAGGTGCCATGGGCGGCGGTGCAACAAGGGCTGGAATTGTTTGAGCCAGTCAAAGGCCGTGGCCAGCATCTCAGGTTGGCACGGGCCCAGGGCGCGCCGCTGACGCTGGTGGACGATACCTACAACGCCAACCCCGACTCGGTACTTGCCGCCATTGAGGTGCTTGCCGGCCTACCCGCGCCACGTTGGCTGGTGCTGGGTGACATGGGCGAGGTGGGGCAGCACAGCGTGGCGTTTCATCAAGAGGTGCTGCGTTGTGCTTGCCAGGCGCCGCTGCACCGCATTGACGTGGTGGGTGAGGCAATGGCGCAGGCACACCACACACTCAGCCCCGCGCAGCGGCGCCACATTCACTTGCACGACTCGGTCGAGGCGCTGCAGCAGGCGCTTACCGCCAGCCACCTCGATGTGGCCACCGCGTTGGTCAAGGGCTCGCGCTTCATGCGCATGGAGCGCATCGTGCAACGCATTGAACAACTCGGCGCTGCGCCGCGAACCCCGGAGGCCTCGCATGCTGCTTGAACTGGCTCAATGGCTCCAAGGCTTATCGCCTGAGTGGGGATTTTTCCGGGTGGTGCAGTACCAAACCTTTCGGGCTGTCATGGCCGCGGCCACCGCGCTGCTGGTTGGCTTGGCATTGGGCCCGGCGCTGATTCGCTACCTCACCCGCCTCAAAGTGGGGCAGCCGATTCGCGCGTACGGCGTGGCCAGCCACATGGCCAAGCAAGGCACACCCACCATGGGCGGGGCACTGGTGTTGGCCGCCATCGTGGTGTCGTGCCTGCTGTGGGCCGATTGGAGCAATCGCTTTGTGTGGATTGTGTTGGCCGTGATGTTGGCCTTTGGCGCGGTGGGTTGGGTGGACGATTGGCGCAAGGTGGTACGCAAAGACCCCGAAGGCATGCGTTCACGCGAAAAGTACGCGTGGCAGTCACTGATAGGTTTGCTCGCGGCGCTGGCGCTGGTATTTGCCATCTCCGAGGCCGACAACGCCAAGGTGTGGAGCTTAGCGGTGCAGTGGGTGGCCTCGGGCTTTACCGTAGACCTACCGCCACAAGCGGGGTTGTGGCTGCCCTTTTTTAAGTCCGTGGGCTACCCCATTGGCGTGCTGGGCTTTGTGGTGCTCACGTATTTGGTTATTGTGGGCAGCAGCAACGCCGTGAACCTCACCGACGGTTTGGACGGCTTGGCCATCATGCCCGTAATCATGGTGGGCTCGGCGCTGGGCGTGTTTGCGTACGTCACAGGCAACGCCGTGTTTGCCCGCTACCTGTTGCTGCCCTTCATACCGGGTACCGGCGAGGTGCTGATTGTGTGCGCCGCCATGGCCGGCGCGGGCTTGGCCTTTTTGTGGTTTAACGCGCACCCAGCACAGGTATTTATGGGCGACGTGGGCGCCCTGGCTTTAGGCGGTGCACTGGGCACGGTGGCGGTGGTGGTGCGTCAAGAAATTGTCTTGGCCGTCATGGGTGGCATTTTTGTTGCCGAGGCGTTGTCGGTGATGTTGCAAGTGAGCTGGTTTAAGTACACCAAGCGTCGCTTTGGTCAGGGGCGACGCTTGCTGCTCATGGCGCCGTTGCATCACCACTTTGAAAAAAAGGGCTGGAGCGAAACCCAGGTGGTGGTGCGCTTTTGGATCGTGACCATGTTGCTGTGTCTGGTGGGCTTGTCCACCCTGAAGCTGCGATGACTGAGCCCGCACGACCGTCACTTTTGGTGCTGGGCATGGGGCGCTCGGGCTTGGCCTTGGCGCGTTGGGGCGCGCGCCAAGGTTACGCCGTGACGGTGGCCGACACGCGCGACGACGCGGCCTTGCAGCAAGCGCTGATGGCTGCGGTTGCGCACGCCCAGCAATACATAGGGCCCTTGGACCATGCGCTGTGGCAGCGCGCCGCGTGGGCGCAGGTGTGGCGCAGCCCTGGCCTAAGCCCAGCGCAAACCCAAGCCATTGACCAAGCCGCCGCCGCAGCCGGTGTGCCCGTGCTGGGTGAGTTGGATGTGTTTGTTCACGCGCTGGCCCAACACGCCCCGGCCGAGATGCCTGCGCCGTCGGTACTGGCGGTAACCGGCACCAATGGCAAAACCACGGTGGCCAGCTTGACGGCGCACCTGCTGCGTGGCGCCGGCTTTGACGTGGCCTTGGCCGGTAACGTGGGTCCCACGCTGCTTGAGGTGTTGCTGCAGTGCCTAGACGAGGCCCGTTGGCCACGCGTGTGGGTGTTGGAGCTTTCCAGTTTTCAGCTGGCGATTGCGCAGCCGCTGTCGGCCACGGCGGCGGTGTGGCTTAACTTTACCGAGGACCATTTGGATTGGCACGGCGACATGCAAGCCTATGCCCAAGCCAAGCAGCGTGTGTTCGGCCCTGGCACCGAACGTATTTTGTGTCGCGACGATGCGTGGTTGCGCCAGCATCATTGGGCCCCGGTTTTAACCGACACGGTCAAACCGCGCCGCCGTGGCGCGGCCTTGCCTGTGGTGAGTTTTGGCCTTGACTTGCCCACGCGCCCTGGCGATTGGGGTATGGACAACCGCCAAGGCATGCCGTGGCTGGTGCGCGCTCACCCCGATGCCGACCCTCAAGCCGAGGTCATGCCGTTGCAACAGCTTATGCCCGCGGCGGCGCTGCGCATCGAAGGTCTGCACAACGCCAGCAACGCCTTGGCCGCGCTGGCTTTGGCGACTCGTGCGGGTGCACCCCTGGCGCCCATGCTGCGCGCGCTGCGCGCGTACGCTGGCGAGCCACACCGGGTGCGCCCAGTGGCCACGCTGGACGACGTGGTGTACATCGACGACAGCAAAGGCACCAACGTGGGTGCCACCTGTGCGGCGCTGCATGGCTTGGGTGCCCAGCGCCGTTTGGTGGTGATTTTGGGGGGTGACGGCAAGGGGCAGGATTTCTCGCCGTTGCTTGCGCCGATTCAACAAACCGCGCGCGGCGTGGTGTTGATTGGGCGAGACGCGCCCCAACTGGCCGACGTGCTGCAGCCCAGCAGGGTGCCGTGCGTGCACGCCAAGGACATGAATCAGGCGGTGCAGCAGGCGCGCGCCATGGCACAACCTGGCGATGCCGTGTTGCTTTCGCCCGCGTGTGCCAGTTTTGACATGTATCGCAACTACGTCCAACGCGCCGAGGCGTTTGCCCAGGCGGTGCAGCAACTGGCCACCGAGCAGGGGGTGGTGTGTTAGCGCGCTGGCTGACAGGCGTGGGCACTGGGGCGCGCCGCGCCGTCGGTGCGGGCGAGGCCTGGCCCAGCAGACGTGGCCCCATCGCCGAGGTCGATCACGCGCTGCTGTCGGTCTGGGCTGCGGTGCTGCTGGTGGGCTTGGTTATGGTTTACTCGGCCTCGGTGGCGCTGAGCGACGGTGATCCGCGCTACGCCAACTACCACAGCTACTCGTTTGTGTTGCGTCATGCCATGGCCTTGGGGTTGGGGGCCTTGGCCGCGTTGGTGGCGTTTCAAATTCCCATGGCCGCTTGGCAACGCCTCACCCCGTGGTTCATGGGTTTGTCGTTGGTGTTGTTGGTGCTGGTGTTGATGCCCTTTATTAGCAAAATTAACGGCGCCCAGCGTTGGTTGCCGTTGGGTTTCTTTAATTTTCAACCCTCCGAGTTAGCCAAGCTGTCGGTGGCGCTGTACGCCGCGCATTACATGGTGCGCAAAATGGCGCTCAAAGAGCATTTTTTTCGCGCCGTGTTGCCCATGGCTGCGGTGCTGGCCTTGATTGGCTTGTTGTTGTTGGCCGAGCCGGACATGGGCGCCTTTTTGGTGATCGTGGTGATTGCCATGGGCGTGTTGTTTTTGGGCGGTGTCAACGCCCGCGTTTTTGTGTTGCTGGGTCTGCTGTTGTTGCTGGCGTTTGTGGCCATGATTTGGTTTAGCGACTGGCGGCGCGAGCGTATCTTTGCCTACCTCAACCCCTGGGACCCGCAGTACGCCTTGGGTCGGGGCTACCAGTTGTCGCACGCCTTAATAGCCCTGGGCCGGGGCGGCCTGTGGGGTGTGGGGCTGGGCGCCAGTGTCGAGAAGTTGCACTGGCTGCCCGAGGCGCACACCGATTTCTTGCTCTCGGTCATTGGCGAAGAGTTTGGCCTACTCGGCGTGTGGCTGGTGATTGCCGCGCATTTTTGGATGGCGCGTCGCGTGCTGCACATTGGGCGCCAGGCCATTGCGCTGGAGCGGGTGTTTGCCGGGTTGGCCGCCCAAGGGGTGGGGCTGTGGTTTGGTTTTCAGGCTTTCATCAACGTAGGCGTCAACCTTGGGGCCCTGCCCACCAAGGGGTTGACGTTGCCGTTCATGAGTTACGGCGGCTCGGCGTTGCTCATGACCATGATTGCCATGGCCATGGTGCTTAGGGTGGACCACGAAAATCGCCACATGATGCGCGGGGGGCGGGCATGAGTCACGCACCTTGCGCCCTAATCATGGCCGGGGGCACCGGTGGCCACATTTTTCCTGGCCTGGCCTTGGCTGAGGCGTTGCGTGCCCAGGGCTGGCAGGTGCATTGGCTGGGTGCGCCCGATGGCATGGAGGCCACGCTGGTGGCCGAGGCGGGCTACCCGCTGCAGTGGGTCAACATGGGCGGGGTGCGGGGCAAAGGGGTGCTGACCTTGGCGTGGTTGCCACTGCGTTTGTTGCGTGCGTTTGCCCAGTGTTGGCGCGCGCTTGGGCGGGTGCGTCCGCAGGTGGTGGTGGGCTTTGGGGGCTATGTCACGTTCCCCGGGGCTTTGATGTCAGTGCTGCGCGGCAAGCCCTTGTTGCTGCACGAGCAAAACGCCGTGCCTGGTTTGGTGAACCGTTTGCTGCGGCCCATTGCCGATGGGGTTTACACCGCCTTTCCTCAGGCGTTGGCTGGTGCGCAGTGCATTGGCAACCCGCTGCGTCACGGCTTTGTGGGTCAACCGGCCCCGGCGCAGCGCTTTGCGGGGCGTACCGGGCCGCTGCGTGTCTTGGTGCTTGGCGGCAGTCGCGGGGCCAAGGCGCTTAACGCCGTCGTGCCCGAGGCTTTGGCCGCGGTTGCGCCCGAGGCACGCCCACAGGTGCGACATCAAACCGGTCGCGGCAGCGACGCCGAGGTGCGCCAGGCCTACGAGTCGGTTGGCGTCTCGGCGCAGGTTGAGGCGTTTATTGACGAGACCGCTGCGGCCATGCAACACGCCGACGTGGTGATTGCCCGCGCCGGGGCCAGCACCGTAACCGAATTGGCCGCGCTGGGTGTGGCCGCCTTGCTGGTGCCGTTTCCGCACGCGGTTGATGATCACCAAACCGCCAACGCGCGGTTTCTGAGTCGGAATCAGGCCGCGTGGTTGCAACCGCAGGCCGAACTCACCGCATCGTGGTTGGCGCAATGGTTGGCCAGCTTGCGCCGCACTGACTTGCTGGCCATGGCCGAGCGCGCCCATGGCCTCGCTCAAACCCAAGCCGTTGCTCGGCTGGTGCAAGCCTGTAACCAACAAGCGGGGGTGGCATGAAGCACGCCATCGAGCACATTCACTTCGTGGGTATTGGTGGCGCTGGCATGAGTGGCATTGCTGAGGTACTGCTCAATTTGGGATACCGCATCTCGGGCAGCGACTTACAGGCCAACGCCGCCGTGCTGCGGTTGCGCGAGCTGGGCGCGCGCGTGGCCCAAGGACACCAAGCGGCTCATATCGAAGGGGCCGACGTGGTGGTTACCAGCACCGCGGTACAGGCTGACAACCCCGAGGTCTTGGCCGCGCACGCGCGCTTGGTGCCGGTGGTGCCGCGCGCGGTGATGTTGGCCGAGCTCATGCGCATGAAGCAAGGCCTTGCCATTGCCGGAACGCATGGCAAAACCACCACCACCAGCTTGGCCGCAAGCGTGTTGGCGCAAGCCGGCCTCGACCCGACGTTTGTGATTGGTGGACGCCTCAACAGCGCCGGCGTGCATGCGCGGCTGGGCAGTGGCGACTACATCGTGGTCGAGGCTGATGAATCGGATGCCTCGTTTTTGAATCTCTCGCCGGTGATGGCGGTGGTTACCAACATCGACGCCGACCACATGGCCACCTACGGCCACGACTTTGCCCGGCTGCAACAGGCGTTTGTCGACTTTTTGCACCGTATGCCTTTTTATGGCGCGGCCGTGGTGTGCGTTGACGACCCCCACGTGCGGAACTTGTTGCCCGAGATTGGCCGGCCGTTGGTGACTTACGGCTTGGCCGACGACGCCATGGTGCAAGCACGCCACGTACAAGCCGTGGGCACCACCATGCAGTTTGTGGCGCGCCGCTTGGGGCGTGCCGGCGGCCAGCCCAGCAAGCCCGATGTGCCCATTACCCTCAACCTACCGGGCGTGCACAACGTACGCAACGCCTTGGCGGTGGTGGCCTTGGCCGATCAATTGGATGTGCCCGACGCCGCGCTGCAAACCGCGTTGGCAACGTTTACCGGTGTGGGGCGGCGTTTTCAGTCGCACGGTGAGTTGCCCACGGCGAGCGGCGGCACGTTTTTGTTGATCGACGACTACGGTCATCACCCCGTTGAAATTGCTGCCACCCTAGCCGCCACGCGCGCGGCGTTTGCCACCCGCCGCTTGGTGCTGGTCTTCCAGCCGCATCGCTACAGCCGCACGCGCGACTGCTTTGACGATTTTGTTACCGTGCTCAAGCAAGCTGACTTGCTGCTGCTTACCGAGGTTTACGCCGCTGGTGAGGCGCCCGTGGTCGCAGCCGACAGCCGGGCCTTGGCGCGCGCCTTACGCGTGGCCGGGGCACCCGAGCCGGTGTTTGTTGAAAGCTTGGAGGCCTTGCCCGAGGCCGTGCGGCAACACGTGCAAGACGGCGACGTGGTGCTGTCCATGGGCGCGGGCTCCATCGGCAAGTTACCGGCGCAGTTGGTGCAGCTCACTGGCGCAGGAGAGGCCGCATGACGGCGTGGTGGCCCAGGCCTGAGGCCGCCGCGCTTGGACGCGTGGTGGTAATTTGTGGCGGTCGCTCCGCCGAGCGCGAGGTCTCGTTGCGTTCTGGGCAAGGCGTACTTGAGGCGTTGCGCGGCGCGGGCGTGTCGGTACAGGGCTTTGACCCCGGGCACCAGCCACTGCAGGCACTGATTGAGGGGGGCTACGACCGTGCCTTTATTGCACTGCACGGACGTTGGGGGGAGGACGGCGCGATTCAAGGCGTGCTTGAGTGGTTGGGCTTACCGTACACCGGGGCTGGCATCATGGCTTCGGCGCTGGCCATGGACAAAGACATGACCAAGCGCCTGTGGCAGCACCACGGGTTGCCTACCCCGGCGTGGTCTCGAGCCACCTCGGCTGCCGATGTGCGCCAAGCGCTACACGATTTGGGCGCGCCCCTCATCGTCAAGCCCTCGCGTGAGGGCTCCACCCTGGGCCTGACGCGCGTGCTGCACGCCGAGCAGGCCGAAGCCGCGTATCAGGCTGCCGCGCGGCTCGACCCTGCGGTGCTGTGCGAGCGCTGCATTGTGGGCGATGAGGTGACGGTGCCGGTGTTTGGGCAGGGCCAGGCGTTGCACACCATGCCCATCATTCGGATCGTGGCGCCCAACGGCAACTACGACTACCACGCCAAATACCTCAGCCACACCACGCAGTACCTGATTCCCAGCGGCCTGCCGCTGGCTCAAGAGCAAGCCCTAGAGACAATGGCCAAGCAAGCCTATGCCGCGCTGGGGGTGCGCGGTTGGGGCCGCATCGATTTCATGATTGACGGGCGCACACGCGCGCCGTATTTGCTTGAGCTCAACACCTCGCCCGGCATGACCGACCATTCGCTGGTGCCGCAGTCGGCGCAACACCTTGGGCTTAGCTACGCGCAACTGTGCCTGGGGCTACTGGCCCAAGCCAGTCTGGATAACCCAACCGTGGCTTTGCCACCAGAGGCTGCATGAGCGCGCGACGCCCGCCGGCCACCCCACCGCTGGATATACGCCTGATGTCCAGCGTGGCGCGCTGGGTGCTGTGGGGCTGGTTGGCCGTGGCCATGGCGGTGGCAGGCGTGGCGTTGCTACGCGACGCGGCGTGGCCAGTCAAGCGCCTTGAGGTGGACGGTGACATGCGGCACCTGAACCAAAGCGCGGTGCGCATGCAAGTGTTGGCGCGTGTGAGCGGCAATTTTCTCAGCGTTGACTTGGCCCACAT
Source organism: Burkholderiaceae bacterium (assembly GCA_038125525.1). Taxonomy (GTDB): domain Bacteria; phylum Pseudomonadota; class Gammaproteobacteria; order Burkholderiales; family Burkholderiaceae_C; genus RS62. Next base: position 19,919 of record JAYPEA010000012.1, on the reverse strand, counting down.
GCAAAGCCTGCTTGAGGGGCTGCCATGGGTGCGTCAAGCGCAGGTGCAACGCGTGTTTCCGCACACCCTGCGCGTGACCTTGCAGGAGCATCAACCCCTGGCGTGGTGGGGAGAGGTTGGGGGTGAGCGGTTAATAAATACCCACGCCGAAGGCTTTGACGCGCCGCCAGACCAAGTGCCCGACGTGAGCTTGCCGGTGCTGATGGGCCCACCCACACGCGAGACCGAAGTGGCGCAGGCGTGGTTGGCGCTGCGCGACGTCTTTGCGCCCACCGGGCAAACGCTGCAGCGCCTAAGCCTAGACGCGCGCGGCAGCTGGCACGCCTGGTTGGCCAACGACGGCGAACTCGCCCTGGGGCAGGGCCCAGCCAGCCAATGGATACCGCGAGTGCAGGCCTTGGTGCTAAGCGCCAAGCAGTGGCAAACGCAAGCAAAGGCCTGGCCCAAACGCATCGATTTGCGCTACCGCAATGGTTACGCCGTGCAGTGGTCAGCCGCCTCGCGTAATGTTTTTTTACCCATGGCAGCACACAATGGCTAAGGAATACAAAGACTTAATCGTCGGATTGGACGTAGGTACCTCCAAAGTGATGGTGGTGGTGGCCGAGCTTCAATCGGGCGGACAGATCAAGCTCGCTGGTTTTGGTGTGGCGCCCAGCATGGGGCTCAAGCGCGGGGTTGTGGTCAACATCGACGCCACGGTGCAAAGCATTCAGCAAGCGCTAAAAGAAGCCGAGTTCATGGCCGACTGCCGTATCGGTCGCGTCGTCACTGGCATCACGGGCAGCCACATCCGTGGCTTCAATTCCAGCGGTATGGTTGCCGTCAAAGACCGCGAGGTCCATCCCAGCGATGTCAGCCGCGTCATGGAGACCGCGCGCGCAATCAACATCCCCACCGACCAACGCCTGCTGTTGGTTGAGCCACAAGAGTTCATCATCGACGGCCAAGACGTGCGCGAACCCGTGGGCATGAGCGGCATACGCTTAGAGGCCAAGGTGCACATCGTGACTGGGGCGCAAAGCGCGGCCGAAAACATCATGAAGTGCGTGCGCCGTTGCGGCCTAGAGATCGATCAACTGGTGCTCAACCCATTGGCCTCCAGCCTGTCGGTGCTTACCGAAGACGAAAAAGAACTGGGCGTGGTGTTGGTTGACATCGGCGGCGGTACCACCGATGTGGCGATTTTCTCAGGAGGGGCCATTCGGCACACCGCGGTTATTCCCATTGCGGGTGATCTCATCACCAACGACATTGCCATGGCGTTGCGCACCCCCACGCGGGATGCCGAGGACATCAAGGTCGCCGCTGGCTGCGCCAAGCAGTTGTTGGCCGACCCCAGCGCCCGCATTGAAGTGCCTGGTCTGGGCGACCGTGAGCCGCGCATGCTCAGCCGCCAGGCGCTGGCCGGTGTGATTGAGCCGCGGGTGGAAGAGATTTTTGCGCTGGTGCAGCAGGTGGTGCGTGAGTCTGGCTACGAGGAGGTGTTGTCCTCGGGAATGGTGCTCGCTGGTGGCACCGCGGTCATGCCTGGCCTGATTGAGTTGGGCGAAGACATTTTTCTCAAACCCGTGCGCCGTGGTGTGCCGCAGGTGGCGGCCACGCTGTCTGACATGGTGGCGCAACCGCGCGCGGCCACGGTGGTGGGATTGCTCGAAGAGGCCAAGCAGGCGCGCCTGCGCGGCCAAAAAGCCGCCTTGCAAAGCGGCAGCATGGGCTCGGCATGGGCTCGAGTCAAGGATTGGATCGCGGGTGTGTTTTAACGCACCACACCCGGGTATGTTGGTCGCAGTTGCGTTGTGTTTTCAAACCCCAGAAGGAGGCGCATTATGGGAATTGAAATGATTGAAGTCGAAGAGTTCAACCAAGGAACTTGCATCAAGGTCATTGGCGTAGGTGGAGGCGGCGGCAACGCCGTCCAGCACATGATTGACACTGGCGTCAATGGCGTCGAGTTTGTCTGTGCCAACACCGACGCGCAGGCGCTCAAGCACAGCGGTGCCGGCGCCATCATTCAGCTGGGCAGTACGGGCCTGGGTGCGGGCAGCAAGCCCGACAAAGGTCGCGAGGCTGCTGAGGTGGCGGTGGATCAAATTCGTGATGCCATTCAAAACGCGCACATGCTTTTTATTACCGCCGGCATGGGCGGCGGCACCGGCACCGGTGCCGCGCCCATCATTGCGCGGGTGGCGCGTGAGATGGGCATACTCACCGTGGGCGTGGTGACGCGGCCGTTTGACTTTGAGGGTCCCAAGCGTGCGGGCAACGCCGAGAGCGGTTTGGCCGAACTCGAGGCCAATGTGGACTCGCTCATCGTGGTGCTCAACGACAAACTGCTTGAGGTCTACGGCGACGACATTACCCAGGAGCAAGCGTTTGCGCACGCCAACGATGTGCTAAAGAACGCTGTGGGGGGTATTGCCGAAATCATTAACGTGCCGGGTCACGTCAACGTCGACTTTGAAGACGTGCGCACCGTCATGGGTGAGCCGGGCAAAGCCATGATGGGTACGGCCGTGGCCAACGGCCCGGACCGGGCCCGACTGGCCGCCGAGCAAGCCGTGGCCTGCCCGTTGCTTGAGGGCATTGACCTGTCTGGTGCGCGTGGCGTGTTGGTGCTCATCAGCGCGGCCAAGAACTCGCTCAAGCTCAAAGAGTCCAGTTTGGCCATGGAGACGATACGTGCCTACGCTTCGCCCGAGGCGCATGTGATTTACGGCACCGCCTACGACGACACCTTGGGCGACGATATCCGCGTCACCGTGGTGGCCACGGGCCTGAGCCGCCAAGGCGCGCAGCGTCAAAGCCCGCCGTTGCAGGTCATTCGTACCGGTACCGACAACGCGCCCATCGGCGCCATGGACTCGGCCACGGCCATGCCCGCGGGCGGGCATGCCAGCGGGGCGCCTTACGACGACTTGCCCGCGCAGGCGCCACGCGTGTGGCACACCCCGCGCACCCAAGCCACCGACCGCGTCAATGCCATGTCCTCGGGTGGCATGGAGGACATTGAAATCCCGGCCTTCCTGCGCAAGCAAGCCGACTAAGCCGAGCATCCACTGCACCCTAGCCCGGCGATGCGCCTCCATCGTCGGGTTGGGGTCGTGCGTGGCCCCCTACAATACCCACACATGCTGGCTCAACACACCATTCAAGCGCCCAGTCACACCAGTGGCGTGGGCTTGCACAGTGGCCAGCGCGTGGCGCTTACGCTGCGTCCTGCCGCGCCCCACAGCGGCATCGTGTTTCACCGTACCGATTTGCCCCAACCGGTGAGCATTCGGGCTCGTCACGACGCGGTGGTTGACACCCGGTTGGCCTCCACGCTGGGTGCCGGTAACGTGCGTGTGCACACGGTTGAGCATTTGTTGTCGGCCTGCGCTGGCTTGGGTGTAGACAACCTAAACGTGGACATCACGGCAGAAGAACTGCCCATTCTTGACGGCTCGGCCGCTTCTTTTGTTTATTTGCTGCAAAGTGCGGGTTTGCAGGCGCAGGCTGTGCCGCGTCAATTCATTCAAATCGAGCAACCGGTGCACGTGGCCGAGGGCCACGGTGCGCAAGGCAAATGGGCACGGCTTGAGCCCTATCAGGGCTTTTCGCTGGATTTTGAAATTGATTTTGCCCACCCGGCGGTGCATGCCAGCGGCCGGCAGGTTAGCTTTGACCTGGGTCAAGGGCGCTACGTGCGCGACATCGCCCGCGCACGCACCTTTGGCTTTACGCGCGACGTGGAGGCCATGCGCGCCAACGGCTTGGCCTTGGGAGGCGGCCTAGACAATGCCATTGTGCTCGATGAAGTTAAGGTACTCAACGCCGAGGGCCTGCGCTACGCCGATGAATTTGCCAAGCACAAGGTGCTTGACGCCATTGGCGACCTTTACCTTGCTGGATTGCCGGTGTTGGGGCGCTACCGTGCGTACCGCTCCGGGCACGGCCTCAACCACCGCTTGCTGCAAGCCCTATTTGCCCAGCCGCAGGCTTACCGCGTGGTTACCTTTGATCACCAACAACACGCCCCGCAGGGCTTTGCTGCCTTGCAGCCGGCTTGGTAGACGCCGCGATGGTGGTGGCTCGGTTGTTGGTGTTGGCGTTATTGGTGCCGGCCTTGTTGTGTTTTGCGCTGTATGCGTTTACCGGCAACGAGCGCTTCAAACGCTACGGCGTGCGCCTGGTGCGCTGGACCGTGATCGCCCTGGTGGTTTTTTTTGTTGGCTTGGGCGCCATTATGTTGTGGCAGCTCTTGGTGGTGCCCACCACGTAGTCAGTGGCCTCAGCCCAGCCAGCGGCCTCGTCCCCATCCCACCCTACCGCTGTTGCCACTGCCCGTGGGGGCCAGCGGGTGGCGTGCGGCGTGGGCATGGGCAATCGCCAAAGCCAGCGCGTCGGCGGCGTCTGGCCCCGGCGCTTGGTTGAGCTGCAGCAAGCGCTGCACCATGGCTTGTATTTCGGGTTTGCCCGCGCGGCCGTGACCGGCGATGGCTTTTTTAAGTTGAAGCGCGGTGTACTCGTGCACCGTGAGTCCACACGAGACGGCCGCCGTTAGGCAAGCCCCGCGTGCTTGGCCCAACAACAAGGTGCTTTGAGGGTTGCGGTTAACAAACACCACCTCGCACGCGGCCACGTCCGGACGATGCCGCGTGATCACCTCGCACAACCCGTCAAACAGCACCTTAAGCCTTGCCGGTAAGGCCATGCCGGCGGCGTGCGTGCGAATGGTGCCGCTGGCCACGTACTGCAAGTGGCTGCCCTGAACTTGCACCACGCCAAACCCTGTGACCCGCAGCCCGGGGTCAATGCCCAGTACACGCGTCATGGCGAGGGTAGCGCAATCATGGCCATGCGCCGTTGAATCACTGCCGTACGGCGTGCCATGTAGCGTGTATTCATGCGCGACTCAAAGTACCGCGGGCGCGGCAGCATCACCGCCAACTGCGCGGCCTGTTGCCGGCTCAGGGCGCGGGCGTCGCGGCCAAAATAGCGCCGGCTGGCACTTTGTACGCCGTACACGCCACGTCCAAGTTCAACATGGTTAAGGTACACCGTAAGAATGCGCTGCTTGCTCAGCAGCCCTTCAAGCATCCAGGCAATCAGCAACTCTTGCGCCTTGCGCGCGTAGTTGCGCTCGCCGGTTAAAAAAAGGTTTTTGGCCAATTGCTGGGTAATGGTGGAGCCACCCACCAGCCGGGGCTGCCCGGCGCCGGTGGGTCCGTGCCAGTTGCGCAGCCACGCGTTTTGAATGGCGTCCCACGCCACCCCGCCATGCGTAAAAAAACCGCTGTCCTCGGCCGCCACCACGGCGCGTTTGAGATGCGGGGTGATGGCGCGTTGGTCCACCCAGGCTTGCGTCCAGGGGCGTGGCGTGGCCGTGTCGGTGCCCGCCCACCATGCGCTACGTTCAAACGCCGTGCTGGCCGGGTCAATCACCGCCATGGCGGCCACGCGCACGGCAAACACCAGTTGCAAGCCCAGCGCGGCCACCAACAGCCAGCCAAACCAGCCACGTAGCATGGCGCGCGGGGCGCGGCGTAGTCGTTTCATGTCAGCGCAGTTGATGGCGCAGTTGTTGCAACACTGGCGCCACGGTAGGGGCCACGCCGTGCCACAGCGCGTACGAAAGCGCGGCCTGCTCAACCAGCATACCTAGCCCGTCGCGCGGTTGCGCCTGATGCCGTTGTGCCCATTGCAAAAAAGGCTCGGCGGCCGCGCCATACATTAAATCCACGGCCAAACTGCCCGCGCGTATGGCGCGCGCATCCAGCGGGCTGGCTGCTCCGCTGAGCGAGCTGGCGCTGGCGTTGATGATTACGTCAAATGCCGCGCCGTGGCCCGCCAGCGGCGCCGCGTGCAAAATCACGCCCATGCGCTGTGCCAGGGCGGCGTGGCGTTGGCACAGCGCATGCGCGCGCGATTCGGTGCGATTGATTAGCTCGACCTCGCGCGGGCCCTGCTCAAGCAGGGGGCCCAGCACCCCGGCGCCAGCGCCACCAGCGCCCAGCAGCAACACGCGCAGCGTGGGCCAAGGGCCGGGTAGGTGCGGTGCCAAGTCGCGCATCAATCCCTGGCCGTCGGTGTTGTCGGCGTACACGCATGCGCCGTCAAACCACAGTGTGTTGCAGGCTTGGGCCAAACGCGCGCGGGGCGTGGGGTCGCTGGCTAGGTTAAAGGCCTGGTGTTTAAACGGCACCGTAACGTTGCAGCCTTGCAGTCCTGCATCGCGCAGCGTTTGCAGGCCTTGCGCCAAGCCGTCAACCGGCAATTCAATGGCCTCATAGCTTAGGGTATGCCCGGTTTGCGCAGCAAATTGCTGATGGATCCACGGCGACTTGCTGTGCTTGACCGGATGACCCAGCACCGCGTAGCGATTGGGTTGGCTCATGGCGAGGTGTAGGTTTGGGTTTGCAGCGTATTGTCGCGGAGGTAGCGAAATCGCGTCACCACCACCAGCGCGTCGGCCTGACGGCGCAGGGTGGCGTCAAATGGTGCAAAGCGCACACGCCGCACCAACTGCAGCGACTGCTGGTCTAGCCCATCCACCCCCGAGCCGCGTATGACTTGGGCTTGCAGCAGCTCGCCGTCGTGGCGCAGGGTTAGGCTCATGAGCACGTCGCCGTAAAGACGCCTGCCTTGGCGTTGCGGAAAGCGTTGCGTGCCCTCTTGCTCAAGACGCTGACGCAAGTCGTCGTAATAACGCGCAAATACCGCCGCACGCGTGGCGTCTTGAGCCACGATACGCTGCGGTGCCTCGCTTTGTTGTTGTAACCGCTGCTCAATTCGTGCCAACAATTGGCGCAGCTCGGCTTGTTGTTGACGCCACGCCGCGGGCACCTCTTGCGGGTCCATCAGTTGGCTTTGGGCTTGCCACTGTGCCAACTGTTGCTTAAGCGCCGTGAGCATGGTGTCTTGGCGCGCCGCCAACGTGCGCAGCCGACGTGTGACGGCCGCCTGTCCTTGGCCCGTAGCGTCGCGTGCGGCCGCTGGCAGTGGGGTGGCCGCTTGCTGTGGGTTGGTGGCCCCCCCGCCACTTAGGTTGTGCTGCGCCAGCGCCCGCGCCTCGTTGGGGGCTTCGTCGGTACTGGCGTTGACCAGTACCACCTCCATGCCCGTGGCGGCCCACAAATCGGCGCGCGGTATGGATTGCCTCAGGCCAAGCGGCAGCAGCGCCACGTGCAGCGCCAGCGACAACAGCATCGCCCACCTAAACCCGGGTGACAGGGTGGCGGGGCGAAATGGCGCAAGCGTGGTCATGCCACCTCGTCTGGCGTGTCCTGGTCGGTCGGAATAGTCACCGACAGCTCGGTGCTGGCCGCGCTGTCGTCTTCGTCGTCCTCCTCGCCCGCCGGTGGCCGATCCGCCAGCACACCGGTTGACCGCGCCGAGACCGTTAGCGCCAACAAATCGGGTTCGCCAAGGGCCAGCATGACCCGTGTGCCGCGTGCCAAGCCCTCTAGATGGGGCACCTCCAGCACCAAAGGCAGGGTGTCGAGTCGTACCAAGTTTTCGCGAATAACCTGCCCTGGTGCTTGCTGCATGCCTTGTTGCTGCAGCAGGCGCAGCGCCCAAAACCGCTCCAGCGCCGATTGCCATTGCTGCAGCCCAGCGTAGGTGGCTTCAAAGCCGCCAATGAGCGCCAGCAGCTCGGCTTGTTTGGGCTTAAACGGCGCAGCCAACGCGGCTGTTTTGCCGTGCTCAATGCAGGCCAGCAGCTGCCATTGATTCATTAAATCGGCGTAGCGGCGCAGCGGTGACGTGCACCACGCGTAACACGCCAGCCCCATGCCGGCGTGCGGCAGCGCCTGCGTGCTCATGCGCACCTTCACACCAGGGGCCAGGGCCGCTTGGCTGCGGTAAACGCCGGGCACGCCCAGCTCAGCCATCCACTGCCCCCAGGTGCTGTTGGCCAATATCATCAGCTCGGCGACGATCAAATCAAGCGGTGCGCCGCGCTGGCGTTGCCCAATGGTTACCTGCTCGCTGCCGTCGGGCAGTTCGCCGCTTTTGCCAAGCAGCGAAAACGTAAAGTCTGCCCGGTTGCCCTTGTCGGGCTTGCCGCGCACGGCCATGCGTTGGGCGTGGCTGGTGCCTGCCAGTTGGTGCAGCCAGCGTAGCGCCTGCAGCCAAGGCGTCACCTCGGCGTATGCCGCGTGGTCCTCGGGCACACTGGCTTGTGGGTTGGCAAAAAAGGCTTCGTCGAGCAACGTGTCGAGTTGGTCGTGCCGCAGGTTGTGGCTTACGTGTACAAGTTCGCAGCGTGATTCGTGGCCCAACAGTTCAAAGCTTGTCTCGTTGTAGCGCAGGTAAAGCGATACCGCCGTGGTCGCCCGCCCCGCGCGCAAGGTGTGGCGTTGCACCAAGGCCTCGGGCATCATGGTCACCTTGCCTCCAGGAATATACAGCGTGGACATGCGTTGCCGAATGGCAGTATCCCAGGCGTCGTTGGGCTGCACACTCAGTGCCGGGGCGGCGATGTGAATGCCCAGTGTGACTTCACCACTGCCCAGGCCCTGTAGCGAAAAGGCGTCATCAATTTCAGTGGTTTGGCTGTCGTCGATTGAAAACGCCGTCGCCACCGCTGTTGGCCTGGTTGGCTCGGCTGGCAAATTGGGTAGGTTGGGCCAGTTCAGCCCGCCCGGCTGGTGCTGCAGCAGCAGGCGCTGCCAGTGAAACGCGTACGGGTTGTCAATGGCGCCGGCCTCGCGCAGCACGTCCAGCGTTGAGCGCTGCAAGCGCTTGGCCGCGGCAGTCAGTGCCTTGTACGTGGCGCTGTTCTTGTCTGGCCTAAACAACAGCCGCGCCGCCTCTTGCGCGATCGGCTCGGGGCACTCTCCACGGGCCAGTGCCTCGGCCCATTGGTTAATTTGCGCTTGCACGGCCTCGCGCTTGGCGATGGCCGCCAGCGCCTGTTGCAGCACCTCGGGGGTGGCTTTGCGAAATCGCCCCTTACCGCTGCGGCGAAAGTAGTGCGGCGCGCCGTGCAGCCCCAGCAGTGCCGCGGCGTGCTCTTGGGCGCTGGCCTCGGCGCCAAAGTAGTCTTGTGCCAACGTGGCGTAGCCAAACTCATCGTCTGGCGCACAAGACCAAGCCAGGTCCAAGTCAATCGTGGCGGCCAAGGCTTGGGCCCGCGCCAGCCATTGCTCGGGGTGGGGGTCGTCAAAAGTAATCAGCCCGTGGCCGGACTTGACCTTTTGCCGTTTGCCACTGGGCGCTTCAACCTGCCAGGCCTGTTCGCTTTGGCTTAAGACGCGACCCACGCCAAACTTGCCACCGTCTTCGTACATCAAGTGCATCCCCGGCATTGTCCCACGCCCGTGGCGCAGGCCGCAGGCCATAATGTGCCATGGCGGTGGTGGTTGAACAATCAGGCGTGCGGGCCCGCGTGGGGCATTGGTTTGCGGGTTTTGACGGCCCGCTGCTGGTGGCGGTGTTGCTGTTGGTGGCCGCCGGCATGCTTACCATGTACTCGGTGGGGTACGACCACGGCACCCGCTTCATGGACCACGGGCGCAATTTGCTGGTGGCGTTTGTGGTCATGTTTGTCATGGCGCAAATTCCGTTGCATCAATTGCAGCGCTTGGCCGTGCCTTTGTACACCCTGGGCGTGGCGTTGCTGCTGGCGGTGATGTGGTTTGGCATCACCAAAAAAGGCGCGCAACGCTGGCTGGACCTTGGTGTGGTGGTGCAACCCAGCGAAATGCTAAAAATTGCCACGCCGCTGATGTTGGCGTGGTGGTTTCAGCGGCGCGAGGGCCAAATGCGCCCGCTTGACTTTGCGGGCGCGGCGCTGCTGTTGGCTATCCCGGTTGGCCTAATCGCGCGTCAGCCCGACTTGGGCACGGCCTTGCTGGTGGCGGCTTCGGGTTTGCTCATTATTTACTTCGCGGGGCTATCGTGGCGTCTGATTGTGCCGCCTGTGCTGCTGCTGCTCGTAGGCATTGTGGTGCTCTTGTGGATGGGTGATGCTTGGTGTCGCCCGGGGCTGGACTGGGTGGTGCTGCGCGACTACCAAAAACAGCGCGTGTGCACCTTGCTCAACCCCATGGCAGACCCGCTGGGGCGCGGCTTTCACACCATTCAGGGCTTGATTGCCATTGGCTCGGGTGGCTTCACAGGCAAGGGGTTTATGCAAGGCACACAAACCCATCTTGAGTTTGTGCCCGAACGCACCACCGATTTCGTCTTTGCCGGCTTTGCCGAAGAGTTTGGCTTGGTCGGTGCCTTGTTGCTGTTGTTGGCGTACGCGTTTCTTATCATCCGCGGCTTGATGCTGGCCAGCTACGCGCCCACCATGTTTGCGCGGCTGCTGGCCGCGGCCATGGCCATGATTTTTTTGGTTTACGCCTTTGTCAACATGGGCATGGTCAGTGGCATTTTGCCCGTGGTGGGTGTGCCGCTGCCCTTCATCAGTTACGGCGGCACGGCCATGGTCACGCTTGGCATGGCCTTGGGTATGCTCATGTCGGTGGCGCGCGGGCGTTACTTAATGCAAAGTTAATCCCCTTTTCTAATTGAAGGTGCCGCCCATGAGCCAACCATCGTCTGCCCCCGCGCATGCTCCCATGACCATGGCCTGGGTGGGCGCTGGCAACATGGGCATGGGCATGGTGCAACGTTGGCGTGCGCTGGGCCACGCCGCGTGGGTGCACGACATCGACCCAGCGCGCCAAAGCCAGGCCCGTGCGTTGGGCGCCACGGTGGTTGAGACGCCCGCGCATGCGGTGCGCGCGGCGCGTGCCGCCAACCCCTTGGGCCATGTGCAATTGGCGCTGGTGGTGGTTACGGCAGACCAAGTGCGCGAGGTGCTTTGGGGCACCGATGGCGCGGCCGCGGCACTGCAAGCGCAAGACACCGTGCTGCTGTGCCCCACCATCGCCCCCGAGGATGCGCAGGCCATCGCCCACGCGCTGCAAGATGCGGCGGTGCAGGTGATTGAGGCGCCCATGTCGGGTGGCCCCGAGCGGGCCGCCCAAGGCCGTATGAGCCTAATGGTGGCCGCGGCCGCCCCCATTTGGCAGCAACACCAAGCCATGCTTGCGTGCCTGGCCAACCCGGTGTTTTACGTCGGCTCACGGCTGGGCGACGGCGCCCGCACCAAGCTGGTTAACAACTTGCTGGCCGGGGTGCACCTTGTCGCCGCCGCCGAAGCCATGGCGTGGGCCGAGGCCGAGGGGCTGGACCCTTTGCGCACCCTGGACGTGATTGAGCAGTCCAGCGGCCAAAGTTGGATTGCCAGCCACCGCATGCGCCGTGCGCTGGCCGGCGCCACCGACATTCAGGCCCACATGCGCTTGCTCACCAAAGACACCCGGCTGGCCGTGGCCGCGGCGCAGCGCGCCCAACGCCAAGTGCCGCTGGGACAAATGGCCAAAGACCGCTTTGCTCAAGCCTGTGCCGATGGCATGCAAGACCAAGACGACAGCGCCATGCTGGCTTGGTGCCGCCAGCATCTGGCGCAAAAGCCCTAGGGCGCTGGCATGTTTGGCCAGCTTTCTACAATGGCGCCATGAATGCACCGCAAGCCGCGCTTACCCATTTGTCCATTGCTCAACAATGGTTGTTGCAGCCCCACGACTTAACCGAACGCCACCTGCGCGCGGCGCTGGCCACCATACGGGCCCATCGCGTTGACGACGCTGACCTGTACTTTCAATACACCCGCAGCCAAAGCTGGAGCCTAGAAGAAGGCATCGTGAAAAGCGGCACCTTTGCCATTGACACCGGTGTGGGCGTGCGCGCCGTGGCTGGTGACAAAACCGCCTTTGCGTATGCCGACAACCTAAGCCCCGCAACCCTGGACGAAGCCGCGCGCGCCGTGCGCACCATTGCCAGCGCCGGCCAGTCGCGCCGGGTGCCAGTGGCCAAGCGCATCAGCGGACACACGCTGTACGCTGCGGATGACCCCACCGCCAGCCTAGACAACACCGCCAAAGTTGCTTTACTTGAGCGACTCGAGCAAATGGCGCGCGCGCGTGACCCGCGCGTCACGCAAGTCATGGCTGGCCTGGCCAGTGAATTCGAGGTGGTGCTCATTGCCCGTGGCGACGGCACCCTGGCCGCGGACGTGCGGCCCTTGGTGCGGCTGTCGCTGACCGTGGTGGCGCAACAAGGCCAGCGCCGCGAAATGGGTACCGCCGGCGGCGGGGGGCGGCGTGACCTCACCATGTTTGACGACGCCTTGTTGGCGCAGTACGCCCAAGAGGCGGTGGACGCTGCGCTGACCAACCTAGAGGCGCGAGACGCCCCAGCCGGCGAAATGACGGTGATTTTGGGCCCTGGCTGGCCCGGGGTGCTGCTGCACGAGGCGGTGGGCCACGGCCTGGAGGGCGACTTCAACCGCAAAGGCTCCAGCGCCTTCAGTGGGCGCATCGGCCAGCGCGTGGCGGCCAAAGGCGTCACCGTGCTCGACGACGGCACCTTACCGCAGCGCCGCGGCTCGCTCAACATCGACGATGAGGGCCACGCCACCCAGTGCAACGTGCTCATCGAAGACGGCATATTGCGGGGCTACCTGCAAGACCGCATGAACGCCCGCCTCATGGGTGTGCCAGCCACGGGCAACGGCCGCCGCGAGAGCTACGCCCACGTGCCCATGCCACGCATGACCAACACCTACATGCTGGGCGGCAGCGACACGCCCGAAGCCATGCTCGCCTCGGTCAAGCGCGGCTTGTACGCCGTTAATTTTGGCGGTGGGCAGGTCGATATCACCTCGGGTAAGTTTGTGTTCTCGGCCAGTCAAGCCTACTGGGTTGAAAACGGCAAAGTGCAGTACCCGGTTAAGGGCGCCACCCTAGTAGGCAGCGGCCCTGAGGCGCTCACTCGGGTGCGCGCCATCGGCAACGACTTGCGCCTAGACAGTGGCGTGGGCACCTGCGGCAAAGAAGGCCAAAGTGTTCCTGTGGGTGTGGGCCAGCCCTCGCTGTTGCTCGATGGCCTCACCGTGGGCGGCACCGCCTAGGCGCACCGAGCGGCCTGTGTTACAGTGCTTCGCATGAATTTGGTTGCTTTCTTTTTTGGCTATTTTGCTTTCTCTGACCCCCATGGCGGTGCAGAGCTTGTGTGCTGAGAAAAAACAACCCAAGCCCCAAACCGCCGGAGACGGCGGTTTTTTTTTGACTACCAAAAAACTTTCACCATGACAAAGTCCACCCCATCCTCTGTTGCGCTGGCCCGCTCGTATGCACCCGTCGAAAAAACCAGCCAAACCGACGACGAACGCATACAGGAAATTACCGTGTTGCCGCCACCCGAGCACTTGATTCGATTTTTTCCCATCGCCGGCACGCCGGTCGAGGGGCTGATTACGCAGACCCGTGGTGCCATCCGCCGCATCATGCAGGGCAAAGACGACCGGTTGTTGGTCATCATGGGGCCGTGCTCCATCCACGACCCGGCCGCGGCTTTGGACTACGCCCACCGGTTACGCCAGGCGCGCCAACAACACCAAGCCGACCTCGAGATTGTGATGCGGGTGTACTTTGAAAAGCCACGTACCACGGTGGGCTGGAAGGGCTTAATCAACGATCCGTACCTTGATCAAAGTTTTCGCATCGACGAGGGCTTGCGTATGGCGCGCCAGTTGTTGATTGAAATCAACCGCTTGGGGCTGCCCGCTGGCAGCGAGTTTCTAGACGTGATTTCGCCACAGTACATTGGTGACCTGATTGCCTGGGGTGCCATTGGCGCGCGCACCACCGAGAGCCAAGTGCACCGCGAATTGGCCTCGGGCTTGTCGGCGCCGATTGGCTTTAAAAATGGCACCGACGGTAACCTACGTATCGCTGCGGACGCCATACAGGCCGCGGCCCGCGCGCACCATTTTTTGTCGGTGCACAAAGGGGGGCAAGTGGCCATTGTGCGCACCCAGGGCAACCCCGATTGCCACGTGATTCTGCGCGGTGGCAAACAGCCCAATTACGACGCTGCCAGCGTGCAAGCCGCCTGCGAGGCACTGCGCGCGGCGGGTTTGCCCGAGCGCCTCATGATTGACCTCAGCCACGCCAACAGCAACAAGCAACACGAACGTCAAGTCAACGTCGCGCAGTCGGTGGCTGAGCAAGTGGGCCAGGGCAGCCGGCAGGTCTTTGGGGTGATGGTTGAGAGCCACCTACAGGCTGGCGCACAAAAGTTCTCAGCCGGCAAAGACGACCCCGCGGCCTTGGTTTACGGCCAAAGCATCACCGATGCGTGTTTGGGGTGGGACGATTCGGCTGCCGTGCTCAAGACGTTGGCGCAGGCTGTGCGCGCGCGGCGCAAGGCCTAGGTTGGGCTTTTAGTCGGCGTTGGCGGCGCGTTGGCGCATGGCGTGTGCCAGTTGCGCATGAATGCCGCCAAAGCCACCGTTGCTCATGACCACCACGCGGTCGCCTGGTTGCAGCCATTGTTTGACTTGGGCAACGGCATCTTCAACACTGGCGCTGCAGTGCGCCCGCTGCCCCAAAGGCAGCAGCGTCTGCGCCGCGTCCCAGCTTAATTGCGCGGTGTGGCACAGCACCTGGTCGGCGCAGGCCAGCGCAGCGGGTAATTGCTCGCGCATGGTGCCCAACTGCATGGTGTTGCTGCGTGGCTCAAACACCGCCACGATGCGTGCCTTTTGGGTGGTCGGGTCGGCGTTGAGCGCTTGGCGCAGGCCTTCGAGTGTGGTGGCGATGGCGCTGGGGTGATGCGCAAAGTCGTCGTACAGCACCAAATCTTGCCCTTGCCACGAAACCCGCGCGACTTCTTGCATGCGTCGCGCCACGCCGCCAAATTGGCTTAGCGCGGCGGCCGATTGTGCTGGCGTCACACCCAGCTCAGCTGCTGCAGCCATGGCCGCCAGCGCGTTGCGCTGGTTGTGCTGGCCAGTAAGCGTCCACTGCAGCTGCGCCACGGTTTGCCCGCGGTGCTGCACGGCAAACGCCTGCGCCGTGCCTTGTGCCGCCCAGTCGCTGTGGGCGCCGCCAAAGGTGGTGGGCCGGCACCACGGCGCCTGCGTCAGCACACGTTGCAAAGCCGGTTGCCCGTCGGCTACTACCACCCGGCCGCTGGCCGGTACCACCCGCAGCCAATGGGCAAATTGGCGTTCAATCGCGGCCAAGTCGTCAAAAATGTCGGCGTGATCAAACTCAAGGTTGTTCAAAATCGCGGTGCGCGCGCGATAGTGCAAAAACTTGCTGCGTTTGTCAAAAAATGCGGTGTCGTATTCGTCGGCCTCAATCACAAAAGGGGCGTTGGCTGCGCCAAGTCGCGCCGAAACCTCAAAATTAGCCGGTACGCCACCAATCAAAAAGCCAGGCTGCAGGCCCTGCGCCTGCAGAATCCATGCCAGCATCGCGGTGGTGGTGGTTTTGCCGTGTGTACCAGCCACGGCCAGCACATGCCGTTGCTGCAGCACATGCTCGGCCAGCCACTGCGGCCCGCTGGTGTAGGGCAGGGCGCGCTCCATCAGTGCTTCCATCAGCGGGTACTTGGGCTGGCCGTTGGGCAGCCGCGCGCGGGACACCACGTTACCCACCACAAACACGTCGGGTGTTAAGTCCAGCTGTCGCGCGTCGTACCCCTCGTGCAGCGTAATGCCCAGCCGCTCGAGTTGGGTGCTCATGGGTGGGTACACGCCTGCGTCGCAGCCCGTGACCCGGTGTCCCGCCTCGCGCGCCAGCGCCGCTAAGCCACCCATGAAGGTGCCGCCAATCCCCAGTATGTGCAAGTGCATGGCGGCCATTCTAGGGCTGGGGTTGCTGCCAATACGGCACAATCGCCGCATGCAAACCCGTGAGCTTGCAATTGCCGCGGCCGCGGCGCGGCGCATGGTAGACGACGGCATGGAAGCCGGCCGCGCCAAACGGCAGGCCCTGCACGACCTCAACCTGCCCGCGCGCACCCCGCTGCCCAACCACGATGTGCTGTTGCGCGCGGTGCGCGAGCACATTGCGATTTTTTGCCCTGAGGCGCAGGCCCAGGCGCTGGCGCAGTTACGCCACATGGCGTTGCGCTGGATGCAGGTGCTGCAAGACTTTGCCCCGCACCTGACCGGGGCGGTTTGGGACGGCACCGCCACGGCGCGACACGACATTTACGTGCATGTATTCAGCGACGACCCCAAAGCCCCCGAACTCGCTTTGCTCAATGGTGGATATCGCTTTGAGGCCCATCAAGGAGTGGGGCTGCGCGAGCCCGAGGTGTCGGTGCTTACGCTTTACGACACCCTTGCTGCCGGGCAGCAACCCACGGCGCTGCACTTCATCGTTAACTGCCACGACGCGCTGCGCGGCGCGCTGCGGGCGCGCAAGCAAGATGGCCCCGCACGAGGCTCGATTGAGGCCTTGCGCCAATGCCTGGCGCAACCGGCTCATGAGGGGTTGGCGTGACGCGCCGCCGGCTGTTGGCCTGGGGCGGTGGCCTGTTGGCTGGGGCTGCTGGGGTGGCCGTGGGCCTGCAGCGGCATACCTTAGGCCCGGTGCTTGAGCCGGCCGAACAAGCGTTTTGGCAGCAGACCTGGCCTGGTATCGACGGCCAACCCGTGCCGCTGGCAGCGTGGCGGGGCCAGCCGCTGTTGGTGAATTTTTGGGCCACGTGGTGTCCGCCCTGCGTGGAAGAGCTACCCCTGCTCAACCAAGCCTACGCCCAAGCCAATGGCCGTTGGCCCATGCTGGCCGTGGCCATTGACCGCGCCGAGGCGGTGGCCGGTTTTTTGCGCCGACAGCCGCTGCGCATGCCGGTGGTGGTGGCCGCCTTAGGGGGTACCCAAATGGCCCGTGACCTGGGCAACCAAGGCGGTGGGCTACCCTTTAGCGTGCAGTTTGATGGCCAGGGGCGGGTCGCGCATCGCAAACTGGGCAAACTGCAAGACGCTGACTTACAGCGATGGAGACCGTACGTCAGCAGCTAAAAGAAGGCATTTATTGATTTTTTACCTCTAAAACTCAATAAAGCACAGCATCTTTCGCCAGTCGACCAGTGGCCCCATGTTGGGGCACGCCACGTCATCGGCTACACTAGGCGCCGTTCTAACGACAAATGCGAGGTGTTTGGTGGATTTACGCAAACTTAAGACCTTGATCGACTTGGTCTCCGAGTCCAACATCTCCGAACTCGAAATTGCCGAATCCGAAGGCACCGTGCGCATCGTCAAGGCAGGGGCTGTGGCACCCGTTGCGATGGCACCCGCCCCGGCGGTGGTGGCCGCCCCGCCGCCCGTGGCCAGTGAGCCGGCCGCCGCCGCGGTCGCTGCGCAGCCTTCGCCCGAGGCCGGACACCGCGTGACCTCGCCCATGGTGGGCACCTTTTATCGTGCCGCCACGCCCGGGGGTAAGCCCTTTGTTGACGTGGGCAGTCAAGTCAAAGAGGGCGACAAGCTGTGCATCATTGAGGCCATGAAGATTCTTAACGAAATTGAGGCCGACCGGGCTGGGGTGGTCAAGACCGTTTTGGTCAACGACGGGCAGGCCGTTGAGTACGGACAGCCCTTGTTCGTGATCGAGTAATCGACATGTTCAAAAAAATTCTCATCGCCAATCGAGGCGAGATCGCCCTGCGTATCCAACGCGCGTGTCGCGAACTGGGGGTGCAGGCGGTCATGGTGTACTCCGAGGCCGATCGCGACGCCAAGTACGTCAAGCTCGCCGATGAGGCCGTGTGCATTGGCCCTGCTGCCCCGGGTTTGAGCTACCTCAACATGCCCGCACTGATTTCTGCGGCCGAAGTGACCGACGCCGAAGCCATTCACCCCGGCTACGGCTTCTTAAGCGAAAACGCCGACTTTGCCGAACGCGTCGAGTCCAGCGGTTTTGTTTTTATTGGGCCCACAGCCGAAGCCATTCGCCTCATGGGCGACAAAGTGTCGGCCAAACAGGCCATGATTCGTGCCGGTGTACCCACCGTACCCGGCTCAGACGGCGAGTTGCCCGAAGACCCCAGTCAAATCAAACAATTGGCCAAGGCGGTGGGCTATCCCGTCATCATCAAGGCCGCTGGCGGCGGCGGGGGCCGGGGCATGCGCGTGGTCCACACCGAGGCGGCGCTGCTGCACGCGGTGCAAACTACCCGCGCCGAGGCGGCCACGGCGTTTGGTAATCCAGCGGTTTACTTAGAGAAGTTTCTCGAAAATCCGCGCCACATCGAAATCCAGGTGTTGGCTGACCAACACGGGCAAGCGGTGTACCTAGGCGAGCGCGACTGCTCCATGCAGCGGCGCCACCAAAAAATCATCGAAGAAGCCCCCGCCCCGGGTATTTCACGCAAGCTCATCGACAAAATCGGCGCCCGTTGCGTGGCCGCGTGCAAAAAAATCCACTACCGTGGGGCTGGTACCTTTGAGTTTTTGTACGAAAACGGCGAGTTTTACTTTATTGAAATGAATACCCGGGTTCAGGTCGAGCACCCGGTTACGGAGATGGTGACGGGCGTTGACATCGTGCGTCATCAAATTGCTGTTGCTGCCGGCGAAAAGCTGCCCTTTACGCAACGTCAAATTACGTGCCGCGGTCATGCCATCGAGTGCCGTATCAACGCCGAAGACCCATATAACTTCATGCCCTCGCCCGGCCGTATCACCGGCTGGCACACCTCAGGCGGCCCTGGGGTGCGGGTGGACTCGCACGTGTACCACCAGTACGTGGTGCCCCCTCACTACGACAGCATGATCGGCAAACTTATTGTGCACGGCGACACCCGCGACCAAGCCTTGGCGCGCATGCGCACGGCGCTGGCCGAAACCGTGGTTGAAGGCATTAAGACCAACATCCCATTGCACCGCGAGCTTATGGTTGACACCAAGTTTGCCACGGGGGGCACCAACATCCACTATCTCGAGCACTGGTTGCAGCACCACCCGCGAGACCATGACTGAGCTGCAGTGGTTGGCCAGGCAAGCCGACCTGCCACTGCTTGAGGCGTTGCTCGAAGAGGCCCAGGCCTTAAGTGTTTCGGTGCTGGACGCCGCGCCTGAAAGCGACGAAGACCACGCCTTGTTTGGCGAACCCGACATGCCCGCCCCCGTGCAGGGCTGGCCCGTATCGCGCGTGCAGGCCTTGTTTGATTCGGTTCAGGCCGCGCAACAAGCCGCCGCGCGCGTGGCGCAGCAGCCCGAGTTAAGCGACGTGAAACCGCTGAGCCCGCCGCAAGCCGTTGCCGATCAAGACTGGGTGCGCGCCACTCAGGCCCAGTTTGAACCAGTGGCCGTTACCGACGATTGCTACGTGGTGCCCAGCTGGCACCAGCCGCCGCCGCAGGCGCGTACCGTGTTGTGGCTTGATCCGGGGTTGGCATTTGGTACCGGTTCGCACCCCACCACGCTGATGTGCTTGCGCTGGTTGGCCCAGCATTCGCTGCAAGACGCACGGGTACTTGACTATGGCTGCGGTTCAGGCATTTTGGCCATTGCGGCCGCGCGCATGGGGGCTTGGCAGGTTGATGCCGTGGACATCGACCCCGACGCCTGGCGCGCTAGCCAAGACAACGCAGCCAACAACGGCGTTACGCTGCACCGGGTGGGCGGCGCCGACTGCGCCCAGGGGCAGTACCACGTGGTGTTGGCCAACATCTTGGCCACCCCGTTGCAGGTGTTGGCGCCGCTTCTTAGCCAACATGTTGCACCTGGCGGTACCTTGGTGTTAGCGGGTATATTGACGCGACAAACCGACGCGTTGGTGCAGGCGTACGCACCGTGGCTTGCGCTTTCGGTTAGCCAAACCATGGACGGCTGGGCGTTGATGACGGCGCAGCGCCCCGCCCCCCTCAACCCTTAGGCCAAGGACTAACCCTCGCCATGCTCACCACCCAATGCCCCAGCTGTTTGGCCCGGCTGCGATTTGCCCCCGAAACCCTTGCCGCCACGCAAGGTTGGGCCAGATGCGGTGTGTGCCAAAAACCCTTTGAGGCGTGGCAACACGCTGCCATGCCGGTGCTGCAAGCCGAAGCCGGTGCGGGCGCCGCTGACGTTGCCC